>JBGVBT010000068.1:0-36124 GCA_045225895.1 Sphaerochaetaceae bacterium
CGCCTGATGGCCGGAATGTTCGTCAGGGCAAGGCTTGTGACGGAAAAGCATGAGAACGTCTTCGTGGTTCCGAACGATGCCCTCACCACATACCTTGGAAACGACATGGTCTATGTGGTGCGCGACAACAGATCCTACAGGACCCCGGTTGTAAGGGGAGCCTCGGACAACAACCAGACAATCATCGAGGAAGGTCTTTCCGAAGGCGACCTTGTCGTCATCAAGGGAAGTGCCTCCGATTCAGCTCCGGTGAACATCGTTAACGAGGGCGTATGAACATATCAGAAGTTTCAGTCAGAAGACCGGTTCTGGTCACAATGATATTCGTGCTGGTATGTACGGTGGCATCCATTTTCCTTCCGAAACTGGACATAGCGCTCTATCCCTCCGTATCCATGCCCATGCTGTACGTCTCCGTCTCCTGCAACGACGCAGGACCCGAGGAGATAGAGCTTCAGGTAGCCCAGCTCCTTGAGAAGCAACTCGGTTCCATAGAAGGACTTGAGAGCATTACCACCAGCTCGTCTTCAGGACGTTGCACAGCCCTTCTCGAGTTCTCATACAGAACCGATCTGGACAAGGCGGCGGACACCGTGACCAATATGTTCAGCAGCATATCACGTTCCCTGCCCTCATGGGCCGACACCCCTACCCTGATGCGCTTCGACTCCTCATCATCCAGTTCCGAGATCCTGGAACTGCTGATTACCGGCCCGTATAGCCAGGAGGATCTGAAGACAATCGCATCAGACCAGGCGGCAAACCTGCTTCTCAGGATCGACGGCGTGGCAGATGTCACCGTCAGAGGCGGAGACAACACAAAGTACGTAGTCAGGCTTGATGCCGACCGCCTCAATGCACTGGGACTGACAATGAGCCAGGTATCGCAGGCACTGAGCGGAAGGAACACCCAGGGCTCGGCCGGCAGCTTCGAGCAGGAAGGAATGAGCTATTCCATAACGCTAGACCAGCGTTTCAGGACACTTGAGGAGATCGAGCAGACGGTGATTACCGTCATCAACGACATCGAGATAAAGGTCAGCGACGTGGCGGATGTTGTGATAAGCTCGACATCCGGAAACGCCATGAGCTACATAAACGGAGAGCCAGTTGTCATGATGAGCGTCTCCAACGAGTCCGACAAGAACGCCTCGTCAGTTGCCAATGCGGTCATCGAAGGTCTGGACGAGATCAACAGCCAGCTTCCCACAGGCGTTCAGATTTCAGTCCAGAGAAACTCCACATCCATGATCTCCTCGACGATGAACGAGGTCTACAAAAGCGCCATCATGGGCGTTGTCCTTGCTGCAATAGTCATCTTCATCTTCCTCAGAGGATTCAAGACGACATTCATCATCACGATCTCAATGCCCATCTCCATCCTGATAACGCTGATGGTCATGTCCATTGCTGGAATCACCGTCAACAGCATGAGCATGAGCGGCCTGATTCTTGGAATCGGAATGATCGTCGACTCCTCCATCTGCATCCTGGAGAACTCCTACAAATTCAGGGAGGCCGGCTACAAACCCGCCGTTTCAGCAATACTCGGAAGCAAGCGCATGTTCGGGGCAATATTCGCTTCAGTTGCCACAACAGTCTGCGTTTTCCTTCCTCTCCTCATCTATAGAACCGAACTAGGATCGATAGGAATGATGTTCAGAGACCTTATCCTTACGGTCTGCATCTCCCTGACAGCATCTCTCTTTGTTGCCCTCACCCTTGTTCCGGCACTCTTCGGAAGCATCCTGAGTGTCAACAGCAGAGTCCAGAAGCCCATAAGGAACAGGTTCTTCGGAGCCATCGACACAGCCATGGGCAAGTTCCAGAAACTTCTGGACAGGGCCTATGCCCGCACCCTCAGCTACTGTCTGAAGCACAAGTTCATAGTCATCCTGCTGTTCGTCCTGCTCCTGGTATTCTCTCTGGGATTCTTCACAAACATCGGAATGAGCCTCACCCCGGCAATGAACACAGATGATTCTGTCTCCCTTTCCGTTACACTTCCGCAGGGAACGGTCAGGTCTGTGACGCTCAAGGAAGTCTTCCGTGTGGAGGAACTCATAGAAAACACCCTGCCTGAGGGATCGTGGACAAGCATCTCCGCCCGTGCCGGCGGAAACAACAGCGGTTCTCTCACCATCAGCCTGCCCGACATCACCGAGCAGAAGCTTTCCGCATCCCAGATAAAGGACCTGATCAGGCCTCTTCTGAACGGTAACGCATCCGCAACCTGGAGTTTCGGCGGAGGCAGAGGCTGGGGTTCCGGATCAACCATCAATATTGAGATACACAGCAAGGACAGCGACAGAGCCAAGGAAGCGGCGGACATGATAGCCTCGATAATCGCCGAATATGTCCCCGAAGCCCAGAACATCACAACGGACATAGCAAACGGTTCGCCGAAGATCGAGCTCGAGATAGACGAGGAGCTTGCAAACAGCTTCGGTCTGACCGCATCCTCCATACTCTCAACCGTCAGATCCGCCCTGTCAGGGGTGACTGCAACCACACTGAATACCTTCAGCAGCAGCAACACATACAACCTGACGGTGAACTTCTCCGATGATTCCTTCCAGTCTCTTGACGACATCGGCGCCATACTTATAAAGACAGGCGGAGGATATGTCAGACTCGACACTTTCGTGACCTTCAAAAGGGGAACGGCCGCACGCTCCATTTCCAGGGAAAACGGAGAGCGCGTCAACCACATAACCGCATCGGCCAAGGAAGGCTATGCCTCCAGCGAGGTCCAGAGCAAGGTCAATGCAGCGCTTGACGAGCATCTGATCCTCCCTGACGGAGTCACCATGGTTCAGTCCGGAGACATGCAGCAGTTCCAGAGCTACTCGTCCACCCTGATCACAATCATCGTCCTGGCACTGGTCCTGGTCTATGCCGTCATGGCGGCCCAGTTCGAGTCCCTGTCCGACCCGTTCATCATCTTCATATCAATTCCGATGTTCCTGATCGGAGTCGTCATCATCCACCTTGTGATGGACCAGGACTTCTCACTGTTCTCTATTGTGGGAATGGTTGCCCTCATCGGTGTCGTCGTCAACAACGGAATAGTTCTTGTTGACTCGATCAACTACGAGGTCAGGCATAAGAGGCCCATCTACCAGTCCTGTCTGCTTGTTGCAATGCAGAGACTGCGTCCGATCCTGATGACGACGCTCACCACAATCCTCGGAATGGTGCCCATGGCATTCTTCCCCGGTGACGGAGCCGAGATGATGCAGCCGATTGCCCTTACGTTCGTGGGAGGAATGATTACGGGAGCCTTCTCCACATTGTTCCTGACACCGGTACTCTATTCGGTGATCAACAAGAGAAGGGAGCGCCACTTCGAAGACCCGATGAGTCTTACGAACCAGCTTCTGGAATACGACACCGGCAAATTGGAGATCTGATCTCAGCCGTTCGTGAAAACCGGACCGTGTCCGGGACAGATCAGATATCCCGGATAGGATACAGACAGCTCCTCCCTGCCTTTCTGGCAGATGGAGCTGTCGAAGTCCACACCTGTCATCAGAAACGGTGCCAGCGAGTTGAACTCACGCTGTTCCTTAGTGAATCCCTTTATATTTACAAGGATGTCTCCGGTGAACAGGAGCCTGAACTTGTCGCAGACAATGACTGTCTCGCCTTTGACATGTCCGCCAAGCCCCTCGAAGCAACGGAGGCTGAGTCCTGCGAAATCAACCGTTCCTATGTATGAAAGAATCTCCTTGTCCTTCTTCTCTCCGATTACGCGGCACTTCTTCAATGCCGGCGGATTGTACTGTGAAATCACCTTGCTCAGGAAGCAGTACGGCTCGTGCTTCGGGTTCTGCTCGCGGAAGTTCATCTTCCCTTCATGTTCCAGCACGAAGTTGTCATAGCAGCTCTGGCTGAGATAGATGGTATCGAAGATGTCCAGAAGACCGGTGTGGTCCACATCGGCATGGGTCACGACAATGCTCTTCCTCATGCTTTCGAAATCCGGGAAAAGGCCGTGGAAGACATCGGACATCTCCTCCCTGTAGCATTCAAACCCGCAGTCCACGAACAGAAGCTCGTTCCCATGCTGGAGAATATATGTGTTGCTTCCGCACGGAGGCTCGATCACATGGAGCCGGTAGTCCTTGGACAGCTCATCGGTACTGACCTTGGCCCTGAAGTACTCACCCTTTCTGGAACGCACGAACTCCGCAAAACGCCGGATGTAGTCGAATGTCTGGAGTACGGGTTTGTTCTGCTCGTCCATCAGCTGCATCAGCCTGTTTGCACAGATCAGGACCTCGTTGGTCTTCTCCTGGGAGAGGTTGAGGATCTTCCTCATCTCGTTGGCGAACGACACATAGAAAACTGTGCCGTCCAGAAGCCTGTCCGTGACCTCGTAGTCCAGAATCCTTATCTCGCATATCTGAGAGATCTCCTCGATCAGCTTTGTCATCTCGCCGGGATTCTCGAGGAAGAGTCCCATCTTGAAATGCTGGATTCCGGTTCCGTTCTCCTGAGAGCTCATGTAGGAGATGTTCACGTTGTATTTCACAAGGATATCCAGAATCGGTGTCACCGCACCGGGCCTGTCCTGGAGCGTGAGTACAATCATGATGATCCTGCTCGTCTCCACCTCATCGGACAGGTATCCTATCTTTCTCAGCTCTACCTCTATGGCAACGTGCTGGGATTCATCCGCGGAAACCTCTATGAATAGTGTGTGGGTGTCAACCGCCTTGTTGTAGTTGACCCTGACGATGTTTCCCCCGAGCCCGGATATTATCCGGCTGGCAACCAGAAAAGCGCCGGCTTTGTCAGGCATTCTTGTTACATAGGTCTTGTGCATCTGGCTTCAATCCTCACCCTCACATTAATTGTTTTGACCCCTTGAAATCAATAAGAGGACAAGCCTGATTTGTTTGTCATCAGGTTACATATGTAATGTCATATGTTGCATGAAAATAGAACTGCATCAGCAGATTTCCAATATGACAATGTTGCTGTTTTAACAAGGTTTATTTGCTATAAGTATCTATCATGCATAAACTTATTTATTTTTTCGTTGCTTTCGTGTTTTTTTCATTTTATACTGACACTAGAAGGCAAGGAGTCAAAAACCTTGCTATTGGAATCGGCGGCATTCCAATTGCCGTCTAACTAAAAAAGGAGAAAGAAAATGAAGAAACTGATCGTAGCACTCATGGTTCTCGTATGCTGCTTCTCTCTGTTCGCTAACGCTGCAGCAGAAAGCTCCGGCAAGACACGCATCGGCGTTGCAATGCCTACAAAGGATCTCCAGAGATGGAACCAGGACGGAACCAACATGAAGAACAAACTCGAGGCCGCAGGCTATGATGTCGAGCTGCTCTATGCAGGAAACGATATCGCACAGCAGGTCTCACAGATCGAGAACATGATCAACAACGGATGCAAGGTTCTCGTCATCGCCTCCATCGACGGAAGCTCACTCGGAGTTCCTCTTGCAGAAGCAAAGGCCAAGGGAATCCCGGTAATCGCATATGACCGTCTGATCATGAACACAGATGCAGTTGACTACTATGCAACATTCGACAACTACATGGTCGGAACAAAGCAGGGTCAGTACATCGAGCAGGCTCTCGGACTCAAGGAAGGAAAGGGCCCCTACAACATGGAGATCTTCACAGGTGACCCGGGCGACAACAACGCACTGTTCTTCTATGGCGGAGCAATGGATGTCGTAAGACCTTACATCGCATCCGGACAGCTCGTCGTCAACTCAAAGCAGATTGAGTTCGCAGAAGTCGCAACAGCCAACTGGTCAACAGAGAATGCACAGAACAGAATGGAGGCTATCCTCTCATCCTACTATGCAGGCGGAAAGGCTCTGGACGTTGTCCTCTGCTCCAACGACTCAACAGCTCTCGGAGTTGAGAACGCTCTCGAGAACAACTACAAGGGAGCATGGCCGGTAATCACAGGTCAGGACTGCGATATCGCCAACACAAAGAACATGATCGCCGGCAAGCAGTCAATGTCAATCTTCAAGGATACCAGAACTCTCGCAGCCAAGGTCGTCGAGATGGTTGATGCAATCGCCAAGGGTCAGAAGGCTCCTGTCAACGACACATCAACATACAACAACGGTGTCAAGGTTGTCCCGAGCTACCTCTGCGAGCCTGTCTTCGCAGACGTCAACAACTACAAGGAGCTCCTGATCGACTCCGGTTACTACACAGCTGACCAGCTCAAGTAACTTTTTGGTTTATTTAAAATTAGCGGATACTCCAGTCATGGGGTATCCGCATTGTGTTATTAGATGGGAGATTGAACATTTTGAGCACAACACTGTTGGAATTGAAAAACATCACCAAAACCTTCCCCGGAGTGAAAGCGCTTGACAAAGTGAATCTCAAAGTGGAAGAAGGTGAAATCCATGCCCTCGTCGGTGAGAACGGGGCAGGAAAGTCAACCCTCATGAAGGTCCTGAGCGGAATTCATCCATACGGGTCTTACAAAGGTGACATCGTCTACAAGGGCGAGCACTGCAAATTCACTAAAATAGCAGACAGCGAGAAGAAAGGAATAGTCATCATCCACCAGGAGCTTGCACTAATCCCTTACCTCTCAATCGGCGAGAACATGTTCCTCGGCAACGAGAGAGGCAAGAAGTATGCAATAGACTGGGACGAAACTTTCAATCTGGCAGATAAATACCTCAAACAGGTCGGACTCCGCGAGTCATCCAAGACCCTTGTCAAGGACATCGGTGTCGGAAAGATGCAGCTGGTCGAGATTGCAAAGGCACTGGCAAAGAACGCCAAGCTCCTGATTCTGGACGAACCGACCTCGTCACTCAACGAAAGGGAATCTAAGGCACTTCTGGACCTCCTTCTGAAATTCAAGAAGGAAGGCATGACGTCCATCATCATCTCGCACAAACTGAACGAGATCTCGTACGTCGCCGACCAGATCACAATCATAAGAGACGGACAGACCATCGAGACCCTGAACAAGGCGACAGACGACATCTCCGAAGCCAGAATCATCAGAGGAATGGTCGGAAGAGAAATCACCGACAGATTCCCGAAGAGGGAGCACAAGGAAATCGGAGACGTGATGATGGAAGTCAAGCACTGGAACGTCTACCATCCGATCTTCATGGAGAAGAAAGTCGTCAACAACGTCTCCTTCAACGTCCGCAAGGGTGAGGTTCTCGGAATCGCAGGCCTCATGGGTGCCGGAAGAACCGAGCTGGCCATGAGCATCTTCGGCAAGAGCTACGGAACCAAGATTTCCGGAAAGATCAAACTGAACGGCAAAGAGGTCGTTCTGGACACAGTCAAGGACGCCATCAACAACGGCCTTGCGTATGTGACCGAGGACAGAAAGGGCAACGGCCTCATCCTGATCAACTCCACAAAGATGAACACTACTCTGGCCAACCTGAAGGGCATCTCGAGCAAACGTGGTGTCATAGACGGAGACAAGGAGTATCTGGTTGCCAACGACTACAAAAAGGAGCTGAGGATCAAATGCCCGACGGTTGAGGTGAACGTTGCGAACCTCTCCGGAGGAAACCAGCAGAAGGTCCTTCTGTCCAAGTGGATGTTCGCGGCCCCGGATATCCTCATACTGGATGAACCCACCAGAGGAATCGACGTCGGTGCGAAATACGAGATCTACTGCATCATCAACCAGCTGGTAGAGATGGGCAAATCGGTCATCATGATCAGCTCCGAGTTGCCGGAGGTTCTCGGAATGGCCGACAGAATCTATGTCATGAATGAAGGTCAGATCGTAGGCGAGCTCGATGCCGCAGAAGCAACCCAGGAATCAATAATGGAATGCATCGTCGGTTCGCTTAATAAGGAGGCTAAATAATGGATAAGGTAAAAGAGATCTTCAAGAAATACACCATGGTCCTTGTCTTGATACTTGTGATCATCATCTTCACAATCGGAACAAAAGGAAGAATGCTTCTTCCCGCCAACATCAACAACCTCATAGCACAGAACGCCTACGTCTTCGTTCTTGCAACCGGTATGCTGCTCTGTATCCTCACAGGTGGAAACATCGACCTTTCAGTCGGTTCCGTTGTCTGTTTCGTCGGTGCTGTCGGTGGAACCATGATGGTGAACGCCAAGCTTCCGATCTGGCTTGCAATGGTTGCAATGATCATCGTCGGTCTTCTGATCGGTGCATGGCAGGGTTTCTGGATCGCATACATGAAGATCCCTCCGTTCATCACAACCCTCGCCGGAATGCTTGTATTCAGAGGTCTTGCAAACGTAATCCTGAACGGTCTGACCCTGGCGCCTATGCCGGCAGCGTATCTCAACCTCTTCAACAGCTACATTCCTGACTTATTCCACATGGAGGGATTCAATCTGACATGTATGCTCTTCGGACTCGTCGTTGCAATCGCCTCCTCCATCCTCGCAATCAGAGGACGTGCGGTTAAGATCAGCAAGGGCTATCAGGTTGAAAGCTTCTCCTCAATGATTGTCAGGATCGTCATCATCGATGTCGCAATCCTCGCCTTCATGTTCAAGCTCTCCCAGTACAAGGGTATTCCCGTTGTCCTGCTCTGGGTTGCAGTGGTCATCATGATCTATCACTACATCACATCCAAGACAACAATCGGAAGACACTTCTACGCCGTCGGTGGAAACGAGAAAGCAGCAGCCCTCTCCGGTGTCGACACCAAGAAGGTCTACTTCACGGCATACATCAACATGGCTTTCCTTGCAGCAATCGCAGGAATGATCACAATCGCCAGACTGAACTCCGCAAACCCGACCGCCGGTACCAACTACGAGATGGATGCCATCGGTTCATGTTTCATCGGTGGTGCTTCCGCATACGGTGGAATCGGAACGGTTCCGGGAGTCATCGTCGGTGCAATCCTCATGGGTGTCATCAACCTCGGTATGAACATCATGGGTGTCGATGCGAACTATCAGAAAGTCGTCAAAGGCCTTGTCCTTCTTGCAGCAGTCATCTTCGACATTGTCACAAAGAAGAAGAAAGCCTGATGGATTTAAAGTCATTACCAGAAGACCCGGATCAACTCCGGGTCTTCTTTTTTGTCATCGGTTTCTCAATCCGTCCAGGTTCTTCTCTTTCTCGAAGAATGCTTTCTCCATCTGCCCGAATTCCTGCTTCGTACAGACCTCTCTGCACCTGGGGATGAAAGATGCCGTCACCTCAAAGCATTTCTTCAGATTCCCGCACGGATACTCCGGACAGTCTGCACAGGTCTCTATGCCTTTTTCCTGACAGCAGCCCACCACATTGTATCTGCACCAGTTCTCCGGTTTGCATCCTGTACATGAAATCTCTTCATTTGAAACAACCGTATCCCGATATCCGATCCGGAACCATATCTCCGCTGTATGCTTCAGTTCTTCAGGAGTCTTTTCATATGGATGTCCCACATATCTGGGACACAACGAACAGTCATTTCCGCATGCCGCTATCATCTGCTTCTTCCTTTGATTATTACCGTTGTATTACCTCAAACACTTCATTTCAGGTATTTTTCAATGACCTTGTCTATATCCTCCGGCAGTAGAGGATGCTTCGAATCCTCATGTGTTACAATCAGATCTTCACCTATCACATAACCGGCATCCAGAATTCTCATGAACCTGTTGAAGTTCTTCATGCAGTAATCCGCATTGTCCATCTTCCCCAGATGCTCCCAGAAGTAGGCCTTTCTTGTCCTTTTGTTCAGGACATAGAAATCGGGATGCAGGGTATCCCTTTCATCCGGACCGAAGCCTATGAAATCATAACCGGCTATGCTTCCGAACTCATCATAAACCGGCCTTGACTTGTCAATTATCACCTCAGGTGTGAATGCGATCTCATAGTGGTACGGAATATCAAGAGAATAAAGTCTGTCGGCAATGATCAGTTCACTCTTAGACCCTACATAGTCCCCTTTTCTGGTTTTAAACTTATGGTAATCGTCCATTCTGTGCAAATTTCTTCTCTTCACAACGATGTTGCCTTCCTGCCACTTTCTGGCATAGCCTTCAGCAGTCAGTTCTGACAGATCAGCCTTGCTTTTTATCTCTTCAGGGATTTTATCAGCTACCTTGTCTACGTCGGATGTCTCCGGATCCTTGCGCAATACAGCCAAACAGCAGTCCAACTGCTTCTTTTCTTTAACCGCCGCTGCCTTCAGCTTCTTGTCTACATACAGAGAAGACAGTTCCCTGATTGTCTTTGCGTCAGATTTCCTGACATAAACCAGCTTTCCGTCCTTCCTATGATAGATTGCAGGACGCCCTTTGATTATTTTCAGGTTCAGATTCTCTTTTTCGTGCATACAGAGTGTTCTGTCAGCAGAATTAACGATTTCAGACAATCTTTCAGACTCTTTTTCAAGTGATTTTATTATTTCTATCTTGCTCATACCTGTATTGTATAACCTATTTTGCTTTTTCTTATATGAAAAGTTATACAAATATAACTTTTTATGTTAAAAGACACAAAAAGGTTATATCGAGAAAAAAAC
Source organism: Sphaerochaetaceae bacterium (assembly GCA_045225895.1). GTDB lineage: Bacteria > Spirochaetota > Spirochaetia > Sphaerochaetales > Sphaerochaetaceae > UBA9732. Next base: position 10,493 of record JBGVBT010000068.1, read on the forward strand.
AAAGCATAATCCGGATTGCCATGATTGATGTGACCCCAATAGTTGGACCGGAAAACAACTTCAGGGGGTCACATCAGATGGACTGAGGTTATTTTTTAGCAGGCAGTTCGTCACTTATCGCTTCAACCAGATGCCGGAGGAACTGGCGGTTCTCGACATCTTCAACCAGAATCATCGGCTTGGCACCCTCATACGGAAGCTGCATGGGGGCATCCGGAACCATGGCCAGAGCTGTCTTTGTGGGCTTGATCAGAAAGCGGTCATCATAGATGCCCCCAATGACCTTTCCCCTGCAGTAGATGATGTATTCACCCATCATCGCACGGGAGGAGACATCCGAATCCGAAAGTTGGTCCATGATGAACGAAAGATAGTCAGCGCCAGATGCCATCAGGTCCCTTCGTTCTGTCCAAGCATGATGGAAAGGATGGTCTTGTCCGTCTTCTCCATTCCCTCGGAACTGATCTTGGTCAGGTGGAGAATGCTCTCAAGGCTGTCGGATCCGACAATTCCGCTTTCCTTGCCCGGAGAATGACCTTTCTGCGCCAGTTTCACGCTCATCGCCGCGGCCTCAAGACAGGAAAAGATCTTCAGGGCGCAGGTGTTCTTGGCTCCGTCGCATATTATGCCGGTGAGGTTGGCAACCATATTCCTGATTGCCATGTCCATCTGTCTGATGTCGCCACCAAGGAGGAAGACATAACCGCAGGCAGTCCCAATGGCCGCGGTGAAGGCTCCGCAAAGGGCGGAAAGCCTGTCTTTTCTGGCGGTGAGGACAAGACCGACAAGTTCGCTGATGCAGACGGCTCTAGCTATTGTCTCATCCGGACATCTAAGGTATCTGCCGACCCAGTAGATCGGCAAAGTCACGGTCAGGCCCTGGTTTCCGCTTCCGCTGTTGATAATGACAGGCATCGAGCAACCGCTCATTCTGGCATCGCTTCCGGCAGCCGCGTAGCAGGAGCCGATCCGGAAGGCTTCGTCCAGGGTTCTTATGTTGTGCTCATCCAGATTGCCCATCAGGGTCCTTCCGACCTGCAGGCCGTACTCGCCTACCAGCGAGTGCCTTGCGATTGCAAGGTTTACGTCTATGTCATGGGAGATGAAAGCAAGTTCGGAATAAGGGATTGCCTTGGAATAACCGACAATGTCCTCCAGGGACATCTGCATCAGGGCCTGCGTTTCCTCTCTGCTGCTTTTGGACTCGGCAAGACCGGCGGGAAGATCGACGAGAACCTTGTTGTCCTGCTCGATATGGGAGAACCTGTTGTGCTCTCCGGAGATTACAACCTTGCTGGAATGTTTCTCCCCTGTTATCTCCACACGTATGTACAGCTGGGGGACGTTCTCCTCGATGGAGAGCGTAAGGGACATAGAGGCTGCCTTATCCACCTCTTCCTGTGTCAGGTCGGAGAGGATGTTCAGATCCTTGGAAGAATCGCCTTTCGCAATTCCCAGTGCAACGGCAGTGAGTATTCCACGGCGCTCGCAATCGGGGATTCCCACACCCATGGCATTCTTCACAATGTCCCTGGATGCAAAGACGGCTATGCCCTTTATCCGGTCATCCCCTATCAGTTCCCGGGCCTTCGCGCCTGCAAGGGCCGAGGCGGCCGGCTCGGTGCAGCCCATGGCGGGGATCATCTCGCTTTTCAGAAGTCTGACAACATCTTTTATTTCCATGACCTACATTGTATCACAGGACTTCGGAATCCGTGCGATAATACAGGATGAGACATCACAGGATGGAGGAAAACTATGCAGCGCAATCATGAGGTGGTGACAGAGCAGCTCCTTCTTGACAATTCCGGCGAACTCCGTGAACCGGGGTGGTCCAGGAGAATGGTCCAGAAGTACGACAGGAAAATGATCAGGGCCCCGAAATGGAGGATCAAGGAGTGGGACTACTATCTGGTGCTGAGCGACAGCTTCGCAGGAGCGTTCACCATCTCGGATGACGGCTACATCGGGCTGCAGTCCGTTTCGCTTCTGACATTCGGGGAAAAGCCGTGGGAACACACGGAGACCGTGCTCAATGCATTCCCGATGGGAAAGATCGGACTTCCGGCCAGTTCATCTGAGAGTTCCACCAAATACGAGGACAAAAGGCTGCAGATGTCCTTTGATGTAGGAAAGAACACCAGGACCATAAAATGCAGCTTCGGAAACTTCTGCGACGGAAAGCCTTTTTCCTGCGACATCACCTTGCAGCAGCCGGACATGGATACCATGGTGATTGCAACCCCGTGGGACAAGAAGCACGCCTTCTACTACAACCAGAAGATAAACTGCATGCGGGCATCCGGATGGATGGAGTTCGACGGCAGGAAGTATGAATTCAACCCCAGGACGGACTTCGGAACACTGGACTGGGGACGCGGAGTCTGGACTTACGACAATACCTGGTTCTGGGGGTCCGGCAATGCGGACATAGACGGAAACAGCTTCGGGTTCAACATCGGCTACGGGTTCGGAAACACGGCCGCAGCTTCCGAGAACGTGGTTTTCTACAACGGAAAGGCCCACAAGCTGGACGACATAACGTTCAACATCCCGGACGACAGCTACATGAAACCCTGGACATTCACATCATCCGACGGAAGGTTCGAGATGGACTTCGTGCCTGTTCTGGACAGGGCAGCATGCCTGGACTACAAGGTCATAGTGTCGGACCAGCATCAGGTGTTCGGACGCATGTCAGGCAAGGCGGTTCTGGATGATGGAACGGTGGTGAAGGTGAAGGATATGATGTGCTTCGCCGAAAAGGTCCACAACAAATATTGAAAACGTGATTTCTACCGGAATTTAACGCTTCGTCTCGGCACCTGTCAGAAAGATATGTCGCCTCGTCTCATCATTGTCCCCCGGCGAATTCACGTTTTCGGGTCTGAACAAAAAAGCCGATGGTCGGATGATTCTGACCACCGGCTGAAAACCGCAACGGAAACCTTATTCCTGCTCGTCGCTCATCAGGGTCTTGAGGATTTTGTCCCTGACCTTGGCTACGTTGATGTCGCGGATCTTCTGTCTCAGAGGCAGAACGGCACGTGGCGACACGCTGAGCTCGTCGATTCCGATTGACAGGAACGTCTCGGTAAGGCTGAGGTCCGCACCAAGCTCTCCGCAGATTCCGACCCAGATCCCGTTCTTGTGGGCATTGTCACAGACTGTCTTGAGCAGCCTTAGAACAGCTGTGTGATGAGGGTTGAAGAATCTTCCCAGGTCAGCATTCTGTCTGTCGCAAGCCAGAGTGTACTGAGTCAGGTCGTTTGTTCCGCATGAGAAGAAGTCGACTTCCTTGGCAAGGCGGTCGCTGATCACGGCAGCGGCCGGAGTCTCGATCATGATTCCGATGCTCACGTCATCGCTGAACGACTGTCCTTCCTCGCGGAGCTCCTTCTTGACGCGCTCGCACATCTTCTTGGCCTCACGGACCTCCCAGACGCTGGTGACCATGGGGAACATGATGCTCAGCTTTCCGAAGGCGGATGCCCTGTAAAGTGCCCTGAGCTGTGTGAGGAAGATCTCAGGTCTGTTCAGACAGATGCGGAGGGCACGGTTGCCCATGGCGGGGTTCTCCTCAACAGGAAGGTTGAAATAACCGATCTGTTTGTCGGCGCCGATATCCAGAGTCCTGATGACCACCTCGCGGCCTTCCATGTCGGAAAGGACACGCTTGTAGGCCTCGAACTGCTGGTCCTCGGTGGGATAGTCGTCACAGTTAAGGTAGAGGAACTCGGAGCGGAAAAGACCGATTCCGCCGGCGTCGTTGGACAGCACGGCGTGGACGTCGTCCGGGGAGCCGATGTTGCAGAACACACGCATGGAGACTCCGTCGCGGGTCTCGTTGGGCAGGCCTTTCAGGCGCTCCAGAAGCTCGCGGGCCTTCTTCTGCTCTTCCATCTTGTTCAGAAGGACCTTGCGGACGTCGTCCTCGGCATCGATGATGACATTGCCGTTGGAGCCGTCGATTATAACCTCGCGGCCGGCATATTCGGCCTTCATCTGGTTTCCGACACCTATGATTGCCGGAATACCCATTGTGCGGGCGAGGATTGCGGTGTGGCTTGAGCCGCTTCCGCCCTCGGTTATGAAGCCGAGGATCTTGGACTTGTCCAGCTGGACGGTCTCGCTCGGGGCAAGGTCATCTGCAGCCAGGATTACGGGAACCGGTGAATCGATTCCGCCCTGGACAGCGCCGCAGAGGATGGAGATGATTCTTGAGGAGACATCCCTGACATCGGCGGATCTTGCCTGCATGTACGGATCATCCATAGATGCGAACATCTCTGCAAACTGGTCTGCGGTGTCCGAGACAGCGGCCTCGGCGTTCAGATGGCCGTCGCAGATAGCGCTCTGGATGGACTCCTCGTAGTCGAGGTCCTCCGCCATCATCTGGTGGGTCTCGAAGAGAAGAGCCGCCTCGTCACCGGCTTCCTTCCTCGCCTTCTCGGCAAGCTCACCGAGCTGGTCCATGGCCTTGGCCTGGGCTGCCTTGAAGCGTGCCCACTCGCCTTCCGTGTCGGTGACGGTGGTCCTGGTGACTGTGCTCTTGGCTCTCTGATAGAAGTATAACGGTCCGAGGGCAACTCCGTTGGAGACACCCTTTCCCTGAATAGAAATCATAAATTACTCCCGATTCTGTCGTCCTCTTCTCAGAGATTGTTCTTGAAGAAGGCCTCGATCTCAGCGGCTGCAGTGTCCTCATCGGCACCTTCGACGGTGACGGTGATGGTATCGTTCTGCTTGATGCCCATTCCCATGAGAGCCATGAGCTTCAGGGCATTGACGCTCTTGTCACCCTTTGTGATGGTGACTGTGGATGCATATTTCTTGATTTCCTTTACAAGAATTCCTGCCGGGCGTGCGTGGATTCCAACAGGATCTGTGATTGTGTACTCAAAAGTCTTCATTATTTCCTCCGTTTTTGATGGAAGATGCGTGTGCGGTCAACCGCACACGACATCCTCCAGATCATCTGCATTCGTGAGCAGCACAGCTACAGTGTCGCTGTAACCGGCGGCCTTGATCTTGTCGCGGCTGAATCTGATCAGAGGCTGTCCGGCCTTGATCTGGTCACCTTCGGCGACAAGGCATGTGAAGCCTTCACCCTTCATGTTGACGGTATCGACTCCGACATGGATCAGAAGCTCCATTCCGTTGCTCTCCAGACCTACTGCATGCTTGCTCTCCGCAACCGATGAGACAACTCCGTCGAACGGAGCCACCACAATCTCTGTGGAAGGCTGGATTCCGATTCCGTTTCCGAGAACGCCGGAAGCGAATGTCTCGTCGGGAATGTCCTCTCTCTTGATGACCACACCCTCGACAGGCTGAAGGACGACACCGTTCTTGCAGCGGATGACTGTGGCCTGCTCCTTGACGGGAGCTGTGTGCTTTGCTTCCTTACCCTCTTCAGCGGCAGGTGCATCTTCCTTCCAGATGACTGTGGTAACTGCGAATGCGATGCCTGCGGAGATCAGCAGAAGGATGCAGTAAAGCGGGATGTTGTTGATTGCAAGGAGTCCCGGGATACCGGTGACGCCGTATGTCGTTGCTCCGAGAGGAACCTTGTCTCCGGCGTGGTAGACGATTACGCCGGCTGTGTTCGTGACGTTGACAGAGGTTGTGAAGCGGACAAGTGAGCCGAAGAGGCTTCCTGCAGCAGCACCGATGACACCGGCGATGAACGGCTTCATGAAGCGGAAGTTGACACCGAAGATGGCCGGCTCAGTGATTCCCAGAGAAGCTGAGAGCGAGCTGGGAAGAGCGACGGACTTGAGCCTCTTGTTCCTGCACTTGATTGCGACAGCAAGACAGGCTCCGAACTGTGCGAAGTTGGCTGCAGTTGCTATGGGCATCCAGATGTTCAGACCGAGTGTTGCGGATGAAAGCATTCCGGCCTCGATGACGTTGTACATGTGGTGCAGGCCCATGACAACGGTGAACGGATAGAGGGCACCCATGATCATGGCTCCGATTCCGCCCGTGGATGTGACAAGCCACTGTGCGCCTGCGAGGACCCAGTTCTCAAGGACAGAGAAGATGGGACCGATGACGACGAATGTGGCGAATGCAGTGACAAGCACGGATACCAGAGGTGTGACGAACAGGTCGATCATCTCGGGAACGTGCTTATGCAGCCATTTCTCCAGATACGCCAGAACAAGGACCGCAAGGATTACAGGAATGACGTGGCCCTGATATCCCACCTGCGATATCTTCAGGAAACCCAATACCCAGACATTGGGCTGGTTCGTGGGAGTCACCGTCCATGCGTTCATGAGACCCGGGTGGACCATCATAAGACCGATGACCGCGCCGAGGAAGATGTTGGCACCGAACACTCTCGCGGCAGAGACTGCTACGAGGACCGGCAGCAGTGCGAATGCGGTGTTGGCCACCATGTCCAGGAATCCGAACCAACCGGAGCTGGCGAACGACGGGATTGCCTTTGCCAGAGCCTCGACAAGTCCCATCATGAGACCTGAGGCGACGATTGCGGGAAGAATAGGAACGAAGATGTCGCCCGGAGTCTTCAGAATCTTCTTCCAGACCGGCATCTTTGTGGCTGCCGCCTTCTTCACATCATCCTTTGTTGCTGCGGAAACACCTGTGACCGCAAGGAACTCATCGTAGACCTTGTTGACCGTTCCGGTTCCGATGATGAGCTGAAGCTGTCCGTTCGATTCGAACATTCCCTTGACACCTTCAACCTCTTCCAAGGCCTTCTTGTTGATCTTGCCGTTGTCGGCAATTACCAGTCTCAGACGCGTGGCGCAATGCGCGGCGCTGATCACGTTGGATCCACCGCCGATGTTGGCGGCAATCTCTTCGGCACATTTTCTGTAGTCGAGAGCCATCCTTTCCTCCTGAAATATGTTTTAACTCATTGTTTTTTCTGTTTTTATAACCCAACAGTACCTGCCATGTTATAGTATGCAGAACATTTTGTAAATTGAATTATATGAGCCCGAGTTTCTCAAAGCCCTTGTACAGCCCGTCTTCCTCCACACGCGGGCAGATCATGTCGCTCTTCTCCTTCAGAAGAGGACTGCCGTTCTCCATGCAGACGCTGGTTCCTACCGTCTCAATCATCTCCAGGTCGTTCATGCTGTCACCGAAACCGATGGTCTCCGACAGCGGGACATTGAAGTAGTCGGCGATGATCCTCACACCCTTGCCCTTGTCGAACTTCCTGTTGATGAGCTCGCCGTTCAGGCACTTGTGGGCCGCAACATCCTGAACAATGAAGTTGTAGTCCTTCTCCAAAGCCGCCCTGGCATCTGCCAGCTGGGAGGCCGATGTACACATGAAGACGATCTTGTAGATCGGTCTTCCGTCGTACTCGGAGATCGGATGGATGTCCAGCTGCTCGGCCAGCGCCTTGCGCCATCTGACAAGCTCGCTGTTGCCCTCGCCCGCCTGGGCAAGGAAATCCCCCAGCTCCTCGTCTCCGTACGACATGTCCTTTGCCTCGATTGTCCTGAAGACACCCTGGTCTCCCAGAAGCTTCATGCCCAGTCTGAAATCCTCATCCGGCATGGGACAGTCGAAAAGGACCTTGTCCCCGACGAAAACATAGCCGCCGGCTCCGGCTACAGCTCCGTCAAAGCCCAGCCTGTAGACCGGATCCATCATGGCCGGGTTGCGTCCGGAGCACAGAAGGACCTTGTGTCCGTTCTCTCTGGCTCTTCTGACTGCCTCCATGGCGCTCTCGGGAGGAACGTTGCACCCAGGCTGGGTCAGTGTTCCGTCAATGTCCAGAAATATGATCTTACCCATAGAAATCTCCATAATCATTTGGTTTTGAGCCATCTGAATCCGCAAGGCTCAATGTCCACATAGGAATTCGGAACCATCTTTCCTGTCCACATGTCCCTGTGGCCGATGCTGTCCGTAAGCCAGACCTGCTGGCTGGTATCGGAGAAGTTGAAATAGGCCAGAACCTTCTCGCCCTTGTAGTAGCGCCCTATTCCCATGACATGGTTGTTTGATGTCTTCAGGAGCCATGTGTCGGCACATGAGTCGAACGCCAGATCCTTTGACCAGATTTCCTCCAGCTTCTTGACGGACCTGAACACCTTGCCCTCAACGGTCCTGTGACTCTTGCGCTTTTTCACGCTGTCCCAGTTCAGATCCCCTCTGTGGAGATATCTGCTGTCCTCGCAGCGCAGCGGATTGTCATGGTAGGAATAGTCGTTCTCCTGGGCAATCTCGTCTCCGCTGTACAGAACTGGCACTCCGCTGATGGTGAACATCAGGGCATGGAGCATGACATCCAGGCGGATTGCCGTCTCAAGGGCCTTGGTGTCCTTCATCTGTCTGGCCGTCTCGATACCGCAAAGCGATGCGGTGGTGCCGCAAAGTCTTGCATCTTTCAGTCTTGGATCATTGTTGTAAAGCTCTCCCTTGGAGAGGCTTCCGTACCAGTTTCCGGTCAGAAAGTCGTTCAGGAACTTCTTGTGCATGGCCTCGTCCTGTCCCAGATAGTGGAGGAAATCGTAATCAAGGCCCCATCCGATGTCGTCATGGCATCTAAGATAATTGAGGAACGTATACTCCTTCGGAAGGACAAAGACCTGCTCCATCTGGTGGCTGAGAAGCCTGACGTCCCTTGTTGCCACCGTGTGCCATATGGATGCCATGGTGGTCACGTTGTACAGAAGGTGGCACTCGGGCTTGTCCACCGTTCCGAAATACGGGACGACCTTGCTGGGCTCCATGACCACCTCGCCCAGAAGCAGGGTGCCGGGACAGACTATCTCACACACGATCCTCATCATGCGGACCAGGGAATGGACCTGCTTCAGGTTCCTGCAGTTTGTCCCCAGCTCTTTCCAGATGTAAGGAACGGCATCAAGTCTGATTATGTCCACGCCGTTGTTGCAGAGGTTCAGCATGTTGTCCGTCATGTCGTTGAAAACAACGGGGTTGGCATAGTTCAGGTCCCACTGGTAGGGATAGAATGTGGTCATTACCACTTTCTTCGCCTCGTCGCACCATGTGAAATTGCCCGGAGCCGTCACGGGGAAGACCTGCGGGACCGTCTTCTCGAACTCGTTCGGAATGTCCCAGTTGTCGTAGAAGAAATACCTGTCCTGATACTCCTTCTCGCCTGCCCTGGCCCGCTTCGCCCATTCGTGGTCCTCGCTGGTGTGGTTCATCACGAAATCAAGACAGACGGAGATGCCGCGTTTGTGGCATTCGGCTGTAAGCCTGCTCAGGTCCTCCATCGTGCCCAGCTGAGGCTGGACCTTGCGGAAGTCGCTTACCGCATAGCCTCCGTCGCTTCTGCCCTCAGGGCTTTCCAGAAGAGGCATCAGATGGAGGTAGTTGACCCCGCAGTCCTCGATGTAGTCCAGATTGGACCTTACTCCGTTCAGATTTCCTGCGAATGCGTTGACGTACATCAGCATGCCGATCAGGGTATGTCCTTTGTACCATTCGGGGAAGGCTTCCCTTGCCCTGTCTATCTCCTTGAGTTCCTCAGGTCTCTCACACCAGGACCTGTAAAGCATTCCGGCAAAATAGTCGTATGCACCGGTGTCGTTGCCGTAGAGCTCGCAGTAAAGCCATTTCAGTTCGTCCTCGTGACGGTGGAACCGTCTGGAGAACTCATACTCCCATTTCGTTCTGTCCATCACTTCATCTCCCTGTTCACTTCATCCAACGTAGGCATGGCCGGGATGGCTCCGGGTCTGCTTGTAGTGATGGATGCCGCCTTGTTGGCGAATTTCACGAAACAGTTCATTTCGTCCGCCGAAAGGCCTTCGATGCCGCCTCTTGCGGCAATCCTGCTCAAAAATGCTCCGAAGAACGTGTCTCCGGCACCGTTTGTATCCGCAACCTTGACCTTGAATCCCGGAACATAACCGGAAAGGTTGCCGTATCTCCAGTAGGCGCCGTTCCCGCCGAGGGTCACCAGAACCAACCTGACACCCGATTCGATCAGAGTCTGCGCAGCTTCCTCACAACCCTGCTTTCCCGTGATGAGCAAGGTCTCCTCCTCGCTGATCTTCACAAGGTCGCACAGAGGAAGCACGGCGCGCATCCACTTTTCGGCATCGGCCTCGCTTTTCCAGAGCGTGGGCCTGTAGTTCGGGTCATAACTGATGAGGGCTCCCGATTCGCGTGCATGTCTGACAACATCGATTATCGTGCTGCGGCAGTTTTCCGCGGCAAGGCTCACGCTTCCGAAATGGACTATTCCCGAGCCCCTGACCGCCTCCATAGCCCTGTTTCCGTCGATGATCGTGTCAGCTCCGGGATTGCGGCAGAAGGAGAAGCTTCTCTCCCCTTTCCCGTCCACCATCACAACGGCAAGAGTCGTAGTTGCATCAGATGTCACCTGAAGGCCGCTGATGTCGACATTGTTGTCCACAAGAGTCTTTCTTAGAATGTCACCGAAATTGTCTTTTCCTATGCAGCCGACAAAACCCGAAACCGCTCCGAGCCTTGAGGCTACGACAGCGACGTTGGCCGGCGCACCGCCAGGATTCGCTGCAAAATGGACTACCCCGTTTCCGTCTACTGCATCTTGGGTGAGATCGATGAGAATCTCCCCGAATGTAGTTATGTTTATACCCATGAGACAATCATACATGATGGGATGCTTGTTGCAAACAAAATTATATTATTCTTGTGTGGCAGAGGGTTTTTCACCGTCCCCGATAAGGCTGTTGACCGCCGTTACGAACTCTCCCGAGTCCTTTTCTATGAACTGTGATATCCAGCCCTTCTTGCGTCTCTTCTCCGTTGCGAACGGATAGGAGATTACGGTTCCTGATTTCCGTGTGATCTCGACATCGATCGAATACAGGTATTTCTCATCGCAGTTGCTCACTGCCCTGGCTCCCTCCAGGTCGTCATATGGGATAATCTGGACGTTGTCGCCGAAAAAGATTCCCAGAACCCTCTTCTTGGGGTCTATGGCGGCGAGGATGACCTTTCCCTTGTCGTTCATGTAGGTCGAGTGTGCCGTGAATTTGATTCCGTGCTTCTTCTGTTCCTCGAGAGCGATCCTGCCAAGCTCGCCTTCCTGCCTTTTGACATCGGCGGCCGACATCTTCTTCCTTCTCTGTCCCACAAGCATGACGTAGAGGTTGAAAAGAAGAAAAGCCAGGAGGATCATGTAGATAATGTAGTCTTTCATCAGAAACCCCTTGTTATCACCATGATACCATGTCCTGGCTTTTTGTTCAGGAGAAATCTCCTGTCAGTTGTTGTAATGTTCTCCGTATCTGCCTTTGATGAACTTCACACCGCGCTCTGCGGCTGTGTCCGGATCAGGGAACGGAAGAATCTCGATCGTCGTCCATCCGTTGTATCCGATTGCCTTGAGGGAATCGAACACCTCGTCCCACGGCATGTGTCCGTCGCCGGGCGCATGTCTGTTGGAATCCGCAAAGTGAACATAGCTGACGTAATCCCTGTTCCTGATGAATGCCTCGCCGATGTGGGCATCCTCGATGTTCATGTGGAACACGTCGGGCATCATGGAGAAATTCGGCCTGTCGACAAGCTTGATCTGCTCCACGCACTCGTCCAGATTGTTGACGAAGTCGATCTCGTACCTGTTGACGGGCTCGAGGATCAACGTCACGCCTCTCTTCTGGGCATATTCTGACAGGTATCTGGCCATGTCCACGAACAGCTCCTCACAGAGTTTCATGTCCCTTCCGTTGATTCCGCCACGGGTTCTTCCGATGTTGACCATCTGACCGAAATCGGATGCCAGGTCTATGAAGCCGCAGAAAGTCCTCTTGAGCTCCTCCCTCTTCTCCTTGTCCTCTTCCGTGAAGCAAAGGTGTCTGGCGGCCCAGACCTGTCCGCTGGAGATGGCAGATATCTCCATCCCCGTGTCCTTCAGCAGGGCCTTGAGATGGGACTTGTCGATCTCTTCCGGACGCATCAGGGCAAGCTCGACCCCGTCATAACCCAGGGCCGATGCCTTTCTGATGGACTGGTCTATTCCGCGGAAGACCACGAATGCGCTTGGGAGAGCCTCAGCTCCGGCAATGGCAACACCTAGTTTCATACTTCAACCTCTCAGGCAAGAAGAGCCTTTGCTCTTGCGACGATGTTCTCTGCGCTGATGCCGTACTTGGCAAGCAGATCGATATACGGTCCGGTCTCTGCGAAACCCTTGATGGCGATGGCATCGAACTTCGGTCTCAGGTCGCTCATCATGATCTTCTCGCAGATTGCGCTGGCGAATCCGCCGTCGAGCACGTGCTCCTCTACAGTCAGAAGCTTACCGGTCTTCCTGATGCTCTTTCCCAGGACATCCATGCACAGCGGCTTGACGAACGGGACCGAGAAGACCTCGGCATCGATTCCCTCTTCCGCCAGCTTCTCCGCAGCCTTGACTGCGAACGATGCTGTGATTCCGTTTGCGGCGATGGTGACGTCCTTTCCCTCTCTGAGGAGAATGGCGTTTGCGCTGCCGAAATCAGCCGGCTCGGGAAGGTCGGGCATGGCGTTGCGGTTCAGTCTGATGTAGACGGGTCCCTTCTGTGTGAGTGCGTACTCAAGTGCAAGCTCGGCCTGTCTTGAATCGGAAGGAACGATGACCTGCATCCCGGGGATGCTGCGCATGATTGCGATATCCTCGATTGCCTGGTGGCTGGCTCCGTCGAACGAATCCGAAAGTCCGCCGTAAGCACCGGCATAGATCACGGGAAGGTTGTTGTATGCGCTGACGTTCCTGATCTGGTCGGTTGACTTGAGTGACAGGAAGATGGCGAATGCGTTGACAACGGCATGGTAACCGCAGGTTGCGAGACCGTTCGCCACATCGGCAAGGTTGGGCTCTGCGACACCGACGTTGAAGAATCTGTCGGGATACTTGGCTCCGAACACCTTGCTCTTTGTCGATGAGGAAACATCGGCATCAAGGACGACCAGCTCGGGATGGGTTGCACCGAGTTCCAACAGTTTGTTTCCGAATGCGTCTCTCATTGCAATGCTCATAGTCTGGCCTCCTTCTTCTCAAGATCAGCCTTAAGCTCGGGCAGTCCCCTGTTAAAGCTGTCGTCGTCAATCACAGCTCCGTGGAAGGTGTTCTTCCCTTCCGTGAACGATACGCCTTTGCCCTTGATTGTGTCGTAGATGACAACCTTCGGCCAGACCTCGTCCTGATCCATCCACTCGAAGGACCTGAGGATGTCGGCGGTGTTGTTTCCGTCGAAGGTCTGCGGGCAGACGTTCCATCCGAATGCTGCGAGCTTGTCGCGAAGCGGCTCCATCGGCATGATCTGGTCCTCGGTTCCGTCAAGCTGGACCTTGTTGTAGTCCACCATGAGGACGAATCTTCTGGGCTTGTACTTGGCTGCACACATCAGTGCCTCCCAGCTCTGACCCTCGTTCAGACATCCCTCACCTGTGATGACGTATGTCCAGTAGTCCTTGCCGGAAAGCTTTGCGGCCAATGCCATTCCGAGTCCGACTGACAGTCCGTGTCCGAGGGCTCCGGTTGACAGGTCAACACCTTCAAGCTTGTTCATTGTGGGGTGTCCCTGAAGTTTGCTTCCCAGTGTCCTGAAGGTGGGAAGAAGCTCTGCCGGGAAGAATCCCCTGTGTGCGAGTACCGTGTAGAGATTGATTGAGGCATGACCCTTGCTGAGGATGAAGCGGTCCCTGTCCTCCCATCTGGGCTCCTTGGTACGAATATTAAGGCGGTTGAAATAGAGGCTTGTGGTAAGCTCCATTGCACTTGCCGCACCACCCCAGTGGCCGGTTCCGCGCTGATGGAGAACATCCCAGGCTTCAAGACGGAACTCTGCTGCCAGAGCTGCAAGCTCGTCCGCGTTGAACTTGCGGTCCGGATTCTTAAGCAAATCCTTTACAGTCATATTATCCCCCTTGTTTTTGGAAAACAATTATTGTATACAATATTTTTACCATATCGGTTCTCTGCTGTCAAATCTTTTTATTCAAATATGTCATTAAAAATACAACTACTGATTATCTCCTTCGACAGCAGAACTGAGGTCAAATGACAGTATTATTGTATACAAAAGAAAAAACGGGTCACCGCATATTTCATGAGATGACCCGTTTCTCGTTTCAGTTACCTGGCATCACTTGCCGAGCATGGCGAGCATGTCGTTTCCGTTCTGTGCGCGGAACTGCTCGTATGCAGCCGGAGCCATTGCGGCCTTGAAAGCCTCACGGTCAGGATTCTCGTTCACCTTGACTCCTGCAGCCTTGATCTCTGCAAGGAGGCTTGTCTCGTTGGCGTCGTTGATTCTGTAGACCTCAGCCTGTGCGTCCTTGGCAGCCTTGAGAAGGATCTCCTTCTGCTCTGCTGTCAGTCTGTCCCATGCGATTGTGCTGCAGCTGAAAAGCATCGGGGTATAGACGTGGGCTGTGAGTGACATGTACTTCTGGACCTCATAGAATCTCTGTGCCTTGATTTCGCTCAGCGGGTTCTCCTGTCCGTCGACAACACCCTGCTGAATTGCGGAATAAAGCTCGGAAACGTCCATCGGCGTGACGATTGCGCCTGCGGCCTCCCATGCCTTGACCTGGGCAGGAGCACCGAGTGTGCGGAGCTTGATTCCCTTAAGGTCTGCAGGAGAATTGACCTCTCTCTTGTTGTTGGTCAGCTGGCGGAAACCGATCTCCCAGAAGCTGAGGGCCTTGATACCCTTTGCCTGGAGCTTGGAATCGATGTAGTCGCCTGCCTTGCCGGCGAGAGTCTCTCTTGCTTCAGCATATGATGAGAACATATAAGGAAGCTCGAATCCCTGGATTTCAGGAACCAGTGATGAATAGTAGGAGTCACCGCAGACCAGAAGGTCGACTGAACCCTGGACCATTCCGTTGATAGCGGAAGTAGCGTTTCCGAGAGTAGTATCATAGAAGACCTTGATCTCGATTGTGCCGTTGGAATACTCTGCGACCTTCTGTGCGAAAAGTGCCATTCCCTTTCCGGCAGGGCTGTCTGCGGACATTCCGCCTGTTGTTGCGGCAAGCTCGATCTTCTTCGACTCTCCGTCACCGTTTGCAAAAGCGATGGATGCAACCATCAGTACCATAAGAAGTAAAACAAATACTTTCTTCATAATGAAATCTCTCCTTTTTTCATTTCATTTCGTTTTTATAAATCATTTGACCTTGGCAATCGAAGGAAGCCAGGTGCTTATTCCGGGAACCAGGACAAGCAGTATTATGGCGCCGAGCATGGCCAGCATGAACGGCAGGATATGCTTGCTTATCGAAAGGACCGGCCGCTTACCTATTCCGGCGGATACGAACAACGTCATTCCGACAGGAGGTGTGATCAGTCCGACACAGAATGTAGTGACCATCACGACACCGAACTGGATGGGGCTGATACCCATGGCAACTGCCGGCGGTGTGAGGATCGGAGCGAAGATCAGAACTGCCGGGACGGGATCCAGGAAACATCCGACGATCAGAAGGATCACCATGATGGCAAGCAGGAACACGACCGGGTTGGAACTGATGGACATGCACCACTGTGCGATGATCTGTGGAAGACCGGCACGGGTGAGAATCCAGCTGAACAGCTGAGTGGTTGCAACAATACTCAGAATCTGACCGATGAGTCCGACGGACTTGTACAGACATGCAAGAAGATCCTTGAACGTGAGCTCCTTGTAGACGAACAGTCCGACAATCATTGCATACAGACAACTGACTGCGCTGGCCTCTGTCGGGGTGAAGATACCGGAGTAGATTCCTCCGAGGATGATGACCGGTGTCAGAAGGGCCCAGACGGACTCCTTGAATGACTTCCAGACTTCTCCCCATGAGAACTTTCCGCTTCCCTTGTAGCCGCGCTTCTTCGAGATGATGTATGTGACGAGCATCATGGCACCGGCGATCAGTATTCCGGGGAAGAGACCTGCAAGGAGCATGTCTCCGACGGAGTTTGCAGTACAGCAGCTGAACAGGACCATCAGAATGCTTGGCGGGATGATCGGACCGAGCGTTCCGCCTGCTGCCTGCAGGGCACATGCGAAGTCCACATCATAACCGTTGTTCTTCATGGCAGGGATCATCATTCCGCCGATGGCGGCGACACATGCGGCTCCGCTTCCGGTCATCGCCGCAAAGAATGCGCTGGCGATAATGACGACCATTCCGAGTCCGCCCGAACGGGAACCGACCAGAGAGTTGGCGAAGTTGATGATTCTCTTTGAGATACCGCCTTTCTCCATCAGGGCACCGGCGATAATGAAGAACGGGATTGCCATAAGAGGAACGGATGCGACACCGGCGAGCATCTGGTTTGCCACGATGCTCATCGGAATGCTGGTGAAGAACTGGATGTATACTATTGCCGCAAGACCCATAGCTCCGACTACGGGAATACCGGCGAACAGAGTTACCAGAAACAGGACAATCATCAGAATGCTGCTCATGCCTTCACCTCCTTCTTACCTAATCCCTTGATGATCAGTGCGGTTCTCCACCCTACGATGAAAAACCATGCAACCGATCCCAGGGCCATTGCGATGGTCGTGAACCACATCGGCATGCTCAGAATCGATGTGATCTGATTCCTTTCCATCTGAAGACCGACAATCTTCCAGCTCTGGACGCAGACCACGGCGATGAAGATGGCGAACAGGACGTTCTGCACGATCACCAGTATGTCGTGGGCTTTTCCCTTGAGCTTGTCCGCAAGCAGCGTGATGGCGATATGTCTGTCATCTATGCTGGCAAGTGCGGTTCCGATGAAGATGAACCAGTTGAACATCAGAACGAAAATCTCCTCGCTCCATGCGATACCTTTCTTGAAGACGTAACGGTTGATGACAACCACGTTCTCAAGCAGAATCCAGATCAGGAGGAGGATTCCGAGGAATATCTTGCAATATCCCGTGAACTTCTCCAGTTTCGTCTTATCCATTTGAACTCCTTTTTCAGACCTTCGCTACAGCGCGGACAGGTCCTCCGTCGATGTGGGGCAGTTTGAGAGGCAGACAGATGAATTCACATTCGTCTGCGCCGATTTTGTCGAAATTATGGACATATTCGACCAGCAGGATGTTGTTGTTCCTGAGAAGGATCGTGTGGGACGGCTGGTCATCCGGGGTGACCTTTCTGAACCGGCCCTCTCTGATCGTATAGTCCTGGGGGAAATCGAAGGCGACGCAGGTAGGCTTCTTGGCGACAATCCACTCAAGGGCTTCGGGTGTCATGAAGGGTGCATTGTCCCAGAAATCGGTGGTGTTCCAGTCGGACTGTTTCTCCCAGTCGGAACGCAGAAGCAGGATTTTCTGGAGCTTTCTGCCGGCCGTAGCCTTCTCCATATCCTCAACCGTAAAACCGTGGTTTTTAAGATCGGGCCTGGTCAGGTCGATGACGCTTGCCTTTCCGTTATAGGCCTCAAGCGGAAAAGCCTCGCTGTCGGGATACTCTGGTCCGGTGTGTCTGGGGAAATCCATATGAGAGAACCAGTGGGATCCCATTGTGAAACCGGTGATCTCCCAGAAGTCTCCTTTCTCTTTGGAACTCAGCATCTCCCTGTGGAACTTGCTGTATCTCCAGTGCTCTTGAATGGGAAAGCAAAGATCAACTAACATCTCTTTCCTCCTTTTGTGATGTCAGTATAAACCATGAATTGTATACAATCAACAATTATTTTCACTAAACTTGTTTTAGTTTTTTTTGACAGAAAGAAATAAAATGTACATAATACAGTACATGCCGTTTCTCAATTCCCTGGACGACAAATAATGACCAATATAAATAGAAAATTGTATACAGATTTTGTTGATATTGCCCGAAACGGCGTTATAATGTATATATAGAAGAAAAAATTGAACACAATCAGAGGTGCGGACCCATGAAAACCAAAGGACAGAATCTTTCAGACGAAATATACAACCTGCTCAAGGCTCAGATTCTAAGCGGAAAGCTCAAGGGCGGAGAGAAGATTCCCGAGGAAACTCTTGCCAGACAGTTCGGCGTGTCCCGCACCCCTATCCGCGAGGTTGTAAGAAGACTGAGCGAGTACGGTCTTGTCCAGATCAAGCCGCGCTGCTATGCGGAGGTCGCCACCATCAGCGAGAAGGAAGCCGCCGACATAGCCTATGTCAGAATCCATCTCGAGTGTCTTGCCGTAGACCTGATCACTCCCCTGTCCCTTGAGAACAACATCAGGAACCTTGCCCGCTGTTCAGCAGAGTGCCAATATGCCCTGGACATCGGCGACCGTGCCCTTTCGTTCGAGCATGACTCGAAGTTCCATCTGGAGCTGATCAAGGCATCCGAGAACAGTGCCCTCATCAATCTGTACGAGCATCTGGAAGCCAAGATCCAGCAGCTCAGAATCAACCAGAACCTGTACGGAATAGCCCTGAAGGACTACACAATCCAGCACGAGCAGATAATGCGCCTCCTGCACGAGGGAAAAAAAGAGGAGTGCAAGGTGCTTCTCTATGAGCACGTCATGCACTCCCCCTATCCCGAAGGTCTTGCTCTCTGAAATCAGATCCTGTCAAGAAACCTCTTCACCTCAGCCTGGCAAAGATCAGGTGACGCGAATGTGCTGACTCCGGTCAGTTTCTCAACCTCCTCCCTCATGTCGGCCATGGAAGCCTGGGCAAGCACAACTGCATTGCACTTCCTGTCCACCATACCGGCCATCTCGAGAAGAAGCCTGTCATGGGTCTCCCTGTCGCCTGCCTTGAGGGCGGCGATCGCATCAGGATTGCAGAAGCTCTGAAGGTCAACCTTCACTTCCCTCTCCTGCGCGAACAGACGCAGTTTCCAAAGTGCGGGCTCAAGGGCGCTTGCCGCTGTTGCAAGGACGGCTATCCTGTTGCCCCTGTCCAGTGCGGCATTGCACATGGCATCGTCCACGGCGATGATCGGGGTCTTGATATACTGTCTGAGAGTCGGAAGATACGGAGAAAGGCTGCTGCATGTGACCACAATCACATCCGGTTCCGCAAGCTGGGCGCTCTCCAGATCATGGACAAGCCTGAGCCTGTTCGACGTCGAGAAAACCCCTCCGTGTCTTGCGGGATCGTCAGCAAGGAACGTATCCAGCATGTTGTCGATGATCACATCCGGACCCATGACCTTTGACAGGGCAGGTCCGAAGGTGTCGAAAACGGATTTTACCGTGTGAAGCAGCATGACTTTCTTCATCTTATCCTCCGTATCATGTATCAGAATACAGTGATGGGACTGCCACGGAGGCAGTCCCACTGTTTTTCTGAATGTCAGTACTATTACTTACCGATTTTCTTCAGATAGTCAGCCTCGTACTTCTCCATGTAAGCCTTGGCCTCCTTGTAATCCATGAATGAGCTCTTGAGAGAGTTCTTCTCGAGATATCCCTCGATCCATTCCTTGGACTCTGAAACCTTCTTTGCAAGATCAGAATAGAACTTTGCAGCCTCTTCGCTCATGCCGGCAGGTCCTACGATTCCTCTCCAGACAGGAAGCTCGACATCGTTGTACTGGGCATCGACTTCGTGGAGTGTGGGAGCTGAAGCGAGATCGCCTGCGAATCTTGAATCGGAAAGTGCAAGGACAGGAACGAGCATTCCGGCCTTGACGTACTCGCTGGCTGCTGCCGGCTTGGACATAACAAGGTCAACGTGTCCGCCGAGTCCGCTTGTGATAGCGTCTGCTGTTGAATCGTTTGTGATATAAGCAAGCTGGTTCTCCTTGAGACCGAGCTCCTTGATCAGCATTCCGTAAAGCTCAAGGTCGTCGCCCTTTGAACCGGCGATGACAACCTGTGTTCCGGCCTTTGCAGCTGCGAGAGCATCTGCGAATGTCTTGTACTTTGCCTTCTCCGGGTTGATGAACAGAAGCTGCTTGTCGGTTGCCATGATGGCGATCGGTGTGAAGTTCTTGATTCTGTTAGGAGTGTTTGCAACCATCGGCATCAGGTCGCCGCTGTTGAATGTCAGCAGGGTGTAGTCTGCGTTCTGCTTTGTGTTTGCAACTTCGTTTCTTCCGACCTCACCTGCACCGTCTGTCTTGTAGTTGATCAGAGGAGCCTTTGAGAGCCAACCGTTTGCAACTGCTGCATCGGAGATGGCGCGGGTATAGATGTCTGATCCTCCGCCTGGCTTGGATGTGCAGTACCATGTGATATCCTTTGTCGGTGTGAATGATGCGGCAGAGGACTTGGCTGTCGTTGATGTGCTTTCTGATGCCTTTTTACAACCGACAAAACAGAAAACTAATAACAATGCAAATACAAACAATGCTATTTTCTTCATTTCTTTCTCCTTTTTAATTCTCTTCTCTATAAAGTGGCCTCAGGCCTCTTTTTTCTTTTTTGATGATGCGATGATTCCACGGATGATCGGTGTAAGCACGATTGCGAACAGAATTACCATGAAAGCACATGAAATCGGGCTGGTGAAGAAGATTCCCACGGAACCCTGGCTGGTGATGAACGCCTTTCTCATATTGTTCTCAAGGAGCGGAGCAAGGACGAACGACAGCAGCATCGGTGCGGTACTGTAACCGCTCTTCTCACAGATGTACGACACAAGACCTGCGATGATCATGACCACGACTCCGTACATCGAATATGTGTTGGCATAGGAACCGACCATACAGATAACCAGGACAATCGGGATGATGACCTTTACAGGGACGGTCAGGATCTTGATCAGGAACGGAATGACTCCGATGGAGATCATGAGCGTCAGCAGGTTGGCCAGGAACAGGGATGCGATGAGTCCCCATGCGAAATCCGGATTGTTCGTGAAGAGCAGCGGTCCCGGGTTGAGACCCCACATCATCAGGCCTCCCAGAAGGACAGCACCTGTTCCGGATCCCGGAATACCCAGGGCAAGAAGCGGTGCGAAAGCTCCGGCGGCGGCAGCGTTGTTGGCAGCCTCACAGGAAGCGATTCCCTCGATGGCTCCGGTTCCGAACGGTTCCTCGCTCTTGAATGCCTTGTTCATGGCATAGCCGAGGAATGCACCGGTTGTGGCACCTGCTCCGGGAAGGACTCCGACGAATGTTCCCAGGACACCGGATCTGATTGCCGGCGGCAGAAGTCTCTTGACGTCATGGCCGGTGAGCATGGATCCGCGGATGGTGAGCTTCTGCTTGACCATCTTGTCCTCGTCGACCTTGTCGTTTCTCTCCGACATCAGTCTGAGGACCTGCGAGAATCCGACTGTTCCGATTACGAACGGTACAAACGGGATTCCACCCATCAGGTGCATGTTTCCGAAATTGTATCTGGGAGCTCCGGTCTGAGGGTCCATTCCGATACAGGCAAGGAGGATTCCGAGCATGGTCAGGATGACACCCTGTGTCGGGTTCTTTCCGACAAGCCAGCCGATACTGGTCATTGCAACCAGAAGAAGAGCCGTCATGTCCTGGGGTCCGAAATGAAGTCCTACGTTGGCAAGGCCCGGGCCCAGGAAGGTCAGGATGATCATTCCGATGGTTCCACCGACGAACGATGCGAGGTTGGCCGTGAACAGTGCCTGTCCCGGTCTTTTCTTCTTCTTTGCCATCGGATAACCGTCGAGCATTGTCATGACAGCCGGGCTGTCACCGGGGATGTTCAGAAGAATTGCACTGAAAGATCCGCCGTACATGTTCGAATAGTAAAGTGATCCGAGCAGGATGATTGCCGTTGTGGGGTTGAACTTGTAGGTAAGAGGCAGAAGAAGTGCTACACCTGCAAGGGATCCGATTCCCGGCATGGCTCCGACGATCAGTCCGAGGATTGCTCCAAGAAGACAGACCGCGATGTTCTGGAATGTGAATACGACTGAGAAGCCGCGGAAAAGCATAGCAAAGTTAGACATGTCCTACCTCCTCAACCGAACATCAGACCGAACAGTCCCATAGGGAACTGGATTCCGAGCCAGAAGCGGAACGCACCTATGACCAGTGCCATGACAATGACAGTAGCCACGATGGTTGTTCTCCATGTGCACTTCTCATAGACCTTCAGCCAAAGGATCATGAATGCAAGGATTGAAAGCTCCATGCCGATGACATAGGACATGAGAACCATGGCAAGCATTCCAAGAGCTGCCATCCAGTTCTCTTTATCGAACTCGGGCTTCTTTGCCTTTCCTGAGGTGATCAGGGCAAAGATGCTTATGGCAAGCATGACAATGGCGATGATTGTCGGGAAAAAACCGGTCTTGGGACCTTTGAACTCATCCCAGAATCCGTACTGCTTGAGACCCAGCACAATCCAGATGATTGCGATGGCCGACGTGCAGATGGGGATGATCTGCGGAAGATGGTCGGAGATTACGGTGAACACTCCCCTCTTCCCTGTTGTTTTCTCAGTAGTCTCTGCCATTATCAGCTCCTGCCGGCCATGTGGTTAGCCATCTTTGCTGCCATCTTGACCGCGTTCTCGAATGAACTTGTCTTGACGATGTTCTTTCCAGCGATGTCATAGGCTGTTCCATGTCCGCAGGTGACGATCGGATAAGGCTGTCCGCCTCCGATTGTGATTCCCTCGTCGAATCCGCGGAGCTTGAGGGCGATCTGTCCCTGGTCGTGGTACATTGTGACCACACCGTCGAAATCTCCTCTGAAAGCCTTGATGAAAAGGATGTCGCTGGAATACGGACCGGATGCGACAATTCCCTCGGCACAGGCATTGTCGATTGCCGGCTTGATGACATCCAGCTCCTCACGTCCGCACAGTCCGTTCTCACCGCAGTGCGGGTTGAGGGCTGCGACAGCGATTCTGGGTGCTGCGATTCCACTGTTCTTAAGTGTTGTATTGCACAGAACGATGGCTCTGTAGATCTTGTCCACCGTAAGATTCTGCGAAACTTCCTTGATTGGGATATGGCTGGTTGTTCTTGTTGTCCAGACGGAACCAACCACATTGATCTCGCCGAACGGACCTGTAAGTCCGAAGACATGGGCAAGATAATGATGCTCGCTCTCGTAGTGGAGACCAGCCTCCTTCATTCCGGCCTTGTTCAGCGGAACGAAGCAGAAGCCCTCGATCTCTTTTTTGTTGCAGAGATCTGCGGCAAGTGTAAGCTCGTCGAGACAAGCCTTTCCGCCCTCGACGGAAACCTGTCCGACCGGGCACTTTGCAGGATCGGCATCCTGCAGATCGATCAGCTGGACCTCGCCGGAGGCGAAATCAGCATCGGCGACCTTGTCGATCACACGGATCGGAGCACTCTTTCCGATGATGCCGAAGGCTCTCTCCAGAATACGTTTGTCCCCGATATAGACAGGATTGCACAATCCCTGTGTGAAACCATTAACAATGAGCTTGGCGATGATCTCAGGTCCGACACCTGCAGGATCGCCCATAAGCATTCCAAGAATAGGTTTGTCCATGTTTCCTCCCTTTTCCCTTTTTCCTTTGAATCAGAGGATCTCCAGATACAGACCGGTTGGCATCATTATCCAGTTGTTGCCAGCCTCTGTTTCCTCTCCTCCAAGCTGCTTCAGCTCTCTGAGCACCTCTTCTCCGTTCCCGACCTTCAGTGCCAGGTGGTTGAAGATTCCTCCGTCCTTTACCACAGGATTTTCGCTCCTGTTAAGCTGAAGGCTTTCCTTGAACCAGACCTTCTCCGGGTCCTCCGGGTCTCCCACGTACTTGTCGACATGGAAGCCGAAGACCCTGAGAAAAAGGTCCATATGCCATTTCATATCATTCACCGTAAGGCAGACATGATCGAACATGACAACTCCTTATTTGTTCACGACGTTCTGCGGATTGCCGTCCACGAATGCCTTGACGTTGGCAACGCTGATGTCCATGATGCGCTGTCTGGCTTCCTTGGCTCCCCAGCTCATGTGCGGGGTGATTATGCAGTTCTTGGCCTTCAGAAGCGGGTTGTCGGCCTTGATGGGCTCTGTTGCCACAACATCAACTGCAGCACCTGCGACCTTTCCGCTGTTGAGTGCATCGCAGAGATCCTGCTCGACTACCAGAGGTCCGCGGCTGTTGTTGATGATCATCACGCCGTCCTTCATCTTGGCGATGGACTCCTTGTTGATCATTCCCATTGTGTCCGGGAACAGCGGGCAGTGGAGAACGATGACATCGCTCTGCGCATACAGGGTGTCACGGTCCACATACTCAAAGCCCTCTGCCTCGAATGCGGGATTCTTGAAACCGTCGTTGACGATGACCCTCATGTTCAGGGCCTTGGCGATCTGTCCGGTCCTGTGGCCGATTCTTCCGAATCCGATGATACCCATTGTCTTGCCTGCCAGCTCGATGAGGGGATAATCCCAGTAGCACCAGTCGATGTGGTTCTGCCACTTGCCCTCGTAGACGGTCTTGCTGTGGTGGCCGATGTGGTGGCACAGCTCAAGAAGGAGTGCGATTGCGAACTGGCTGACGCTGTCTGTTCCGTATGTGGGAACGTTGGATACGGGAATGCCCTTCTCCTTGGCGTATGCGACGTCAACTACGTTGTAGCCTGTTGCCAGGACAGCAATGAACTTGATGTTCGGGCAGGCGTCGAAGACTTCCTTTGTGATGGGGGTCTTGTTTGTGAATACGATCTCGGCATCGCCGATTCTGTTGATTGCGTCTTTGGGATCTGTCAGGGATGATCTGTCATAGACAGTCAGGTCTCCGAATGCCCTAAGTCCGTCCCAGGAAAGATCTCCGGGGTTCTCTGTGTAACCGTCAAGTACTACGATTTTCATATTTGGCTCCTGTTAAATCAGTCCTCGAGAAGAGCCCAGGCTCTGTTGATGACTCTCTTTGTATTGGCGACGATGATGTCCTCATCCTCATCCTTCCATGGCTTGACCTCGAACGAGAGGACGTACGGGTTGTTTGCATCGAAGAAACCGTTGGCCTTGAGCTCGCGGAAGAAATCAAGAAGCTGGTCTGTGTCGTTTGTTCCGCCGGGGAAACCGAAGCGCTGGTGGAGATCGCCATAGCCTTCGAGACCCTTGACAGCAACAGCGTTTCCGATGTGGAAGTGTGTGATGTACGGACGGCAGGTTGTGATGACCTGGTGGCTGTTCTCGAATGTGATCGGGAAATGAGAAAGGTCAACCAGAAGGCCGAAGTTTGAATGCTTCATGCGGACATCACCTGCGAACTTTGCTGCAAGGGGAGCGGGTCCGATCAGAGCGGCCTTGTCCACGTCGAAGTCGAAGACCTCGAGCTCGACGTTCATGTTCTTTGTGGCTGCGTATGCGCAGAGGTTGTTGGTTGTCTTCAGAAGCTGTGCGTAAGCCTGGTCCTTTGTAGCCTCCTCCCACTTTCCGGCGAGGAATGCGATTCCCTTGGCTCCGAAGTACTCGGCCTCGTCGATAGCCTCGATCAGAGTTGCCTCAGCCTTGGCGCGCTCGGCCTCGTCGATTGCGTTCGGATTGAGCTTCGGGCCAAGAAGCCTCGGCTGTGCTCCGTAACAGACCTTGAGGTGGGACTGCTCGAGAAGTGCCTTCTCCTTGATCTTGGATTCGGGATCCTTGTTCTGTGTGACTTCAATTGCATCGAAGAAGTCGTCACTGGCAATTGTCTTGATTGCATCCAGGACGCCTCTGTTCGGATAGCTCATCCAGACGATTGTTCCTACCTGAAAATACTTGTGAATTGATTCTCTCATTTTGAATCCTCCATATCCGCCGACACTTGCCGACAGTCCGTCTTATTGTTGACACTTGTAATTGTATACAATGTTTTCCGAAAATGGCAAG
>JBGVBT010000069.1:0-2367 GCA_045225895.1 Sphaerochaetaceae bacterium
CACCTCAGTCTGCCGTAACACCTGTTCAAGGGCAGACACCTTGAAGTTACGCACGGGCGCGATTTAAGTCAAGTGAGTGAGATATAAGTAATATATCAATTGCAAGTTTTCGCCTACTTCAGTCTGACCGTTCCAGACCTTCGGCTGTAGACGAATGTTCCGTTCGCAACACCGTCCTTCAGAACCTTCTCCAGAGTCTCCCTAATCTGACGGCCTTTGACAAGGAAGCCCAGAGCGTGGTTGGTGTCTGTGAAAAGCTCGTCCTTCTTCAGGGTTTTGCCGTCCTCAAGCTGCTGCCTCATGGCATTGAAAACCTCGATCTGCGGGAAATCCCCTATGGAACGGAAGGTACCTTCCGGCATGTCGTCCCTCTTTCCTGAAGGACGGAAATCATCGAAGAAGCCCGTCTCAAATGCCTGGAGCCTCATCTCAAGACCCCTGAAACGCTCGGGCCACAGGACAAGGTGCTCATTCCCGTCGCAGTCTATCTGGGTGGTGGTAACAGCCCCTGTAGAAATCAGAACCTTGCGAAGAAACGGTGCGATCTGGCTTCCACGCTGGAAGATCGAATAGGATTTGAGGACCTTCAGTTCAAGAAAGTCGTCCACCACCGGACCTTCCTTCTCAATCACGGTCCTGAATCTGGATGCGATGTCCTCTGTGTCGTACGACGGAAAATCCTTGTAGGGAATCTCCTTGAGAACGAGATCTGCGCTTCTGTATTCCATCTACGGTGCTCCTTGGACTAATGATAGCACATGCAATTGTTTGCAAACAAACTGTTTTGATGTACAATCCCAGCCATGGAACTTTTACTGGATACAGCCAATGTCAGACTCATCCGTGAAGCGGTGAGCACCTACCCAATCTGCGGGCTGACAACCAACCCGTCGATTGTCTCAAAAGAGAAAAGAAAGGACTTCTTCCCCCTGATGAGGGAAATCCGCGAAATACTCGGCAGAAACAGGACCCTCCATGTCCAGGTCACCAGAACCGACTGCGAGGGAATCCTCAAGGAAGCCGAGGCAATCAGAAAGAACATCGACGAGGATGTCTACATCAAGACTCCCGTCTCCCGCGAGGGCCTGAAGGCAATCGGAATCATGGCAAAGGACGGTTTCAACGTCACTGCAACCGCAATCTACACCACAATCCAGGGCGAACTTGCCGCCATTGCCGGTGCGAAGTACCTTGCCCTCTACTACAACAGGATGCTGAACCTGGACATCGACGCTGACTCTGTCTTCAGATCAACGGCAAAGGCGATTGCCATGTCCGGTCTGGACTGCAAGATTGTCGGAGCCTCGTTCAAGAACATCATGCAGGTGACCAACGTCTTTGCAGACGGGGCCGAAGCCGTTACGGTTCCGCCCGAGCTTCTGGACCAGGCCATGGCCAACCCCTCCATCGCAATTGCGGTGGACAACTTCAACAAAGACTGGAAGACAGTCTACGGAGACAAAGACATTGCACAGCTATAAAGCATTTGTAATCGACTTGGACGGTACTCTTCTGGACACCACCAAGGACATAGGCCTTGCCCTGGGCAAGGTATTCGGAACAACCTTCTCAGACAGCCAGACGGACAGATTCGTCGGACGCGGACTTCGCAACGCGGTCAAGGCCGCCGCCGAGGAGATCGGACAGGCTGATGCCGACATCGACAACCTGACGGAGAAGCTCATCGACTTCTACAGGGAGGTTCCGGTCCTCTACACAAAACCTTATACCGGAGCTTTTGAGCTTCTGTCCGAACTCAATGCAAGAAACCTTCCGATCTGCATCTACTCGAACAAGGAACAGGACTTGACAGAGACCATACTGGGTATCTGCTTTCCGGGCATACGATTCTCCATGATAGCAGGCATGCATGGAAAATTTGAGTCAAAACCCTCATCTCAGGCCATCGAAGCATTTCTCACGCTCGTCAACGTCCCAAAGCAGGAAGCACTGTACGTCGGCGACAGCGAGGTGGATTTCAAGACAGCTTCAAACGCTTGTGTAGACTTCAGGATCCTGACAACAGGGACCAGATCAAAGGAAAGCCTGCTGGAAAGCGGAGTTCCAGAAGCCGCCCTGATCGACAGTCTACACTCTGTCAGAGATCTTCTGTAACAATTACACAGGCCGACAAGGCTGTCATTCTGAATTATTTCCTCTAGTTTTTATGTTTTTGCCTCCGAAATCCATGTTTCCTGTGTTTTGGGATGCAGGTTTTCGCCTTTGATTCTTGGTCTTTGCATCCATTTTCGTTGTTCTTGGCAAAACAGGTGGCATAAAACTGCCAGCCTTTGCCACCGGAAACAGAGATTGTGCTTGTTTGGGATGCAAAGAATTGTTTTTCCTTGCCACCATTTTCCTTCAAAT
>JBGVBT010000070.1:0-7816 GCA_045225895.1 Sphaerochaetaceae bacterium
TACCAAGCGTTTCGTGGAGGCGAGGATCTTGACCCTTTTCGAAAGAGCAGGGGAGGATCTGACCATGTCGGCTGCGACTTCAAATACAATCGAGGCCTGCTGTCGGTCTGATGCACAGCCATAGACTTCCGCACGCTGTTCACCATCACCACAGCACAGGTAAAGGGCCACAGCAGCCGCCAGTTCGCTTTTTCCGTTTTTCTTGGGAACCTCGATGAAGGCAGTATTAAACTGCCTGTAGCCGTCCTCCTTGACGACACCGAAAAGGTCCCTGATTATCTGTTCCTGCCATGGCAGCAGGGTGAATGGCTTTCCCGCCCAGATCCCCTTCGTGTGCTTTAGCTGCTGGATAAAGCCTACAGCCATATCCGCTTCGTTCTTGTCATAATGGGAAGAGGAAGCCATGAAAGGCGTGACTTTGTATTTTCCCATATCCTGTCCTATAACGAAAAGGACCCGTCTCTGGGTCCTCTGGCATATGCGTATCTATTGACACCATCTGTATTCGGTGTATTCTGTTAACGAAGCTAGACGTAAGTCCAGTTTCTCCTTTGAGTTGCCCTCCGGGAGGAGCCTCTCTTATCAGCCTCGTCCCATCCTTTAGGGGGCAACTTCTCTTTTTATACCTCAATGGCCTCCATCTCGATGTTCCTGTAGCTTTCGGCCCTGAGCTCCGCCTTGAGGTTCTTCTTGGCCTCTGCAGCGCTTTTTGCTTCTCTGTATTCCTTGAAGCTGTTGTAATGTCTGCTTCCTGCTGCGGTGTAGCTTGCGCTTATGTGGATTTCGTAGGTCTTCATATTTCCAATCTCCTTGCATGTACATACATCACTCTTTCTGCGATAAATAGCAAGTCATTCTATGGAAATAAGTTACATATTTTTATGAGTTGGCGGTTCCCGTCCGGCTGTTGCCGGAAAGGTTCCGCTGGGGATTTTTTTTTCAGTTGACTCTGATGCGGAGTCCGTTCACCAGTTCTGCATCCTGGAAAGGTGTCTCGGCTCTTCTTACCTGGCAGAGCCCTTCAAGTTTGCATCCGTTCTCTTCAAGCATGTGCAGCTCATCCAGCAGGCTGGTGCTGTTTGTGTTCACCACGAAGGTCTTGATCCCGGCCTTCCTCAATGCCTCAACGAAGTCCTTGACCTCGTTCTTCCAGATGTATTCGCTTGCCTCAAGCTCATCCGTTCCTCTGACAATGCTGTTTCTGAATGCCCAAAGGGCTTTGTAGGTTCCGCTTGTTTCTCCGTCTTTTCCGGCAAGCTTTGAAAAGTAGGTGTTGTTTGCGTCAAGCATTTTTTTCCTCCTAAGGTGTATCAACCTTGTACTGTATATATCACTCTAGTCGGAAACAATAGCAAGTCATTATTACAGAATAAGTTACATTTCTTTACCGAGCTTAAACCACAGTCCGGGGACGGTTGATTTCCAGCGTCTGCCATCATTGCTGCAAATGCGGACGACGTCTTTCGTTCCCCTGATGGTGCATCCGTTTGCTGTAAGTGCAAGGACAGTAGCAAACAAGGATGTGCTTCTGTCCGTGAGGACGAACTGGGTGATCCCGGCTTTGCGCAGTACATCAATGAAATCTACTGCCTCTGGCTCGGTCAGATGATCACAGAGCTCTAGGATATTGCTTCTGTCCTCGATGCTGAGCTTATATGCCCAATAGGCCTTCCGGCCTCCGGTTGGGAGGCCGTTACGGTCCAGATTCTCGAAAAAGGTATTGCGCTTCATCTCAGTCCTGCTCCATTGCCCACTTGATTGCGTGGCCTTCGTCCGTGAACTCGACTTCGCTGACTTCCCTGAGTCCGATCATGCCCTCGCAGGAATAATCATCATCGAGGTGCTTGTATACGGCCCCGAACCAGCAGGTTTTTCCGTTGCCGTTGAAGTAGTATCCGGCAAGCAGGACTTTGTCTTCGAAGCGGAGCACCTTGCTCCAACGGGTTTCAAGATCTTCCTGTGTTGTGGGGTTCGGAAGCCTGAACTGTTTCATTGCATCTGTGATTTTCATGTTTTTCTTCTCCTTTGGTATGTACATACATCACTCTTATCGAAAGTAATAGCAAGTCCATATTGGAGAATAAGTTACATTAATTGATGATTGAACAGGAGTCCTTGCCGAAGACGACTGCCAGCATGCTGCCGTTGTCCCATTCGACATGGATGCTTCCGATATCATCGACGCAGAGGACTGTGCCTTCGGTGCCGACAGGAGGGGCATGCCTGTCATCCATCTCATCAAGCCGGACGCGGGTTCCTCTCCTGAATCTGGAGCGAAGGTTTTCTATAACCACTCTTGAAGGGATTCTCATGCCTGTTCCTCCTTTTTCGGGGCGACCTTGAATGCCGATGAGCCGGATAGATTGCTGAGCAGCACCTTTCTGGTTTCCTTGTACTGATCTCCGACAAAGCCGAGTCTCAGCAGGAAACACCTGAATGCATACTTCTCATTTTCGACCTGCTTTTCTTCCTTTGTATTGACCCGCTTCAGGGTCTTTGCATGATTGCAAAGGTGTTCGATGAAGGTGCTGTAGGCATTTGCATCGGTCCCGTCCTTGATCGAGAACCAGGGAAATGTGATCTTCTCATCATCCACGATGATGTCCAGCTTTTCCGAGCCGAACGCCCTTCTGAAAAGGCCTTCCTTGGACTTGATGACAGCCCTGAGCTTCTCGATGCCGTTGTCATCCAGTATGCTTCTCCTGATGCTTACGCTCAGGGAATCCGATGTTGTGGTTTTTTTCTTCGCACTCATGTGATTTCCTCCATGTGAAGTATCTGCATGTACATACATCACTCCGAAGCAGAGGAATAGCAAGTCATTGTGTCAGAATAAGTTGTCTTTGTGTGGGCTATTTCTTATCACCGTCCAGCAGGTCGTTCATGAATTCCTGTTTCATGACGCTGTCGATTCCGGCGGTCGGATATTTCCTGTCTCCGACTTTATTGCTGTCTTTCCCGGGATCGAAGTCCATCCAGTTCTTCGTATGCGAGTATGTGGACCCGCTTGAGGAACCTGAGCCTTTGGAAACATGCATGAGCACGAGGAATATCACAATGAGGATCGGGATTGCGGCAATAACGATCAGCACCATACGTCCATTGTACAACCGACAATTACAA
Organism: Sphaerochaetaceae bacterium; assembly: GCA_045225895.1. Lineage (GTDB taxonomy): Bacteria > Spirochaetota > Spirochaetia > Sphaerochaetales > Sphaerochaetaceae > UBA9732. The sequence goes on from JBGVBT010000070.1 coordinate 3,124, forward strand.
CTCACAAGGCATCAAGTACGGTCATGAGCTTGCGGTGGTACTGCTGCATCTCCCATCTGAAGCGGGAGAGTGTGTTCTCTCCATAATCCAGAAGCAGATCAACGTTCCTTTCATCCAGGCAGTAATAACCGTCCTTGTATATCCATGTCAGCTGCGGCAGTGAAGGTACTTCCGGCAGGACAGGGATCATGGAGACAATGGTATCCCTGAACAGATTCTGTTCCGGATTGATCTCAGTTGTCGTGCAACCCGTTGAGACGCTTAAGACGAGAATCGCTGTCACCAGCAGGCGGAGCAGCTTCCTTCTGAGGTGCTTTCTCATCTTCGATGACGTTGAGTTCCTTTCTGACTTCATGGATAACCTCCATCTGTTTTTCCTTTATCTCGGCCCTGGCTTCCGCTTCCTGTGTCTTGATCTTCTGATCCTCAAGCTTGTTGCTTTTGTAGATCGAGAAACCTAACAGACCGAGAATTATGATTATCAGACCCAGTACGATCTCAGACATCGGTTCTCCTTTCGACCCACTTCTTCAGGACCGGCTTCCAGACGGCCTGACATGCGGGTAGCTGGAACAGGTGGATCAATACTGCGAAAAGAACAACCAGCAGGGGAGTACGTGTGATTCCCTGCGGCAGAGCCGATGAGTCAGTGATGAAAAACGTTATGATTCCGAAAAGGACTGAGAAGGCCCAGGCCACCATTGTGATCTCATGTGAGTCGGCCTTGTCCTTGCGGATCTTCTTCTTGTAGATCTCCATGACGAGTCCTACGAAAACCGAGAATGCAATCAGAATCAGCATAAGTATCTTCATTTGTGTTCCTCCAGAAGCGACAGGAAGAAGTCCTTCATCTTCTTTTCCTGCTTTTCGCTGTCACCGTTGATCTGATGTGTCTTCAGCGCATTGAAGATCACACAGTCGTTTTCCAGACACAAGGTCAGCCCCTTGAGAAGAAGCTGCATGAATGACTTTATTTCCCTCACGTCCTTGGCGGTCGTGTTTCTGTCGTCCTGTTTCTTCGCATGGCGGTTGAGCACCCAGAGGACTATCCCTCCGGAGCCGAACAGGCAGGTTACGATTGTTACGATGATTGTCAGAAGGTTCATGCGCATTCCTCCGTACTCTCAATCAGGGACTTTGCCTGTTCATAGGTGAGGACCGTGCCGTTGCGTTCGACCGTAACTCTCTGTGTGCTTCCGACAAGCTCGATATAACGGTTGACGATTGCATCGCAGTACTTGGGATCCAGCTCAAGGCCATAGCAGGAGCGGTCCGTCTGCTCGCATGCAATCATGGTTGTTCCGCTTCCCATGAACGGATCCAGAACCAGCGTATTGCTCATCGAGCTGTTGAGGATGCAGTAGGTTATGAGAGCAATGGGCTTCATTGTCGGGTGAAGCTCGTTTTTCGTGGGCTTGTCGAACTCCCAGATGGTGGTCTGCTTGCGGTCCGAATACCAGCAGTGCTTGCCGCCCTTGAGCCATCCGAACAGGCAGGGCTCATGCTGCCACTGGTATGGGCTGTGGCCCATCATAAGCCGGCTTTTCTTCCAGATGCAGCATCCGGAGAGATGGAAACCGGCCTCATCGAAAGCCTTTCTGAAGTTCAGTCCTTCGGTATCTGCATGGAACACATAGATCGAGGCATCCGGAGCCATGTTCTCATGCATCCTGTTGAACGCTGCAAGCAGGAATGCATAGAACTCCTCGTCGCCCATGTTGTCGTTCTTGATCTTTCCCGCAACACCTGAGTAATCCACGTTATAAGGAGGATCGGTGACTGTGAGGTTTGCCTTCGAACCCTGCATCAGACGCTCCAGGTTCTCAGCAATCGTGCTATCTGCGCAGAGTAGTCTGTGTCTGCCTATGGTCCAGAGGTCTCCCTCATGAGTGATTGCCGGTTTCTCGAGTTCTGCATCGATATCGAAGTTATCTTCCTTGACGTTTGCCTCCGTCTCGTTACGGTAAAGCTTCTCAAGCTCATCATCACCGAATCCGAGCAGGGAGATATCGAAATCCTCGCCCTTGAGGTCCGAGATCTCTACGGCCAGCAGATCCTCATCCCAACCGGCATTCAGGCTCAGTTTGTTGTCAGCAATGATGTAGGCGCGTTTCTGTGCCTCCGTGAGGCTTTCCGCCTTGATGCACGGGACTTTCTCAAGTCCGAGCTTTCTCGCAGCCAGAACGCGGGCATGACCGGCTAGGATCGTGTTGTCCTCGGCGATGATTACTGGATTGAGGAAACCGAACTCCTTGATTGATGCCGCCACCTGAGCGACCTGCTCGTCTGTGTGGGTACGTGAGTTGCGGGCATAGGGGATGAGCGTATCTATGTCCGCCAAGTAATACTGGGTTTTCTTTTCTGTCATTGAGGCTCCAAAAGAAAAGCCGCATCATCTCTGACACGGCTTAAGCGGTTTTGATTATCTTATCAGTCCCCATTCGGCGAACTTCTCGAATCCGCCTATGGAATTGATGTAGTTCCTGGCAATCTGAACAATCTCGGAGAAGGGCTTCCTGTCAACATACTTATCACCGATTGCGCATGTTATCTCTACCGTATGACCCAGGGTCTGCGCCTTGAGCCATGCATAGATGTTGATCGAGACATCTGCCTTGGACAGATCCTTGCCGTGGAGTCCTCCGCCTGTGACAGATTCACCCATGTCCGATCCCAGCTTGCGGTTCACGGCTCCGGTATCGACATCAGGGCCACCTGTCCAGGATCCAAGGGGATTGATGTCCGCAGGCGGGCATTTCTTGGCAAGCTCATCAAGCGAGGCATTGCTCTGGCAGATGATGATTCTCAAGCCATCCACGATGTACTTTCCGTCATATGGGAACTGCTCATATATCTCTTTGGCCAGACAAGTGAGGAACTCCTCATCATCTGTGACCGGCACACCTTTGAATATGCCGTTATCGCCGCAGCGGAAACCGTCAGCCTGGTTGTCTGAAAGATGCTTGTCCTGAGGGACCTGAATGAAGTCAATCTCAGGTTTCTGTCCCGTTATCCTGTAAACGATAGCGGTTACATCCTCATCATCAAGGGTGACAGTGGTTTCTGCAATGATGAAGCATTTTCCATGACCCAGAAGAACCTCGACTGCGATTCTGGGATCATCCTGGAGGAAATATGCCAGATCGACGATTGCCCCGGCAATCCTGTCACACAGCTTGTCAGGATGGCTTGGATTCACTTTCTCAAACACTTTTGACTCCTTTTCTCTTCTTTGTCCAATGATTTCTGGCCGATGAAGAAGCCCCCGTTCTGGAAAGAGACCAGCATGGAGACGTCTTTGAATGAGATTATCCGGGCAAGCTCGAGCCCGTGTTCTCCTCTGTCATAGACCATTACGATTGATTTGTTGAACAGGATGCATCCGAAATTATGGTTCTTGTTCCAGAATGTCCTGTTGTCCTCGGTGAACGCACCGCCTCTGAAGAATTTGAAGATCTTCCTTGATGTCATGTGACACCTCCTTGTCTTTAGCCCGGTTGTTTTAGGACGCCGGCAATAGGGAACAAATCCACGTCCTTGGAGTTGACCCGCACAGGCGGGCAGGGGAGGCACACTTTCACTTGGATAAAAAAGAAAGACCATTACAGGTCCGCTCTTCCTTTAGCAGATAACGGCTGCAAGTAGAAGTGTAAATCCCGTTGATTGAAATATAGCACCTCAGGTCATAGCTGTCCATCGGATTATACGCCTCTCGCCCGGAGAATCCTTTCCATCAGATCATCCTGAGGGGAAGCTATGGTGTCATAATCGGTCGAACAGTTTTCCTTCACGATCTGGAAGATATCATTCCATAGCCTTTCTGCCTGGTTCATGTATTGGATTCCGATGTTTACGAAGGGCGAGGGAATCGGCTTCCCGGTAGTGGGATGCTTGGACAGGAATCCGAGCTTGCTGGTTGTTTCCTCACACTGTATCCATCTGGCAGAGCACATGGCATATCGCTCGATCAACTGCGGAGAGACCTTTGTGGCGCATCCGATCTGGTTCAGCCAGTTCCAAGTATTCTCATATATTGCGGTTGCCTGCAGCGGATTTCCGTCTCTCTGTTCGGAAGAAAGGAATTCACCGGGCTTCGGCATCTCAACGCCTTCCATTTCCGGAATATCCAGGACAGATAGTTTTCTTCCGCCGGGATTTCCTGCTTCGGCTTTCTCCTTTACGGAACTTTTCTTTCTCCCTGAGCCGGGTCTTGCGCCTCCACGGCCTCCGATATTGGTTGATTTTGTCGGCATTTGATCGATCCTGTTTTGTTTTCGGGTTTAATTACCCTTTTGATTTCGCTTTTTTTTCACGCGATGCCCACGCCCCGCTGTAACAAATCTTTGCCACAGAGATATTTACCGCCCCTCCGGGTTGAATTGAGTGGACTATAGTACACACATATGGTAAGCTGAAGTCATGGAAAAGGTAACATACGATTCAGTAGAGATTTACAAGCTTCAGCACTGCAACCACAAGTGCATCGAGTGCATGAATCGTATGGTCTACGCCTATGAGGATGACACTCCGGCAGGTCACACTCCTTACCATTGGTGGGAAGGCAAGTGCGATGCCCTTGGAATCAAGATAAAGGACGATGAGCTTCCTCCGCAGAATTGCCCGTTCGAAGCAAAAGAATACTGAACCTCCTTGATTCTTGACAAACTACGACTTTGCATAAGATATTTTATTC
>JBGVBT010000071.1:0-12078 GCA_045225895.1 Sphaerochaetaceae bacterium
CATCCGTAACAAGCAGAACAGACTTGAAGCCTTCCCTTCTGCAAATGTCCCCCACCTGCTCTCTCGATCCGAATCCCTGGATAAGCTGGGGTTTCGGGATCGGAACAGCCTTTATTACTGTCCCCGGAATCTTTCTTATGGTCTTTCTTTCCGCATAAAACGCCATATAAAAACTCCTTGGAATATTCAGTTAATTATTCTGTGGTTCCATTCTCCTGTAAAGCTTAAATGCAATCAAAACAACAACGGCAGTGCACAGGGCCGCCCAGACCTCGACAGACCATAGAGGCAGGACACCTCTCTGGTACAATGCGGGGAATGTGTCCATCAGCATGTGAAGCAGGATGGCCAACGAAAGAAAGATGGTCTTAGAATTGATGACTCCGTAATAAACAATCACGGACAGGCCAATGTGGAGCATCATTGCGAAAACCCTTTCAAAGACATTCATGAACATCAGGCTGTAGTTGAAAGATGCTGCGGCCCTGACGGACGGTAGCGCGGCTGCGGCGGTCTCCTCGGTTATCTTGAGTGTGCTGAACGCTGTTTCCACGTTCCCAGTGGAGAACAGAACATCAATCAGAAGATATGTAATCATGGCGGGAAGGAGCACTGCAATGATCTCTATTCCTCCGTGCCCTATTCCGTAGAAAACAGCATTCTCACGGGTGTGGTTCTTCTTCATGATGTACTTGAAGACCACGAACCTTCCGCATTCCTCGAAAAGACCCGCAGTCAGTGTACCGTAGAGTACATAGGCGGCCGTGCTTGAGCTGATGAACCTTGAAACCGGATTGTCCGCAAGGATGCAGAAGTAATGCACACCGAGTTCCAGCACCCGTGCGGATACCAGAAATCCCAGGGCACCGGCAATCAGATAGCTGAAGTTGGTCTGCGTCGTGTGCTTTCTGCGCCAGAAAACGAGGCTGAAAACAGATATTGCAATCATGAATACTATCGTAATCACCAGTGAGGGTATGCTGCCTGCACCTACAACCACATTCTCAAGTTCCTTCATTACAGTCACCTCCATTCAGGCGTCTTTCCGGCCTGTCAATCACCAGATGGCAACGCGGTCGGAAGGTGCCAGATACATACCGTCGCCTTCCGTAATCCCGTAGAAATCCAGGAACTCGTCAAACTGCTGCAAAGTGCAGTTGACCCTCAGATAATCCATGGGATGCGAGTCAAGAATCAACAGATCCGCATAAGAGTCATCCATCTTGTCAAGCCAGAGTTCGGCAAACGACCTGAAGAAAAGATCGTAGTCAAAATCCTGCCTCTGTGCGGCGATCCTGAGAATGCATTTCATTCCGGCCATGTCGGCACATGCCTCTGCCGGCAGGATGGAAGCCGGAAGATCCGCCCCCTCCCAGGGATGGATGGCTTTGAAATAACCGGCCAGACGGTCCACTCTCCTGTTGAATTCCGCCTTGTCTTCGTCGGTCCACCAGTCGACCACATTTCCGTTCTCATTGTATTGAGCTCCGTTGTTGTCGAACAGGTGGGATATTTCATGCGCTATCACAAATCCGATCATACCCATGTTCGTTTCGAACGGCACGTCTTTCCGGTACAGTGCCTTCAGGAAAGAACCCGAGATAACGATGCTGTTGTTGTCCGGAATATAGAAGCAGTTCGGAAACTGCGGCGCAACGACCCATTCGGACCTGTTTTTGTCCTGCGAGAGTTTGCGCACTTTGTTCTCCAGATTATATTTTCTTATGGATGTGTATGCCTCATAAAGACTTCCGCCTTTGTCAGGGCCATTAATCTCAAGATCCGAGCAGTCATACATTCCCCAATCGTCCGGATAAGAGACGAGCACTTCCATACTGTCCAGTTTCCTGATTGCATTCACCCTGGTACTTTCAGCAAGGAATCCGGCTTCCTGCAGGATTTTGCGGAAGCTTTCCCTTATAGTCTCCACCATGTCCCTGACCGCAATCTTGTCTTCTTCCGTAAGGTAGGTTTCGGCATACAGGCGAGCTGTCGGCCACGGAAGCAGATTGTTTACCGAAGAGGCGAATCCATTTTCATACGTCGGTCTTTCCTGAGAATGCTGAAGCCTCATGTTGGAATCAATGGCCATGTCCAAGACTTCCTGGTCCAGACACCCTACGGTTTCGAGTATCTCATGTGCAATCAGATAGTCCTTTATGAGCGGAAGATTCTCTTCGGTATACAATGCGGCAAGACTCCGGAGCATTCCGGGGTACTGGACGTAGTATTTTTCCTGATCCGGGACGCCGTTTTGCTCAAGCTCCTCCAGAATGGGAACCGGACCCTGGGCAATCCTCAGCTGTTCCTTAGTATAGTCCTCTAACTCCATGTTCATCGCTATTTCTATCTTTCTCACCCGCCCGGGAATCACATCGGCCGCCAGCATGGTCTCGAAGTCAAAGCATCTGTCCATCGTATTCTGAGCCTGTTTTTCCGTATACCCGAGCCTTTCCACCATGATCTTCCGGATCAATTCGGACTTGACGGTCCACAGGTCGCTGCTTTTGGCGGCAGGATCGGAATACATTGAGGATTCATTCAAAAAAAGCATCGGGGAATCCCATGAAACCTGCGAGCCTGTATCCAGGATTGTCACGCACATCCTGTCGGGATCCTCGACATCTCCCGATACGAGCCACGTCCAGAGATAAGCACTGCGTGTCCAGACGGGGACCTCAAGAAAATAGTCGCTCAGGTCATCCACCGTCCTGATTGCCTCGATTTTCTCGAGGATACCGGACAGAGGTTCCACACCCCGTTTGTTACGGCTGTCCCAGTCCAGGAACAGCTGCATGAGGTCATAGGCGGCCCGGGCATCCTTGCCGGACGGTCTTCCCTGCAGGAACATGTTCTCGATATCCTTGACGACATCCTTGTCGAGGTCTCCCAAAGTCCCGCTGACCATTCTGTCGGGCGGCAGTTCCTTCGCTAGCTCCGGCTTGTTGACGTAAAGGTAGAAGTCGTCCTTGAGTTCTGCGGGAGTATCCGCAGTTACAACCCCGTCGATATTGGAAGCAAGCCAGGGTGTCCCCGTCTTATAGTCCGGCTTTTCCGGAGTCCCGGCAGATTTCTGTCTACCGCTGGCGCATCCTGTCAGAACCAGGACAACCGCCAGCAATACCAGTAATGCTTTCTTCACCATTTCTTCTCCCCTTCTTCAGGAATACGTACGTGCCATGGCAACATATTTCCCTACGGATAGTCCGGTTCCATGATAGCAGAAAACCGAAGCCCGTCATCAACTATTTCGGATAGAAGACAATTACATTGTCCGATGACTGCATATCATAATTAAGTGGAATTGCGTCCGGGAAGGACCGGAGGAAAGGATGATAGGAGCAATCATAGGAGATACTGTCGGATCAGGGGTCGAGTTCAGCAACACGGACATCAACCAAGTGAGCCATGCCGATTATGTAATTCTTCCGGACAACTCCATACGTCACCGACGTCACTGACGTCACCGTTGTCATCGTTGTCACCGACGTCACCGTTGTCACCAATCGTCACCGATTTGCAGAGCAACCTTCCAGGAAGCCACTTCCCATACGTTTTGCAAACATTCTGAAGTCAGACTTCATATTAGACGTACAGAACAGATGGCATCAAGTCTCATTCCATATCCATTTGAGATAAGCCTTTCCATGCATAGGGTTAACGTTAATCTTCTAAATTTTTATGAAATAAGGAATTACGTCAAAAATTCCGCTTGTTTTGTCAACACTTCGGTGGTAATCTGTATGTGATGAGTGTTTTATTGAAGGATATCGCTGAAAAGACCGGTTTCTCTATCAATACAGTGTCGCGCGCGTTGCGTGGCGACAAGAAACTGTCCGAAGGCACGCGCAAGACAATCTGCGAGACCGCGGAGATGATGGGCTATGTCAGAAACTCGGCGGCCGCCCTCATGAGAAAGGGAACATCGAACGAAATCGGAATCATTTCCGGTGATTCCTCGAATCCTTTCTTTGCCGAAGTCGTAAGGGGAATAGAGGAAACGGCAAAGCAGGCCGGATACCGCATCCTTCTTCTGAACACGGATGAATTTCCCGAGCGCGAAGCCGACTACATGAAGACGTTCGTCTCCATGAAGGTTGCCGGAATACTCATAGTTCCCGTCTTCCATGACGATGTCTGCCAGAAGATTTACAGGACAATCTCCGTTCCATATTACTTCGTGGGACGTCATGTGGAGGGAATCACGGGACATTCGATCCTCCATTCCGATTTTCAGTCCCAGTACGACGTCACGCAGTCCCTGATCAACAAGGGTCACAGACGGATCCTGTACATCGTGGGCCCGGAGAACATCAGCAACACTATAGACAGGCTGAACGGTTACCTGAAGGCTCTGGACAACAACGGAATCCCCAGGGATCCGGATCTCATCATCAGGACGAACGGGCATATCGAGGACGGATTCGCATCAATAAACTGGGCGCTGAACAGAAGCCTGAAATTCACTGCAGTCGCATGTTTCAACGACCTTGTTGCAATGGGAGCCATCAAAGCCCTTTCCGAGAACAACTACAGGGTCCCGGATGACATCGAGGTTTTCGGCTTCGACAACCTCTACATCTCCCAGTTCATGCAGCCCAGTCTGAGCACCGTGGACGTTCCCAAGTTCGCTCTGGGAAAGATAGCCATCGAAACGCTTCTACGGCACATAGGAAACCCGCAGCTGCCGTATGACGACATTAATTTGAACACAAGACTGATATTCAGAAAATCCACTAACGACAGATTATTCTTAAAGGAGGAATAACATGAAGAGTTTAAAAAGGATTGCTATCGTGATGCTCGTGCTTTGCTGCATGACATCTCTTTTCGCACAGGGAGCTTCAGAGTCCAAGGCCGCCGGCCCAAGGATCGTGACGTTCTGGTCCCTGTTCACAGGAGGTGACGGAGAGTTCTTCGATGCCATCATCGATGAGTTCAACAGGACCCACACAGACATCCAGCTCAAGAACGACACTGTGAAGTTCGATGACTACTACACCAAGCTCACAGCCGCATTCGCAGCCGGAAACGCACCAGACATGATCGTCTGCCACCAGGGCAACCTTCTCAACTACGTCCCGAGCGGACAGCTTCTTGCTCTCGACGAGTATCTGAAGGCCGACAACTTCCCGGTCAGCGACTTTGTCGCAGCTCCGTATGACGCCTGCCGCTTCAACGGCAAGCAGTATGCAATTCCACTTGATGTCCATCCGATCATCATGTACGTCAACATGGATCTCCTGGCACAGGCCGGAATCAAGGACATCCCGCAGACCATGGACGAGCTCATCGCCGACGGTATGAAGATCCAGGAAAAGACCGGCAAGATGGGAATCGACATCGACAACACAACAGCCGTCTACAAGGCCTACACCCTGACAAGACTGTTCTTCTCGTTCATCTATCAGCAGGGCGGAACATTCCTGACACCGGACAACAAGGCTGCCAACTTCAACAACCAGTATGGTTACAAGGCCCTCCAGGCACTTCAGGACATGGTCCAGAAGTACAAGACAACTCCTGCAGGACTTGACTACGACACAGCCATGAACGAGTTCAAGCTCGGTGACGCCGCCTTCTATTTCAACGGTGTCTGGGCAACAGGAACCCTGGAGCAGCAGGCCGGTCTGAATTTCGTCGCCATACCTGTTCCCGGATTCATGGGCAAGCCGGCAGCATGGTCAGGAAGCCACACACTGGCAATTCCCGCAAAGGCCAACATCGATCCCGAGCACGTCAAGGACATCCTGACAGCCATTGACTTCATCACCGGACACGGTGAGATGTGGGCAAAGGCCGGTCATGTCCCAACCAGAATCTCAGTCCAGAACAGCAAGGCATTCGCAGACCTCCCCTACAGAAAGGGATATGCAGATTCCGCAGCAAGTGCAGTCGCTCCACCGACAACAGCCGCATGGGATGAGATCTACGGAACATGCTCCGATCTTCTCGAGTACGCAGTTGTCAACGGCCAGCCGATTCAGGAAGCTCTGGATCTGATGGAGACAACAGTCAACAAGATTATCGCAACCTATTGATTAACGGACAAACCGGCCGGAGACGGCTCTCCGACCGGTTTGGTTATCTTCACTTAGTTTTGATCAGGAACAGATTATGATTCCCGGAAATAAAGACAACAGGGATGGATGGTTGTTCTCCATTCCGTTTCTTCTTGTATTCGTTCTCTTTATGCTGTATCCGCTGGTCTACGGACTTGTGATCAGCTTCTTCAAATGGAACGTCCTGTCCGACAAGGTCTTCGTAGGGCTGCAGAACTACATAAGCCTGTTCTCGGACGAGAAGTTCTACACTTCCCTCTGGCACACTGTCGAGTTCGTGCTTATAACAACGCCCGTACTGCTTGTATTAGGCTTTCTGATGGCGTTGATCACAACATCGAAATCTCCCCTGAAGAAGGTGGCTGAAAACGTCTTCTTCATTCCATATATCTTCTCAATGACTGTCGTCAGCACCCTGTGGGCCTGGATTTTCCAGAAGCAGTACGGACTTCTGAACAAGGTCATAGGTCTTGTCGGAATTCAACCCGTCGGATGGCTGACGGATCCCAACTGGGCAATGTGGTCCGTCTGCATCGCCACATTCTGGTGGACCGCAGGTTTCAACATGATCCTGATGTCCGCTGGAATCAAGCAGATATCCTCGGAAATATACGAAAGCGCGATGATCGACGGTGCGAACTACCGCCAGTGCGTCTTCAGGATCACCATCCCCCTTCTGAAGCCGACCATCGTGCTCTGCCTGATCCTCCAGATAATCGCTTCATTCAATGTCTTCGGACAGGTCTACGTCATGACGGGAGGCGGACCGTTCGGAAAAACCAGGACAATCATCCAGTACATCTATGAGACAGGTTTCTCATACTTCAAGATGGGTTATTCCGCAGCCATGAGCTACATCCTGTTCTTCATAATCATGATTGTATCGGTCATCCAGTACATCTCGCTCGGGAGGAAGTCGAATGAATAGCACATCCATGACCAAGCGGATAATCTATACCTTCCTTCTCTCCCTGCTTCTGATTCTGTGGTTCTTCCCGTTCGTCTGGATGGTGTTCACATCCCTCAAGATAGAGAACGAGGTGGTCACCAAGGTATTCCACTTCTTCCCCCAGAATCCCACGCTGGCGAACTACATCAAGGCATTCAGTTCATCCAAGATACTCAGATGGATGCTCAACAGTGCCTTCACATCGGCCATGGCAATGGTACTGACGCTGGTAGTCGATGCCCCGATAGCCTATGCTTTTGCGAAAATCCGCTTCAAGGGGCGCAATATTCTGTTCTGGACCGTCATGGCAGGCATGATGGTTCCGTTCCAGGTTCTGATCATCCCACTGTATCTTCAGTTCAATTCATACGGACTCATCAACACCATGTCCGCCGTCTATCTTCCCAGAATCGCCCTGCCGATAGGCATCTTCATCATGAAGCAGTTCTTCGAAGGTATTCCCGACGCACTTGAGGAAGCCGCATTCATTGATGGAGCATCAAGATTCCGCATTTTCTCCTCCGTTATCCTCCCCCTTGGAAAAACGGCTTTTGCTACGGTAACGATTCTTTCCTTCATCAACTGCTGGAACGACTTCCTCTGGCCTCTGATAGTCATGAACGACACTGACAAGTACACGATAACAGTGGGAATCGCCAATTTCCAGGGAACTCACGGAACCCAATACTCACTGATCATGTCGGGAGCCGTGATTGCCTGTATCCCGCAGTTCATCTTCTATCTGTTCTTCAGAAAGAAGATCATCGCGGGCATAGCCATGACAGGAATCAAGGGGTGACGTTGTGCAGGTAACAAGACAGAACGACGGCTCACTCAGGGTCCTACTCTCCAACGGGACAGGCTTCATCATGAGAAACAGGATCCTTTCTCCAAATGGCCCTGTTTCCCAGGACGTCTTCTCAGACAACGTTTCGGAAATCGGAGACGGCTGTGTTTGCTTCGACAGAACATGGAATCTTCCTGAAGGAGACTACCGGATCGAGACCTCTTTCGAATCCTGCGATCTCGGCACCCGAAGCGAGGTCTTTGTTCCTTCGGTGATGTACCGGGGCAACGAAAAGGGAAAAGGATGTTTCCCAAGGCTCAGCCTGTCCGACAGATGGAGCTTTCTGGAAAGCAGGACATCCATCCCCGCATGCGTCCAGCTGAGCGATGGAGACTGTGTTTTCACCGCCGCGGTACTTGCCTCCGATCCGGCCTGTTGCGTGTCATGGGACGGAAGGACCATCAGCCATACGGTTCCCGGATATGAAAGCCCGTATTCCTACAGAGGCAAGAACACACTGGAGAAAACCGGAGAGCCCGGATACATGCACGGCTCCGTGTTCAGAAAGGCTTTCGTCATAGGATCTGAAAAATCCTGCGACAACCTTGAGGCGTACTGGAAGTTCATGCAGGACTTCGGAGAAGCCAGGACGCGATGCATGGACATCAAGGCCGTTCCGCAGACATTGAGGTACAGCTGGAATGACATCGAGGCCCTGCTTCTCACCCACCTTCTGGGACTTGTCAGGAAAGCCGACAATGCGGAAAACGAGTACTACCTCCTTATGGGAACCGAAAACGGGGACAAGCAGCATGTGTACGACTACACGGCGGCATCATTTCTGGTCAAAAGCCTGGAAGGAGCCCTTGTACTGGCCATGTCTGACAGTGAGAAGGCAAAAAAACGTGCATGCAGGGAAGTTTCGTCCGTCCTTGACAATCAGGAGAAAACCCTTGCCTCAGAGCTTGGAATAGAAGACAGATCCGCCCTTTACAGAAGTGTGGCGGAAGGAATAGCAAGGTTCTTCTTCCGTGCCGAACAGGCTCCCGGGATTTTCCAGGACTGCTACGACTTCAGACATGACATCTGGGGAGGATACCTGGGCATAGGAGAGAATTCAGGGTACAACAGACTTGTGAATGCCCGCTGCAACGGAGAGGCCATGACATCATACCTGGGTCTCTCAGACCTTCTACCCGATCTGAAGGAGGAAATTGTCGGCCTTGTGAAACGAGTTGCGGACTTCTATGTCAGAAACCAGCTTCCAGACGGCAATCTGGGAAGATGGTGGAGTCCAGAAGGAGATCCCGTCAACACGCTCGGCACAAACGGAGCCTACATCCTCTCCCTTCTGGTCTGCCTCAACAGGAAATACCCTGACAGGAAATACGAAGATGCAATACTCAAGGCTGCGGACTACTATGCCTTGCTTGCACTGAACGGAGACTTCTTTGGCGACACCCTTGATGCGGACACCTGCGACAAGGAGTCCGGAGAAGCGCTTTTGTCGGCCATGATGGACCTTTGGGATGCCGGATACCGTAAACCCGAATACCTCAAGGCCGCAAGACGTGCCGCCCTGTTCGTCTCCACCTGGATTTTCCAGGACACCCTTCAGTTCAGCAAGGATACCCCCATGGGTTCCCGGGATTTCGACAGCCTGGGAATGACCAGCGCCTCTGTTGCCAACGAGCATCTGGACTTCTACGGCTTTCTCATTTCCTATGATTTCATGAGGCTCCACCGTGCAAGCGGCGACGGTCTGTTCAAGACACAGGCACTGTGCATGCTCAATGCCTGCAGACAGTTCATCTGTTCCCCGGAGGAAGACCTGGGAAGCAAACGCTATGGCTGGCAGCCCGAGCAGTTCAATCAGACCGATTGGGATTACTTTGATGTTCCCGGAAGAACCGGTTTCTTCTCGATTGACATCGCTTGGGTCACGGTCCTGTCCCTGGGTGCGTTCAACAAATTGAAAAAGGAGTTTCCGGAATGCGTTTCACAGTAATGACTCAGAACCTTTGGAACACCATAAGGTGGGACGAGAGAAAAGAATGTGTAAGATCGTTCTTCAGACTTTATTCTCCGGACATCCTCTGCCTGCAGGAAGTCAGGCCCGAGCTGTTGTCCTGGATAGATGAGAGTCTTCCCGACTATGCCCGAATCCGTGATCCGTTTATCGGATGGACGAACGAGGGAAGCATCTATTACAGAAAGGACCTTTTCACGGAAGTCTGTCACGGAGAGGTCTTCCTTGACATGCCGGAGCCGGACAGAAGGCTCTTCTGGACAAGGCTCAAGATTGCGGACGGAAGGACAGTATTCGTCTCGACCGTCCATCTGACATGGCAGGGCAACGCCGATGAAGTCGCCACCGGAACCACATACAGGCACAGGGAAGCCATCACCATAGGCGAGGCCCTGAAGGACCTTGTCCTTGAAAACGAAGGTGCCCTTGTCTGCGGAGACTTCAACGATCCCCTTCACCCCGTGGAGACCATAAAGCGAATCACCGGAATGCAGGAAGTGTTCTGGATCCTCGGGCAGATAGCCCCGGTCACGTTCCCCTGCTCCCCACCCAGCGACGAGATAAACCTTGTGGAGTCAATCGACAAGATGATGATAAACGACAGGCTCAGAGTCCTCATGGCAGACAGCCCCCATTACAGGCTTTCAGGGGCCGCCTCCTCCGACCACTGGTCAGTCGAAGCACTCTTCGAATACTGAATCCGCACCTACCTGGACGGCGACATGCTGAAAATCGTGGACCACTTCAGGGAATAGTTCATCTGTTGAGCAATAAGTGACCGAATAGCCACGCGATATAGTGTTGAATGGAGACATACAACGGAGATTCGTCATGGCTGACCACACTATACTGATATTGGTAATTCTGGGACTGTCCACTTACGGCTTCATCGTTGATGACATCTTTGTCGTCAAAAGCCCCTTACAGATACAGAAGGTGGTGAATGAGTGACTGCTATAACATGCTGTAAAAAGACTTGCATACGGTTGGGAGGATAATTTAATCAACAATACATAAACCGTTATAGGGCAATTCCTCGGCTGAGACTCTTAATAAATCGCGCAGGAATCGGGTTTTTAAGTTTCCAAATTATACTCATCGGATAAGAACCTTCAGTACTGACAAACTCTGCTTGACCCAAAAATGTAAAAGGGCAAGCACCATACTGATCTTTTTTCTGTTCTCTTACGAACAGGAAAACATTAGACCCAATTTCCTTATGATGTTGATATCTCTGTCCTGTCGGGCTATCGGCCGAAGTGGTACTTTGACTTTCCCAATGGAACAATCTGTCAGAAATTGCATAATCCTTGTATAAAGTGGTAGGACTAAACTCCTTATCGGACTTATTCAAAGTAACAAAGAACACGTCGGTCTTTTTATCTTTGACGTAGAATACTCCCTGGCGCACAGTTGAAGGCCTAAAATAACCGAGAGAAGATAGTATTTGATCTCTCGAGTATGAGCAATAACAATCAAGGACAGTTCCCTTCTCGATGGCAACAGGTTCTGCAATAAAATCGACGTTCTGGATTTTGTATGAAAGAAGATCAATCAACTCCTGCCTAATTTCGGGACACTCTTTAACATCATTCATCACCTTTACTGAAGATGCCTCTGTCGAAGTATCTTGATAAAGAGTAAATCTAAACATATCAAGCATTGCCCGATCATCAGCACTACATTTTTCTTCAGAAATCGGACTTGAGTCCTTCAAATACTTCAGGAGGCACATCATCCACCTTCTTGAATCTGCAAATGCAAACTTTTGGAAGGCAGATCCCATCACATCATCCATCCATTCTTCTGAAACGGGTTTTTTCCCTGCAGCCATACAAAGCTTGCTAAAACTACCGTATTTGTAAAGTTCCCGAACAGGAATCTGGGTATAGTTCAAGAAGTGCTCAAGGGATAATGAGAGCTGACTATCGTTTTCAAAAGTTCTAATTCTATCGATGATGGAATCCCTAGAACCAAGAGCTGCCTTTATGTTATTAAGAATTATTTCCTGGGGCTTTTTTTCCAAGCTGATATAACAACCTTTTGGAACAGAGACAAACCCTTCTCTTATCTCTGTCAGGACACCCCGCCTAGGATTCTCTAGTAATGCCTTAAACTTTTCTTCAAATCTATATTTTTTATTTGATTGCCCAATAAAGTCTAAAACAGTCAAAAACTCCTTCCCCTCTGCAATTCTAAGCCCTCGTCCAAGCTGTTGAAGGAAAATTGTAAGAGACTCTGTTGGTCTAAG
>JBGVBT010000072.1:0-5478 GCA_045225895.1 Sphaerochaetaceae bacterium
GAGATGCTTCAGATCCGGATGCTTGCATTCGCTCTCGGAAATCTGATCATGGCCCTTTGTATGAGGATGATCTACCGGTATGCGTACAAGTATGGAAACCCTGACACGGCTTTCGGAAGATTCCTGATGTTCATCATCCACTTCTTCGCCCGCCTTGACTTGAACCATACCAAAGCGGTCAAACGTGTCAAGATCGCCATTCTCGGAGCAGGCCATGTGGGAGTCAGCCTCGCCTCGGATCTTCTGGGCAACAAGGAATCCCTTTATGAGCCCGTTTGCTTCATAGATGTGAGCAAGAAGAAGATCGGACGAGCAATCATGGGGCTTCCCGTCTACCTTGAGACGGATTCCACGATCCAGAGCCTTCTGATGGACAACAATGTCCAGCAGGTGGTCATCACCATCAGAAACATCGGAAGCGAGAAGAAGATGGCCCTCTACGAGCGCTACAAATCCATGGGATTCCGTGTGATGACATATGACGCTCCCATACTTGATTCGGCCGATTCCAAGCCTCGCCTGAGGTCTTTCAGCATCGAGGAGCTTCTGTTCAGAAAGCAGCAGACGGTTGTGGATGAGAGTTCCAGGGCATATTACAAGGACAAGGTGATCCTGATCACCGGAGGCGGCGGATCCATCGGAAGCGAGATCTGCAGACAGCTTGCCACCATGTCCCCCAAGCAGATAGTCATCCTTGATGTCTACGAGAACGGCGCCTACAACGTCCAGCAGGAGATCAGGTTCAAGTACAAGGATGCGTTCAACATGAACGTCGAGATCTGCTCAATCACCAACATCAAGGCCCTTGAGAGGGTGTTCGAGACATACCGTCCGCAGATTGTCATCAACGCCGCGGCCCACAAGCATGTGCCTCTGATGGAGCACAACTGCATCGAGGCCATCGAGAACAACGTCTTCGGATGCAAGAACGTCATCGACTGCTGCGAGAAATACGGAGCCGAGCGCTTCATGATGGTTTCCACCGACAAGGCTGTGAACCCGACAAACGTCATGGGAGCCACAAAGCGGATGTGCGAGATGCTGGTCCAGAATGCGAGCGTGAACGGAAAGGTGAGATACAGCTCAACCAGATTCGGCAACGTCCTGGGTTCCGCAGGATCAGTCATCCCGCTTTTCAAAAAGCAGATAGTGGCGGGCGGACCTGTCACCATCACTGACATGAGAATCACGAGATATTTCATGACAATCCCCGAGGCAAGCCAGCTTGTGCTCGTCTCCGGTGCGATGGCCAAGAACGGTGACCTGTTCGTCCTCGACATGGGCAAACCTGTCAAGATCCTGGACCTCGCCCAGAACATGATCCGCATCATGGGAGCCAAGGACATCGAGATCATCGAGACCGGCCTCAGGCCCGGCGAGAAACTCTACGAGGAGCTTCTGATCAAGACCGAGAAGCTTACGGAGACGGAAAACGAGAAGATCTTCATCGAGGAGGACACGCCTCTCAGCAATGAGGATATAGAGAACCGCCTTTCCATTCTCAGCAAGGCCTGCAAGAGCGGTGACGACGAGAAGGCCAGGGCAGCGCTGCACAAGGTTGTCCCGAGCTTTGTTAGACCGGAGGATATCAACGGAAAATGAAGAAAACAACATGTATTGTCCTTGCAGCAGGCTACGCCACGCGCATGTATCCTCTCTGCGAGAATTTTCCCAAGCCGCTTCTCAAAGTCGGTGAGAAGACTATCCTTGACTGGCTTGTCGATGACGTCTCGGAGTCCTGTGCAATCAGGGATTTCGTGATCATCTCCAACCATAAGTTCCTCTCGTTCTTCCGGGAATGGGCACAGACCAAGAAGGGCATGGACCTCAACATCAATGTCCTTGATGACGGTTCCACAGACAACGACAACCGTCTCGGCGCCGTGAAGGATGTCGAGTTCGCAATAAAGACGCTGGGCCTTAAGGATGACCTTCTTGTCCTTGCCGGCGACAACGTGATGGACTTCTCTTTTGCAGGATTTGTGTTCTATGCAAGGGCCAAGGGCGCCACATGCATCATGCGCCACTACCAGCCTTCTGTGGAAAAGCTCAGGAAGACCGGAGTTGTAATAGTGGACAAGGACGATCTTGTCCTGAAGATGGAGGAGAAGCCCGCCGAGCCGAAATCCAACTGGGCGGTTCCTCCGTTCTACTACTATCCGGCATCGGACATAGAGATGATAGAGAAAGGCATTGCCAGCGGCTGCGGCACCGATGCTCCGGGATCCCTCATCTCCTGGCTCGTCACCAAGCGCCCCGTCTATGCATTCCTCATGCCCGGCCACCGCTTTGATGTAGGCTCCATCGAGGGCTACGAGAAGATCAAGACCGAGTACCAGGGCATCAGCAAACAGTAACCAGAGGTTTGAATGAAATTCGTCACAATCGAAGGCAGGGACAATCCTGCATGCATCGTTTCGTCCGACGGCAGGTCCGTCATTTCCATTTCGGATGTGCTGGATCGTCCTGTTTTCTCATTGGATGATTTCATTTCAGACCATCGTCCTGACGATATCAGGGCTCTTGAGGAAGCATCAAAAGGTTCGGGAACCCCATTGTCGGAAGTTCGCCTTCTGGCTCCCATTCCAAGCGCTAGGCACGACATCCTCTGCGTTGGTGTGAACTACGTTGCCCATCTGCAGGAGACAAGGACCCACTTCTTTGCCGGCAAGTTCGAGGCAACCGAGTCCACCATCTACTTCGGAAAACGTGCCCGCGTGATCACAGGTCCTGATGCACCGATACCCGGCCATTTCGAGCTTGACCCGTGGCTCGACTACGAGGTTGAGCTTGCCGTCGTAGTCGGCAGCAGGATCGATTCATCAACAGGTTATGAGGAGCTTCCGTCCAAGGTCTTCGGATACTCGGTCTTCAACGACATCAGCGCAAGAAGGCTTCAGAGCACAAGGTCCCAGTGGTATCTTGGAAAGAGCCTCGACGGATACTCTGTCATGGGGCCGTGGATCGTCACTCCTGACGAAGTGGACCTTCAGGGCGGCCTTGAGATCGAAAGCAGGATCAACGGCGAGGTGCGCCAGCATTCCAACACACGCCTTATGAGGATGAATGTCTGGGATCTTCTCTATGAGATCTCCCGCGGCATTGTCCTGGAGCCCGGCGACATCATAGCAACCGGAACCCCGGCCGGGGTAGGCGGCGGCTTCACTCCACCGAAATACCTTGCACCCGGCGATGTCTGCGAGATGGAGATCAAGGGCATAGGCGTCCTTAGAAACACCATCATTTAGTAGAAAGCTCTATTTCCTTGCGTGGTCTCTCAATCTGATGGTATTCTGTACCAAACATATTTTGCGAGGTATTCATGGACCATTTGAAGGAATACAAGAGATGGCTCTCAAATGCAACCGAATTCAAGACGGAGCTTGAGGCTATGGACGAGAAGGCGATCGAGGATGCCTTCTACAGGGATTTGGAGTTCGGAACCGCAGGCCTCAGAGGCGTGCTCGGAGCCGGAACCAACCGCATGAACGAATATACCGTCGGAAAAGCCACGCAGGGCCTTGCCGACTATCTGCTTTCCGCAAGCCCGGACAACCTGACTGTTGCAATCGGCTACGACAGCAGAATCAAGTCGGATGTCTTCTCACGCTGCGCATCCGAGATCCTTGCCGCCAACGGCATCTCAGTCTACCTCTATCCCCAGCTGATGCCGGTTCCCTGCGTGTCTTTCGCAGTGCGCTACTTCAAGTGCGCCGCAGGAGTCATGGTAACGGCTTCCCACAACCCGTCCAAGTACAACGGCTACAAGGTCTACGGACCTGACGGATGCCAGATCACTGACCAGGCTGCCGATGCCATCCTTTCCAGGATCGAGAAGATCGACATCTTCAAGGACATCAAGCACGGCGATTTCGATGCTTTTGTCAAAGATGGCAAAATCAAGTACATAGGGGAGGACTGCTACAGCGCCTTCATCGCCGAGGTCAAGAGCCGCAGCGTCCTGTTCGGAGACGAGATCAACAAGGATGTCGCCATTGTCTACTCACCGCTCAACGGCGCAGGACTCAAGCCTGTCCTCCGTGCCCTGAACGAGTCCGGCTTCACCAACATCTCCGTTGTGAAGGAGCAGGAGAATCCTGACGGCAACTTCCCCACCTGTCCTTATCCCAACCCGGAGATCAGACAGGCACTGTCGCTCGGTCTTGAATATGCATCGCGCCTCAACGCAGACCTGATGCTTGCAACAGACCCTGACTGCGACAGAGTCGGAATCGCGGTACGCGACGGTTCCGACATGAAGCTTCTGACCGGAAACGAGGTTGGAATGCTTCTTCTGGACTACATCTGCTCGCAGAGAGTGAAGCATGACAAGATGCCCAAGGATCCGATCTTCGTAAAGACCATCGTCACTTCAGACATGGCCCAGAGGATCGCAACCCATTACAACGTAAAGACAATCAATGTCCTTACCGGTTTCAAATACATCGGTGAGCAGATTGGAATCCTGGAAGCCCAGGGACATCCTGAGCGCTTCATTCTCGGTTTCGAGGAATCCTACGGATATCTTTCAGGTCCGCATGTTCGCGACAAGGATGCCGTCAACGCATCCTTCCTCATCTGCGAGATGTTCGCATTCTACAAGACCCGCGGAATCTCACTGCTTGAGAAGCTCAACGGTCTTTACAAGGACTACGGCTACTGCCTGATCACCCAGCACTCATACGAGTTCCCGGGCTCTGCAGGTTTTGCAAAGATGAAGGCTATAATGGACGGACTGAGGACCACGAAGCTTCCGTCTGCCGGCGGCCTTGCTGTAAGGGATGTGGTGGACTACGGGAAGGGTGTTGACGGACTGCCGAAGTCAAATGTCATCAAGTTCATACTTGAAGGCAACTGCTCGGCCATCATCCGTCCGTCCGGAACAGAGCCCAAGATCAAGAACTATTGTTCTGTCACGGCAGAGGACCGTCCTTCAGCCGAACAGGTTGAGAAGCGCATCGTCGCCGACTTCGAGAAGATCTTCAACGCCTGACAGTTGTTGATTCTGTAATGAAGAGGGCTTCCGGTTTCGGAAGCCCTTTATTGTTCATCAGTGTTATGAATTCAGTCCAGATGCTCAGATGCTGGGCCGCTCTTGTGCTCTGTTGCTCAGATGCTCCCATTATTAAAAATCCTAACTTATTGTATTGTAATAAGTTATTTTTGGGATGTTTTTTGACAGCCTTTTTTATGCTCCGATGCTCCTGCAAATATGCCTGAGCACCGGAGCATGGGAGCACCAATAACGGCCTGTCACTGATGCCTTTTGATATATCAGTTTGAGATATATAGTTATAGTATAATGAGTTATAAAAACCGCACTACCATGGGAGCATCAGAGCATGTGAGCACAGGAGGATCGGAGCGGCTGAGCATTGACTGGCAGGGCAGCCCCTCATGGTGTATGGGCCGTCAATAAGCCGGTGTGTGGCCTGTGCATCGGCAATTTATGCACAAGCCTCAGGCATAGGGCGCCAT
>JBGVBT010000073.1:0-13913 GCA_045225895.1 Sphaerochaetaceae bacterium
TACCGATAATGGCAGTGTGGGAGCCGTGGTGTGTCCAACTTGAATGTTACATGATTTCTCTATTTCTCATGAACAAGTTTTCCGGTCATATGGTCGATGCTGATTTCCACCAATTGCACCCTGCTTAAATCTCTCGCAATCTCGGCATCGACTTCCTCAGCAGATGGATAATACTTCATGCCGATAGCTTTTGCTTTTTCATAAATAACGGAATCATCCGTAACAAGGTGGGCTTTGCCAAACACTACCACGCTTGTCACATAGTAAGCCCAATCGCCCTCTTTCAGCGTCCCAGCATTCCACACCGTAAAACACACTTTCTCATTGTTCTTTATCGCGTCAATTTTATGTCCTTCTTTTGCGCCGTGAAAATAGATTTTCTCGTTTTGCGAGTCGTAGTAAAAATCAAGAGGAATGGCATACGGATATCCATCGTCCCCAATCACGGCCAGGGCTCCGCGTTTTTCAGCATTCAATATTTTGATACACTCTTCCTTTGATATTTCCTGCTTTTTTCGTCTCATTTCTCTGAACATAATTCAAGCCTTCTCAGATCATGTAAATTGATTTCAGGATTTCTGTTCCTGACTTTGTCCTAAATAGTCGTTCACAGGTATTTCTGATGTTCTCCAGAGAATAATGGCTCTCATCAGCATTTACAAGATAGTCGGCCTCTATAAGAATTTGATAATCCAGCCCTTGTATATCACCAAGCGTATGGTGGTGTCCGACAAGATAAACGATTCTTTCATTCTCGTCTTCGGACAGCCCACAGTCCTTCAAGAACTCCTGTGCAAGCGGCATACCTTCCTGCTCTTGGTATTTACCATTGGTATTGCCATACTTCTCCCTGCAAAGCGGGCAGGCAATATCGTGGAGTATGGCCGCCACCTCCAGAACTCTCTGTGTTTTTTCATCCAGTTTTTCTAATTCACCGATGGTTTTCGCATATGCCCATACCTTTAAAAGGTGGTTGATATCATGCGTATTGCCTTCAGAATAGGCCACCATCTTTTTCATTACTTCTGCTATCTGCATTTTCAGGCTCCTTTTCCTGTCATCTAAATCACAGCTTCAACCCTATCACAAAAACATCTAAACCACTAACTCAACCTACTGACATCTAAATCGCTAACTCAACCCTACGGTAAAATGCCTTTGATATGTTCCCACGGAGCGATTTTTGCGGTCAATTTTGCTTATCGGCCCTTACGACTCAATGCCCTAAAAGCCCGTAAAATCAAGCACTTTTCCGTATCTTACTTTTCAACCCGTGACATCAAGACAACCGTTTCAACATGTGGGGTCTGGGGATAGAAGTCAAACATCCTCACACTCTCCAGCCTGTAGCCCAGCTCCTCAAGACGCTTGGCATCGCGGTGAAGCGTCGGGGCATAGCAGGAGACATAGACTATGCGCGACGGGTTCCACGAGGCGATCATCTGAGGTACGGCCTTGTCCAGACCCACACGGGGAGGATCCACTATGACGGTGTCCACCCTACTCGTCTTCGGGTTCCATCTCTCAACCGGAGACGTGAAGAACGAAGTCTTCTTCAGATGTTTTTTCGCAAGGGAAAGGCAATGCTTGTTTATCTCTACCGCAGTGACATCGAACCTGTCCTCAAGATAGGCGCTGAAAGTGCCTACCCCGCTGTACAGGTCCATGACTGACGGCCCCTGGACAAGGGAGACGACGTAATCGATCATGGACGGAAGAAGCCCCAGGTTTGACTGGAAGAACACACGGTTGCTCACCGGAAGCTTTCGTCCGGCAACCGTTATCCAGCCGTAGCGGTCATCATCCGAACCCGTGGAGAACAGAACCCCGTCATCCGTTGAGATGCATGAAAGCTCGCTGTTCTTCAGCTCCCAGGCATTGAGTCTGGGAGGATTTGATATTAGTCCGTTCATCTCATCGTCTGCAACGATGCATCTGTTGATGTCGACGCTTCTGTTTGAGTTCTCAGCACAGAAACCCAGATAAGGCTTTCCGTTCCTGACCGAGTATTGGAAGCGTGCCCGTCCCCTGTAGCCGAACTCAGGACCTGTTACAGGATCCATGAATACAGCATCCGGAAAATCGGAGAAAAGATCTCTCAGAAGTTCTTCCTTGGCCTTGACCTGACTGTCGTACGAAAGCTCGATCCACGGACATCCGCCGCACTGTCCGCTGAAGGGACACGGGCTTTTTCTGCGTGAAGGACTGGATGATATCAGAGATTCGACAGAAGCGATACAATAGTCTTTTTTCTGTTCAACTATCGATATTTCAGCTTCTTCACCCGGAAACAGGCCATCGATAAAGACAACACGTCCATCTTCCAGACGGGCCACGCTCCGTCCGCCCTGTGCGAATTTCTCAGCCTGTACCCTCATCTCTCAGACATCCAGATTGTATTCGTCGATCTTGGTGATCAGAGTTCTTCTTGTGATTCCCAGTTCCTTGGCAGCCTTTGTGCGGTTGCCTTCCCAACGACGCAGGGCCTTTTCGATCGTCTGCTTCTCAATCTCCTTAAGCGAGAGTCCTTCCGAACTTGAGGCTTCCGTTTCCTTTGTTCCCGAAGGTCTGAGATCGTTTCCGCGAAGTTCTATGTTGTCCGCAGTTATCAGCTCGCCGTCGGAGAAGATTGCGGCACGCTCCAGGATGTTCTCAAGCTCCCTGATGTTGCCGTAGAAATCATAGCCCTTGAGCTTCTCCATCGCCTCTGGAGTGAGACCTGAGAAATGGCGTCCCATGTTCGCATTGAGCTTCTTGATTATCCATGCGGCCAGAAGAGGAATGTCATCCTTGCGTTCTCTAAGTGGCGGGATATGGATTCTGACTACATTCAGACGGAAGAACAGGTCCTCGCGGAACTTTCCGTCGCGCACCATCTGCTCCAGATCCTTGTTCGTCGCACAGACAATCCTGGCATTGATCGGAAGTGGCTCTGTGCCGCCCAGTCTGGTTATGCACTTCTCCTGAAGCACCCTGAGTATCTTCACCTGAAGCGAGAACGGCATGTCGCCGATCTCATCCAGGAAAAGAGTTCCGCCGTTGGCAAGCTCGAACATTCCGCTCTTTCTTGAGACAGCACCGGTGAAGGCACCCTTCTCGTATCCGAAAAGCTCGCTTTCAAGAAGGTTCTCGGGAACTCCGCCGATGTTGATGGCCACGAACGGACCGGATGAGACCGGACTCTGCTCATGGATGGTCCTTGCAACCACCTCCTTTCCTGTTCCGCTCTCACCTGTGATCAGAACGCTGGAGTTGGTCTGTGCGATCCTGTAGATCGTATCCTTGATCTTCCTGATCTGAAGGCTCTCGCCGATGAAAGCCCTTTCCTGGGGAAGGCGCTCCTCCATCTCCTGAAGCGTCCTGAAGTTCTGGGCCTCGACAAGATTCTTGAGCTTGATGACGACCTCTTCGGGGTTGAATGGCTTGACTATATAGTCCTGGACCCCGTGCTTCAGAGCTTCCACGGCATCACGAATCTCGCCATGTGCGCTCATCATGATGATGGGCATCCTGAAGCCCTCGTCACGTACCCAGCGTACGAATTCAAGTCCGTCCATACCGGGCATCTTCAGATCCACAAGGATCGCATCGAACGGCTCCTCGCGGAGGATTCTCTGGGCAGAGAACGCATTCTCGGCCCCTACGCCGTCTATTGAGTCTATCTTCAGATATCTGCACATCAGATCACGGATGTTGGTCTCATCATCAACTATCAGTATCTTCATCATTCACCTCTTTGAATCTTGCATGGAAGGCTCACCTCGGCAACAGTACCGCCTCCGTCCCTGTCATAGAGTTTCAGGCTTCCGCCACGGGACTCCACGAACTGTTTCGAGATGGAAAGCCCTATCCCGCTTCCATGTATCTTGGTGGTGAAGAACGGGTCAAAGAGCTTCTCTCTTGTCTCGGCGGGAAGACCGTCTCCCCTGTCCATCACCTTCACTGTCACCGTCCGATGCCTCACCCTGATCTCAACGGCCACCTCGGGATCGCGTCCCTCGCAGCTTTCCGATGCATTCTTTATCAGGTTCTCGAACACAGACCTGGCTCTGTCCGGATCAAAGCTTACGACAACCTTTGGAACCTCGGAGTCCAGCCTGATTCCGTTTCTGAACAGCCTGGCGATGTCACCTATGAAGCCCACAAGCTCTATGTCCTGTGGCGTGCCCGCAGGATTCTTCAGGAACTCGCTGACACGGTTGGTCAGGTTCGTAAGCCTTGTGATCTCGTGGTCCATCACATCCAGATCCGGGTAGAACTCCTCAGGGAGAAGCTTTCTCATCAGTGCACTCTGGATGGTCATTGCACTGAGCGGGTTCTTGATCTCATGGGTCAGCGTCCTCGCCGCGGCACCCAGTTTTGCCAGGCTCTCGTTTTTCTGGAGCTGGATCCTGTATTTTCTGTTGTTGTTGTAGATGCTGAGAATCACAAGGAATATCCCTAGCATCAGGAACACGCCGGCAAGGGCCAGAACCCAGGCTCTCCTCACGCTTTTGAAATAAGAGGTGCCGTCGAACTTGACGTAGATTATGTCCGGAAGTCCCGAGAAATCCGGATTCCCCACGGGCCTTGAGACATTGGACATCTCCAGGACCACCTTGAGTCGAGAGAGCCTGTAGTACTCAATCTGATTGGTGTCCTCGTCCAGGATGTAGATTCCGAGCGTCGAGTCCTGACCTGTGCGCCTTCCCTGGACAAGTTTTGAAAGAGGAAGTGAGGGCGGAACATCTCCGAGCCTCTGGAATGCCTGCCCGCTGGAAGAGTAGATGCCTATTCCGGAAACCTTCTCGTCCTCCATCACAGACAGGGCCTTGGCTGTGCTGTCGTTCATTGCCATGTAGATGTTGTTGAAGGATTTCTCGGAGTCGAACTTCATCTGAAGCAGGTACTTTTCAGTGATTCCGTTGTAGATGAGGAAAATGAAGACCAGTGAGATCAGGTATGCGATCACAAGACCGGCATAGATGAAAGGGCGCTCCTTTCCCTCTATGAACTTCCATCTGCGTTTGATGTTCTGCTGGGCCTCTGTAAGGACTTTCGGGGTCTTCATGGACATTAATTATATATCAGTTCACTTTATGAAGAAAGAACCTTGAACAAAAGGTTGTCATCCACTACTCTGAACCCAACATGATAAAGAAGAAAATCGAAGACCAGGAGCTCCTCCAACACCTGGACGGGCTTCCTGAAGATGGCAGGCAGGTATCATTGCTCGCTGATGGCCAGATCCGTCTTACAGGTTTAGGCGGAACCACTATGGTGAACCAGATGCGGGCCAATTTCAACCTCGGGTTGCTCGAGACATATGTGCTCGGGCAGGCATATGTGGCTGCAGGTCTCATGGCCTCATCAGTCAAAGGAAACGACCGCATCCAGCTCAACGTCGAATGCGGCGGCCCAATAGGCGGAATCTACGTCGAATCCTGGGCATGCGGAGCCGTTCGCGGCTTTATCAAGAACAACCCCATTCCCCTGGACAAACCCATAGAAAGCAAGGACATCTCCCTTCTGTACGGTCCGGGCTTCATCAGCGTCACAAAACTGCTTGAAGGCAACAGGACTCCGTTCACCGGGCAGACCATGATGCAGTACGGCGACCTTGCCAAAGACCTTGCCCTCTACTACAACGAAAGCGAGCAAACACCCACGATGTTCAGCCTGGGCCTTCACTTCGACAAGGCCGGACGCGTCATCGGTGCCGGAGGCCTGTTCATCCAGGCAATGCCCGGCTGTGCCGACGATGTCCTGGAAAAGCTTCAGGACGCGAGTTCCAAGCTTCCACCTCTCGGTAAGGCCATCAGCGAGGGAAAACCCATCGCAGAATACATCCAGGAGAACTTCTCCGACTTCGGCGTTCAGATGCTCTCTTCGGAGCCTCTGGGATTCTCATGCCCGTGCACAAGAGACCACTTCAGTACCTTCCTGGGAAGACTCCCGGAAGACGAGAAGGAAGGAATCATCGACGACAACAAGTTCCCGCTTGAGCTTGAATGCCTGAACTGCGGGACAAAATACAAATTCGAAAAGGACGAGGTCCTGAAGATATTCGGCAGGAAAGGAGACAAAGCATGATATTCTTCGCATCAGCTTCGGCAAACCAGAACGATTTGGTGGAGAGAGAGGCCCGCGAGGCCGGCGCAAAAGACATCCAGGTCAGTTCCGGCGGAGTCGAGTTCAACGCCGACCTCAGGACAGCCTATGAGTTCTGCATGTGGACAAGATGCGCCACACGTCTTCTGGTCCTGGTCCACAGAACCGAAAAGCTCCAGTCAACCGACGACCTTTACGAGCACTCGCTCACACTCCCCTGGGAGAACTGGGTCAATCCGGACAAGACATTTGCAATCACGGAGACCGTCACCGACTGCAGGTGGATAAGAAACAGCCACTTTGCATCCCTCAGGCTCAAGGACTCCATAGTCGAGAGGATCAGAGGCAAATACAACGGCGAACGCCCGGACGTTGACCGTGACAATCCTGACATCGTCTTCCACCTGCATGTGAACAGGAACCTGGTCAGCTGGTATGTGGACTTCGGCGGAAGGGACCTTTCCAGAAGGTCCTACAGAAAGAGCCAGACACAGGCCGTCATGGGCGAGTTCATGGCAGCCTCGTTCCTTTACAGAAGCGACTGGTACAGACATCTTTGCGCCTTCAGGCAGGGCCAGGAACAGGCTCCGACCCTTCTGGATCCCTTCTGCGGAAGCGGAACAATCTGCATCGAGGCCGCTCTGATGGCAACCAACACCGCCCCCGGTCTTCTGAAGACTGAAAGCTTCGCATTCCTAAGACTCCCCATCCATGATGATGACATCTGGCAGGAAACAGTAGACTCGGCAGAGAAGAAGCGTTGTGAAAATCAGTGTAAGATTCTCGGTTGGGACATCGACAACCGTGCCATTGAGATTTCAACGGAAAACGCAAAACGTGCCGGGATGGCTTCAGAGATCCAGTTCGCTGTCAAGGATTTCACAACCGTTACTGAAGAGGACCTTCCTTCCGATAGAGGCTGCATCGTCACCGACCCACCGTACGGTGTCAGACTTGACAGCGGATCTGCCGCAATCAGAAGGCTCTACTCATCCATGGGTCAGGTAATCTACAACGTCTTCTGCGGCTGGGATGCGGCGATCCTCTGCGGAAACAGCGAGCTTCTGGGATTCATCGACATGAAGCCAAACAGGACCAACACCCTGATCAACGGCGGAATCGAATGTCAGGCCGCCCACTACTACGTGTTCAGCAAGGAGGAGCGTGCCCAGATGATCGAGAAGGCCAAAGCCAAGCGTGCCGAACGTCTTGCAGCACCTCTTTCACCCGGAGCCCAGATGGCAGCCAACAGGCTTAAGAAGAACATCGCCTCCATCGGAAAGGAAATGGAGAAGGAAGGTGTCACATGCTACCGCCTCTATGATGCCGACATGCCGGAATACAGCGCCGCAATAGACATCTATGAGGGCAAATGGATAAGCCTTCAGGAATATGCGGCACCGTCTACAATCGATCCGGAAGATGCTAAGCGCAGATTGGAGGAGCTGGTTCTTGCCACAGAGCGCACAACCGGAATCGACTACGACAACATCTTCGTAAAGCGCCGTGAGATCCAGCGCGGCTCCAGCCAGTACACCAAGAAAGGCAGTGCCTCACACTTCTACATCGTCAACGAGAACGGCCACAAGTTCCTTGTGAACTTCACCGACTATCTGGATACGGGAATCTTCCTGGACCACAGACCTGTTCGCAAGATGATCGAGTCCATGAGCCGGGACAAGAGGTTCCTGAACCTTTTCTGCTACACCGCAAGCGCCACTGTACATGCAGCAGCCGGCGGAGCCCTGTCCACTGTCAGCGTAGATGCCAACGCAAACTATCTGGAGTGGGCGAACCGGAACATGCAGATCAACGGTTTCAACACCATGAACCATTTCTTCTACAAGGACGACTGCCTGACATTCCTCAGGGAGAACCGGGACGTATTCGACCTGATCTTCTGCGATCCTCCCACATTCTCGAACAGCAAGGGCCGCGACACCTTCGATGTCCAGAGAGACCACGGATACCTTATCCGCTCCTGCATGAGGCATCTGGCAAGCGACGGAGTCCTGATCTTCTCCACGAACTACACAAGATTCAAGATGTTCGGAGAACTGTATGAGGATTTCATCATCGAGGACATAACCGAAAGCACAATCGGCTTCGACTTCGCACGCAACAGCAAGATCCACCGCTGCTACAAGATCAGCCACAGGGTTGAGAAGGCACTGGTCATTGAGCCACCGAAAAAGGTCTCAAAGCGTGCCGTCAGGAAAAGCTGACGCTTTGGTATCTTCCAGATAAGGAAAAGGCCGGGCAATTTGCTCGGCCTTTTTTGAATGCATCAGTTGGAACCGTTTTCTCAGTTCTTCTCTGCCGCTTCCATCGCCTCCTCGGCTTTCTTCAGAGCCTCGGCCTTCTCCTTCATCCTGTTGATCGAACGGACAAGCAGGAAGAGAACGAATGCCGTGAGAAGGAACTGGATGATGTTCTGGATCAGGTTGCCGTATCTGATGGCAAGCTCCTCAGTGGTCTCGGTTGCCTGCTTCAGGACAATCTTGAGAGCACCGAGATCGGTTCCGCCGACAAGCAGACCCAGAATCGGATTGAGGATGTCCTTCACGAAAGAATTGACGATTGCGGTGAAAAGACCACCGACAATGATACCGACTGCCATGTCGACAACGTTTCCACGTGCGACAAACTCCTTGAATTCAGCGAAGAAACCTTTTTTCTCAGCCATATATCCCTCCGATATAACCAATCAAATTATTACTATAAAACCGAACTCATGAAAACCCTGAGATCGAATCTGTTCGAATCCTTCTGGGAAGGAAGCAGGTAGTAATGGTCCGCCACTGTAAGACCAAAGGCAATCCTGGGAGTCCTGTGGTAGCGTATTCCCAACTCAACCGAAAGGCCTGCCCTGAAATCGCTGTCTTTGATCATCGTGAATCCCAGGTCCGGACCGAAGGCGATGTAGATGTCGCTGTTTCCCACAACGGCGCTTGCCATGGCAAGTACGTTGACATAGGAAGACAGCCGCCACTGCCTGACGCTGGAATACAATGATGCGTTTGCCTTGAATCCGATCCGGAAGACACCCACATCCTTGAAAGACCTGCTGTACGAGGCAAACACTCCAAGCGTCTTGGGCTCGGCAGAATCCGGAATCGAATTCATATAACCTATGCCGTAGTCCAAAGCCCTCAACGGAACGTACTTCTCCTCCGCAACCTGATCAGGCTCGGTTTCGGCTTGCTCCGCTTGTGCAGCAGGAGCTTCTTCAGCCTTTTCCTGAACCTCGGCAGGCTCCGGCTCTTCAGGTAACATTTCGTCTGGAACCTCGGCCTCAGGCTCCGGTGCATCGAAGCTTGTGAAAACTTCGGACTCGACCATGCTGCTTTCACTCCAGCTGACCCCGTCATAGGACTGCTGGAGATACAGAACGTGTACTTGGGAGACATCAAGAATCAGAGTGACCTCGTTGACGTTCTTGTCCACCACAGTCCAGTTCGCGTCGTCCTCGCCATCGGCCTGATAGCGGTAGAACTCAACATCCGGATCGTTCTCGAACCATGTCCAGGTAACCTTTCCGGGAAGAGCAAAGAGGACCGTCATGGAGACAAGCATGATCAGAAAGACCGCAAGCTTTCTCATTTATCCCACAGCCTCTCAGGATAGATTCCCTCGCGTGTCTTGGCGGCAAGGTTCTGCTTCACAGTCTCCCTGTCCTCCTTGTATGTCATTCCGAACCATTTCTCGGAAGTAGAGAACACCTTCATCCTCCCCTTTCCGGTCTGGACCATCTCGCCTGCGAAGTTCGGAAGAAGGACCTCAGCCTTGGGCTGTGATGCATTTTCCTTCATGAACCTGTCGAAGTAGTCCATCATCAGGCCGAACACCTTGGGAGTGAATCCGAAGAAGTTCATGGAAACCCATTCCTCTCCGGTCAGATACACATCGCCCTCCGGCAGATGCGAGACAATCCTGTCGCCTTCGAACTCGATCTTTGTATTTTCCCTCATGCCCTGAAGAAGTCCGTCCTTGACCTCGCAGACACCTCTGGAAACACTGCCCACCGGGCTCATGGTGTTCTTCAGGAAATAACCTACCATGGCATGGTCATCGCCGTCATTCTCCTGCTTGCTCAGATAGTCGCCCAGAATGCCGTATGCTTCGCGCCCATAGTAATCGTCCGCATTGATGACGGTGAACGGCGTCTTGATGACATCCTTCGCACACAGAAGTGCGTGGATGGTACCCCAGGGCTTTGTCCTTTCGGCCGAAGCCTTGATCTGGTCTGCCGTCAGGAGGGACTCGCGAGTCTGGAACACATACTCCGCATCCATGTTTCTGGCAATCCTGTCAAACAGTCTCTCGCGGAAACTCTGCTCGATATCCGGTCTGATGATGAAGACGACCTTTCCATATCCGGCCTGCTTTGCATCGAACACACTGTAGTCCAACAGCGCCTCGCCATGCATTCCGACCGGATCTATCTGCTTGACTCCGCCATAGCGGGATCCCAAACCTGCTGCAAGTACCAGCAATGAAGGTTTCATAAATCACCTCTTGATAACGTTATGGATGTTTGTCTGGAGAACCTTGCGGAAAGCATTTCCCACCGGTTCCTCCACCAAAATGATTATCCAACAAATGCATCCGATTTTCAACCATGCAGACAACCCTGCTTGCCCCTCTGCAATTGTTGTCATATAGTGTATGAGTCGCCATAATATGAGGCACCGGGTCCATAGCCCAATGGATAAGGCGCAGCCCTCCGGAGGCTGAAATGCGGGTTCGATTCCCGCTGGACCTATTTCTATCAAAGCACGCAAAGGACCGGGGTAGCAATGAAATACGATTTCGACACCGTAACCGACAGACACAACACATATTCAGTCAAATGGGACGTCAAGGAAAACGAGCTCCCCATGTGGGTCGCCGACATGGACTTCAAGGCCGCTCCCGAAATACTGGAAGCAATCCAGAAGCGCATGGACAACGGTGTCTTCGGTTACTCCATCATTCCGGATGAGTGGAAGAACGCCTACATCCAGTGGTGGAAATCCCGCCACGATTTTGAAATCGACCCCTCATGGCTGACCTTCTGCATCGGAGTCATTCCCATCCTCTCCAGTACCGTCAGAGTCCTTACCGACATTGGTGACAACGTGGTCATCCAGAGCCCTGTGTACAATGTATTCTTCAGGGCAATCAGGGAGAACGGCCGAAGGATCCTCGAATCCCCTCTCATCTATGAAAACGGAGACTACCACATGGATCTGGAGGATCTGGAGAAGAAACTCTCCGATCCCAAAACCACCCTCATGATCCTCTGCAACCCGCAGAATCCCGCCGGCAAGATCTGGAACAAAGAAACCCTTGCCCGCATAGGCGAGCTTTGCGCAAAGCACAACGTGACTGTTCTTTCCGATGAAATCCACTGCGACATCACAGACCCCGGCATCAGCTATGTCCCCTTTGCCTCCGCTTCCGACATCTGTCGGGAAATCTGTGTCACAGCCATAGCCCCCACAAAGGCATTCAACATCGCAGGCATTCAGTCCGCAGCCGCCATGGTCCCGAACGCAAGGCTCAGGCACAAACTATGGCATGCCTTTGAAACCGACGAAATCTCCGAGCCCAACGCCTTCTCCGTCACAGCAACCATTGCCGCCTTTGAGAAAGGCGCCGCCTGGCTTGACGAGCTGCGTTCCTACATTTACGAAAACAAGAAGGTTCTGACCAAATACATAACCGAAAACATCCCTCAGATCCACGTCATTCCCTCCCAGGCCACTTACCTTGTCTGGCTGGACTGCTCCAATGTCACAAACGATTCGGTCGCTCTTGTCTCTGAGATCAGAAGCAAGACAGGTCTCTTCCTTTCAAACGGAACCCAGTACGGTGAAAACGGAAAACAGTTCCTCCGTTTCAACCTCGCCTGTCCCAGAAGCCTCCTGATGGACGGTCTGGACCGCCTCCGCCGTGCCCTGAACTGAACTCCTTCAAAGGAAGAACCTCTTTATCAATCTGTCCAGATACCTGGTGTCCAATGGGTTCTGCCTGTCCTCAAAGGTATAGAGTATGTTCTTTCCCTGGATCCAGCCGGCCTGGGCATAGGATGCAATCTTTTTGAACGCATTTGACCTGTACTCCGGACTATCCATCATCCCGAAATGTTCAAGCCTGTATTCCGTCCTTGTCTTCACATTCAGAATGGTGAAATCAACGTAAACCGGTCTGTCATCCGCAGTATACAGAGGATATTCATATCTGTAAGGCACACCGGCATCATACAACCTGTCGGCTATAATCTGTTCCGATTTGGATCTCACCCTCTCTCCCTTCTTTGTATAGATTTCCGGTTCATCAGATCCAAACGGTTTTCCTTCATATTTCTTCGCCTGCCAGAGTTCTGCAAACTCCTTATCGGGATACTGATAAGGAACAACAAGTTCCTTCTTTCCGGGAGGAAGAATCTCATACACCTTTTTAAGTGCATCCGGGTCATACGTGTCCAGTAGCTTCTTGATGACCTTTGAGTCACGTTCCAGCAAAGCAAGAACCTTCTTCATGTACTCCTTCTGAGCCAGCCGCCTGATCAAAGACTCCTGCCCCTTCCCCAGATATTTCACTTTTTTCTCTTTTGTATTTCTTACACTGTACTGGCAATATGTTTTGTTCCCCCTTTTTATATTGGCAGCCTTCAAACTTCCCTCGGGATACGTCTTAATCTCTTTTTTTATCTTTCCGATAATCTTTTCGAAGAACTTCTGCTTATCTATTAGCCACTGCATTCGGCCACTCCTTTTGTGTTACGTCCAAATTCATATTATCCAAATTTATGGATGCATAAATCCCAATGGAATTGTTGATCATTACATCCAAAACGGTTAGTTCAGTTTTTTTGGTAGCAAAACCATCAGTTTTATTGCTTCCAAAACGACATAAACCATCGATTTGGATGCACATCCGAACATTTTTTTGCTACCACGATTTCTTCAGTTAGGTTTTTGGATGCAAATCTTTCAATGTCCACTCTTTCTTTTGCTACCAAAAGAGTTGGAATCCGGAATTTGGTAGCAAGCTATAACAACTCCCCGCTTTCCATCATTGACAGATAGCCCTCTGTGTTGAAAATGATGTGGTCCAGAACCGCTATTCCAAGAAGCAGCCCGGCCTTGCGGATTCTGTAGGTGACCTCCAGATCGTCCGGACTGGGGTCCAGGTTGCCCGAAGGGTGGTTGTGGGCCAGAACGATGGCGGTTGCCCTCATTTTCAACGGTTCTGAGAAAACTTCGCGAGGATGGACCAATGTACGGTTCACCAGACCGACGGTCACGACATTCACACCCATCAGTTCATGGGCACCGTTGAGGATCACGACGATGAAATGTTCCTGAAGCCGGTCCCCGTAATGCCGTACAAGCTCAAAGATCCTTTTTGGTTCCTTGCAGAGACGGGGTTTGAAGAAGGAGAATCTACGACCAATCTCAAGGCAGGCGCAGATTCTTGAGGCATTTGCATTGCCTACACCCGGTATGGCCGAAAGGTCGTTTACAGAAATCTCACAGCTACCCTTTTCGTTCATCAGGAGAAGGATATCCTGAGCGATGTCCTGAACAGGACGCCTCTTGCTGCCGGAGCCGACCACAAGACACAGCAGCTCAATGTCAGACATGCCAAGAGGACCGGCGGCAAGCAATTTTTCACGGGGACGATCCTCAAGTGGCATTTCCTTGATGGATCTGAAATCAATGGTTTTGTCTTCATACTTCATGCAACCCTATACAGGAGAAGTGTCGAAAACATTAAGGATTTGGTAAAAAGTTTTTCGAAAAAAGCCGAAGATCAGAGAAGATCGGCAATAT
>JBGVBT010000074.1:0-4440 GCA_045225895.1 Sphaerochaetaceae bacterium
CGGATTCAGAGTCCCAAGTCTGAAGGCAGCAACCCTGTCCGTTTCCGTGAATGCGGCGTAGTTCCAGATGCATCTGAGTAGGTGCACACCTGCTCCTGCCAGAAACGGTGTTCCTGCAACACGCACTGCCGCATCCTCATAGACATCGATCTCCAGAGGTCCGTCCTTGCGTCGACCTGCAGGAAGACCTGCACAGTGGTGCAGGTCGGAAACCAGTATGATGTGCTCCGGGTCCTTGCATCTGGAGAAAACCCAGACCAGATCCGGTGTGACATGGTCGCCGTCGGCTATGATTCCGGCCGTGAGCTTTCTGTTCCTAAGCTGGGGCCAGATCGGATTCTCGAATCTGTCAAGCTTGGCGAATATACCGTTTCCCAGATGTGTGGAGACCGTTGCACCGGCTTCCACCGCACTGTCTATCTGCTCCCTGGTGGCTCCGGTGTGGCCGATGGAGACAACCACGCCCTTTGAGACGGCATGCCTGATCAGATCCTCAGCCCCGTTCGCCTCGGCTCCGATAGTAATGTACTTCAGGTGTCCCTTCGAATGCTCAAGCCACCTGTCGAACTCCTCTATGCTCGCATCCCTTACATACTCAAGGTTGTGTGCGCCTCTGGGGCCGTCCAGTCGGGAGATGTAGTTGCCCTCGATGTGGATGCCGGTGATGCTGTGTCTGACAAATTCCTCTTCCTCCATTGCCCTGACAATGACGTCCAGGCTTCTGAGGATCCGTTCTTGCGGACTTGTGATGATGGTGGCGAAATGCTGTAGAGTCCCGTGCTTTGCAAGCTCAAGACAGATGCTCCTGACCTGATCGACGGTCAGGTTTTCTCCTGTATAGTTGTATCCCAGGCATCCGTTGACCTGGGTATCGATAAGTCCACCCGGACAGATGAACCTGTCCGCGGGGACGTCATTGCATTTCCTGATGTCTGAAATCACCCCGTCGGCCACAGCCACGCTGTAGCATTTTCCGTCCAGCACATTGAGTCCGCTGAATTCAAAATCCATAGCTTACGCCTCCAGATTCTTTGCGGCACTCAGAAGGGCCGCGCTGTCCCTGTCCAGATACAGATGGGCGTCGGGATGTCTTCTGAGCACGGAGGCAGGACAGGCTTCGGAAACAGGATCCTCGAGCGTTGCCCTGACTGCCCTGCACTTTGTCGGCCCCGGAACGACACAATGGAGCTTCGAGGCCGAGATGAATGCAGGGATTGTGACTGTGATTGCCTGCTTCGGAACTTCCTCTAGAGTCTTGAAACATCCGTCATGGACCTGTTGCATCCTCGAGACCTCTCCCAGCTCTATGACCTTTGCGAGAAGAGGCTCGTCAAAACGGGCATCAGGCGGGTCGTTGAAAGCGATATGGCCGGTCTCGCCTATCCCAAGCACAATCAGGTCCAGACCCGCTTCCTTGAGAAGCTCTGCATAGCCGGCTGCAACCTTGTATGCATCCGGACCGTCTGCATCAATCAGATTCACACTCCTGAAGGGCTTCCTGCTGAAGATGTGCGTGTTCAGATAGTTTCTGAATGACTGAGGTCTGTCGATTGAAATACCCACATACTCATCCATATGGAAGGCATTGACCCGTGACCAGTCTATTCTACCGTCATCCAGAAGGGCCTCCAGGGTTGTGTTCTGGGACGGAGCGGCGGCGAACATGACGTTCACCTCCTTTTTCTGTGCCAGAAGAGCGCACAGATCGTCTCCGATCGCCTTGGCCGCAGCCTGACCCATCTCCCTGTTGGAGGGAAAGATGTTCACATCCAATCTGTCAACCTTGAACTTCATGTCAGACCCTCACTTGATTCCGTTTGCCTCGAAATAGGTCTTCTTCTCCTTGATGACCTCGTTGCTCAGAAGCAGAAGTCCGATGAGGTTCGGAATGATCATAAGTCCGTTGAACGTATCCGCAAGGTCCCATACGAAACCGAGCGTGGTCTGGCTTCCGACAACGATCGTCAGAACCCAGAAGATCTTCACGAACAGCTTGCTCTTCTCTCCGAACAGATACTCGGCAGCCTGTGTGGCATAGTCGTAATAACTGATGAGACAGCTGAAACCGAACAGGATGACGGATCCCATTGCAACCCAGTATCCGATGTCGCCGGGAAGCATCTGCCTGAACGCGTTCACAGTCAGGGTTGCGCCATCCAGACCGCTTGTCCACAGACCGGACATGACAATTGCCAGAGCTGTGATCGTACAGACCACGATGGTGTCGAGGAAGACCTCGATCGGTCCCCAGACTCCCTGCTCCGCTGGAGAATCGACCTTTGCCGGCGAATGGACCATTGCGGCGGTTCCGAGACCTGCCTCGTTGGAGTACATGCCGCGGGCGATTCCCATCTTCATGGTGACGAGTATGGATCCTATCAGGCCTCCGGTTGCAGCTGACGGATTGAAAGCCGCCTGTACGATCGTTCCGATTGCTCCGGGAACCTTGGTGATGTTCAGGATGATGATGAACAGTCCGGCAATCAGGTAGGCACCGCCCATGAACGGAGCGATGACTGCACAGACGTAACCTACTCTCTTGGCTCCTCCGAATACGATGATTCCGGTGACAACCGCCAGGACGATTCCGGTTGCGATTGTCGGAACCCTGAATTCGTCGAACAGCGTGGTTGCGATTGTATTGGTGTCCACAACTCCGCTTATGACGAATGCGAACGGAATGACAAGAATTGAGAACAGGATGCCCAGCCATTTCTGCTTCAGGCCGTCGGCCAGATAGTACATGGCTCCGCCTCTGACGGAGCCGTCATCGTTGAACTTCCTGTATTTGATTCCAAGCGTGATTTCTGCGAACTTCGAAGCCATGCCGACTATTGCCGCAATTATCATCCAGAACAGTGCTCCCGGACCACCGACGACTATTGCCGTCGCCACTCCGGCGATATTTCCGGATCCCACTATGGCGGAGACGCTCGTCATTGCCGCCTGGAACGATGTCAGCTCGCCTTTTCCCGGCTTATGCTCGTCCTTTTTCTTGAACGCCTTGACTATCGTATCCTTGAACATGAACCCGAAATGGGTGAACTGGAAGAAACCGAGCCGGAATGTGAAGAACAGTCCGGTTGCCAGAATGAGCACCATGATAGGTACTCCCCAAACGATACCGTTGATGAAATCGTTGACACTTACAATGAAATCCATCATATCGCGCCTCCTTCAGCAATGATAATTGCGGTGTAACCCCCACTATATATTTATACGGGGGCGGGGTCAAACATTTATTTGTTTTTGATAGCCTGTTTCGGCAATTGCTGGTATCATGGTATCTGCTTCATCAGCACCATCACTTTGGAAGGAGTCGGAAATGGAGGGAAAAACACCTATCATTCTGTCCTCTGACACTGAAGTCAAGGAAACGTTCCGAAGGATGATCGACCGGACAACCGATGCGATCATCACATCATACGACGATGATGCCGCCTACTCAGGCATGGACGTCTACGAACTCAGGTCCCTGATTGAGAAACTGGGATTCCTTCCCGAGCATGGAACAGGCTTTGAAGAGACCCTGGAGACAGTCAGAACAAGCATCATGCCGCATCTTCTCAGAACATGGTCCACCATGTACATGCCGCACCTTCATGCACCGGCACTGACGGAGTCCATTGCATCCGAGCTCATCATCGGAGCATTCAACGACAGCATGGACAGCTGGGACCAGGGCCCTGCGGCAACGGAGGTCGAGGAAGCCATGATTCACGGACTTGTGAGGCTTTTCGGATTCGGCCCGGGAGCGGACGGAACCTTCACATCAGGAGGAACGCAGTCCAACATGTCGGCGATAATAGCAGCGCGCGACTGGTTCTGCAGAACCCGCCTTGGCCATGATGTGAAGAAAAAAGGCCTGCCCTCCTGCTTTGCCCAGCTCAGGCTCTATACATCCGAGGTGTCGCACTTCTCAATGGAGAAGAGCTGCCATGTGATGGGACTCGGCTATGATTCTGTCAGAAAGCTTCCGGTAGACTCAAACTGTAAGATCGATATAGAAAAGTTCGATAAGATGGTTCATGAGGACATCAATTCCGGACTTCTGCCGTTCTGTGCCGTAGCCACGATCGGTACCACGGACTACGGTTCGATTGATGACGTGTCCCAGATGAGACGCATCTGCGACAAGTACGGACTGTTCCTCCATGCCGACGCCTCTTACGGAAGCGCCCTTGTGATGAGCCGCAAGAACAAGGACCGCATGGGCGATCTGAGCCTTTGCGACAGCGTCACTGTGGATTTCCACAAGATGTTCCTTCTGCCCATCTCCTGCTCGGTCGTCCTGTTCAAGGACAGGAACATGCAGGAGTGCTTCGAGCTGCATGCCGACTACCTCAACCGCGAGGAAGACGAGGAGGAAGGCTACATCAACCTTGTGGACAAGAGCCTTCAGACCACACGCAGATTCGATGCCCTGAAGGTCTTCATGGC
>JBGVBT010000075.1:0-2659 GCA_045225895.1 Sphaerochaetaceae bacterium
TCTCGAGGTGCCGGGAGACTACAGGACGCTGACACTCAGATACTGGCTCTCGTCGGAGCCGTTCGAGGGCAGCAACAAGGGCGATACGATCGGTATCCTCAAGAGCATGTTCATGTGGAAGGCCCTTGGAAGAAGCCTGTTGCTCTCACTGATCGTTGCCGCCATAGCCGGAACGTTCGGTATCCTGATCGGATACGCCGTTGCAAGAAAACGTGGAAGCAGGGCCGCAACCCTCGTCTCAAACCTCGCATTCCTGCCGTACCTCATTCCGTCGATGAGCTTCGGTGCCGTCTATCTCGCTCTGTCCTACACGAAGGGCTTCACGTGGCTTGACGGCTCATTCCTGATCCTGATCCTTGTCGGATCGATCAAGTTCATGCCGTTCGCTTCAAGAACGGGAACCAGTGCCATGCTCCAGCTTTCGGGAGAGATCGAGGAAGCTGCCATTGTCATCGGTGTGCCATGGTTCAAGAGAATGACCAAGATCCTGTTCCCGATCCAGAAGTCAAGTTTCATAAGCGGATATCTGCTTCCGTTCATCTCCTGTATGAGAGAGCTGTCATTGTTCGTCCTGCTGGTCCCCAGCTTCCAGACATTGGCAACCAGCATGCTGCAGGAATACAGCAGAACAGGACTTACGCAGTCCAGTAACGCGGTCAACCTTCTTATCATAGTCGTC
The DNA here is from genome assembly GCA_045225895.1 of Sphaerochaetaceae bacterium. Classification (GTDB taxonomy): domain Bacteria; phylum Spirochaetota; class Spirochaetia; order Sphaerochaetales; family Sphaerochaetaceae; genus UBA9732. The sequence continues at coordinate 680 of JBGVBT010000075.1, forward strand.
GTCCTGGTGATTCAGTTCGTCGTCAACAAGTTGACCGGTGCAAGCATCGACAAAGGAGTGGGAGGAAATTGATATGCCGAAAATCGTACTTGAACACGTAACAAAAAGATTCCAGAAATTCACAGCTGTAGAAGACCTCAACATGGTCATCGAGGACAGAGAGTTCATCATCCTGCTCGGACCTTCCGGATGTGGAAAGACCACCACACTGAGAATGATCGCAGGACTCGAGACCCCGACCGAGGGAAGAATAACGATCGGTGACACGGTTGTCTTCGATTCGGAGAAGAACATCAACCTCTCACCTGCAAAGAGAGACATCGGTTTCCTGTTCCAGAACTATGCCCTGTGGCCCCACATGACGGTCCACCAGAATATCGCTTTCGGACTTGAGAACCTCAAGTGGCCCAAGGCCAAGATCGACGAGAGGGTCAAGGAAATGCTTGCCATGCTCAAGATCGAGGAGTTCGACAAGCGCTATCCGGCAGAGCTTTCCGGAGGACAGCAGCAGCGTGTCGCAATCGCCCGTACCCTTGCTCCGAAACCGAAGGTACTGTTCATGGATGAGCCTCTTTCGAACCTCGATGCCAAGCTCCGCCTGGAGATGAGAATCGAGCTCAAGAGACTGCACACCGACACAGACTCGACATTCGTCTATGTCACCCATGACCAGCTCGAGGCCATGACGCTCTCATCGAGGATCTGTCTGATCAAGAACGGACTTCTCCAGCAGTTCGATCCTCCGATGGACACATACTCGAATCCGGCCAACATCTTCGTAGCCGACTTTGTCGGTAACCCGTCGATGAACTTCATTCAGGCAAAGGGTAAGGTCACGGGAGACAAGACTGCGGAGGTTTCCTTCTTCGGAAAGAACTTCACCTTCAAGAGCAAGACCGCTCTCGGAAAGCTGTCAGGAGACGATGTCGTTGTCGGTATCAGACCCGAGTTCATCCACCTTGAGAAGGAAGGCCTTGATGCAAAGGTCTACGGAACGCTGCCGGCCGGAATGGAGACCACAGTCAAGCTAGATGTGGACGGATACATCCTGACATCGGTCAAATTCGGAAGCGTGGACTACAAGCTGAACAGCAAGATGTCATACTCTATCGAGGGTGACGGAATAATCCTGTTCGACAAGGAGTCGACAAAGAACATAGGAAGGGGAACCCTGGCACTTGCCTGAGTCTTTTAGGTTCCGTTCATCAACCCTTATCTGCACGATGTTGCAGGTAAGGGTTTTATTATTGCCTGACTTATACTAAACTTATGGAGACGATGACCAGAGCCGATCTTGCAGACATTGGAAGGAACCTCATACCCTTTGACAAGAATGCCGAGAAGGCAGTTCTTTCCCGCTGGGACAACATTGCAAAACCCATAGAAGGGCTGGGCATCTATGAGAAGATAGTGGCCAGGATCGGAGGAATTCGGAAGACGGATTCTCCTGTGATTAACAACCGTTCGCTTGTCCTTTTTTTCTCGGACAATGGAATAGTCCAAAGCGGTGTCTCCCAGAGCGATGTAGAGGTGACACACAAGGTCGCCAAGGCCACTGCCGCCGGCAGATCAACAGCCTGTCTGATAGCTCAAAAAGCAGGAATAAATATAATTCCAATTGATATCGGCATGAAAGGGGACGTTGTTACCGGTCTGGTCAACCACAGGATAAGTGAAGGGACAGAGAGCTTTCTCAAGTCCTGCGCCATGTCCGACGTGCAGGTTCTCAAGGCAATTGAAGTCGGTTACAACACCGCTTTGCAGCTGAAAAAAGAAGGCTGTGATCTGGTCCTTCTGGGAGAGATGGGGGTGGCAAACACAACCACCTCTACGGCCGTCGCCTGCGCACTTTTGGGAAAGGACCCCACGCATTTCACCGGACACGGTTCCGGTCTTTCGGAAGAAGCTCTGAAGCACAAGGCAGGCGTCATCAGGGATGGAATCGAAAAGCACGGATTCGCTTCTGCTTTGTCCGATCCT
>JBGVBT010000076.1:0-9146 GCA_045225895.1 Sphaerochaetaceae bacterium
ATCTCATGACGGTTACCCTGAAGATTGAGGAAACCGGGATTGACCTTTCTATCTCCTGGGGAAGAATCCTCACCTTGATTATTCCGTCTCCCTTCATCATTTCCTCGGGCTGGACAAGGATTGTCTCGTCCGCAAGCTCAAGCTTCAGAAGAGGAGGGTTCTTCTTTCTCAGGAGGTTCCTGATAGCAGAGAGCTTGGCACTGTAGTCAAAGCCTCCGATCGTCTGCATGGATGCGTATCTGAAACCTTTGCCGATCTGGGATTTCGAGACTATGAGCCTTGCGTCTATCAGGGCTTTGACTTCGTCTGTCAGGCAGCCTTTTGCCTTTGCATCCTCCAGAAGTTCCTTTTTCAGAGCATCGGCGCTGATGGAGGGTTTTTCCGGACTCTCTGCTTCCGGTGCCGCTTGAGCTATTGCATATGACAGGGCATCGGTTTCCGTTTCCGGAGCTTTCTGCTGAGATTCTCCCTTCACCAGGGGAAGATGGGTCAGGTCCATGGAGTAGGCCAGTTCCTGCTGCCACTCGGGTGATCTGTCCATGACGTATGAGCCGTTTCCCAGGTCTGCTATGACGTGAGGCCGGATCTTGGGATGACGGGTGACTATGGCGCTCACGTCATTGCTGCATCTTATGACAATTCCCTCGTACAGGCTGATTCTGGAAAAGGACTGCATCCACATGGAGAACTGTCCGTCAAGTCTTGATGTTCCCAGATAGGATGAGATTTGCAGTGCATCGAGTCCTGCATCAAGGGCTCTGACGAAGCTGTCCTTTGTAATCCGGTACCTGACAAGGTTGTCGCAGACCTCTATGTCGGCAAACAGATACAGTATGTCGCTGCTGTCCGGAATCCCGAAGTAGCTTACCTCCATGTCCGAGTCCACGCTGACCTTTGACATGGGCAGTTTCTCCTCAAGGACGGAGGGGTTCAGCCTGACGATTTCCCCGTCTTCCGAGATGAAGCCGAAATCCCGCATGGCCTGCAGGATCGGGTCAGATGTTTCCGATGATGTGGACATCTTCAGAATTGCGGCGGCCTGTTTTTTCCCGAGGCTGTGGTTCCTGAGGATTCCCAGAAGCTGTGTTATTGCCTTTCCTTGCTTCCTGCCTATGGCGGCTATCATCAGGTTCAGGTCATCCAGATCCAGGATCGCCTTTGCTCTGTTCCTGTCGATGACGAAACGTCCGGACGAAGGGGATACAGCTGCGCATGAGACGAGAAGATCCTTCAGAAGGGAAAAGAATGAAAGGCTTGAGCTTTTCGTAAACTGAGGGAAAACCTTGTCCAGTTTGTCCGATTTCCTGAAATGGTGGGCATTGGCCTCTCTTGTGGGAATGGTGCCGTTGGAAAGCAGGTTCAGTATGGAAAACAGTACGTTGCGGTCCACATGGGGCATCGGAACGCCGAGACCCGCGTTCTCTCCCAATGCCAGATCCCTGTCCAGACAGGGCCTGACAGCATCTTCCAGAACGGGATTGATGAAGTAGTTGTCCCCATCCTTCAGAAGGAGAAGTCTGTCACGCAGGCTTTCCAGAGCGGTAAGGGCAAGGAGGTAGCTTCTGTCTTCGAAAAACGATGATACCAGAGTCGCCGTTGTACCTCCCACAATGTCTATCAGTGTCAGATAACGCCTGTCATCGTCATCGAGTGATGCGATGATGTTTGTCCTGTTCTGAGGATTGAGAAGGAAGGAGAGGATGGCATTGTTCAGTACCGGTTTGTGGAACGGAGTCTTCACCTGGCCAAGGACGGTGTTCGCTATGAAGAAATAGTAGTCGTCGTCAAGTGTGTTCAGGTAAGAGAAAAGCCTGTCCATCAGAGCTCCCTCGTCTCGTATCTGTATCCCTGTTCGACGAGGAACCTCTGCCTGTTGGCGGAGAACTCCTCCTCGACGGTGTATTTCGTTATCACGGAGTAGAAGAAGCTGCTCTTTGCCTTGGGCCTGAGTATCCTTCCAAGTCTCTGGGCCTCTTCCTGCCTTGAGCCGAAGGTTCCCGATATCTGGATGGCAACCGAGGCATCCGGAAGGTCTATGGCGAAGTTGGCCACCTTTGAGACTATCAGGACCTTTTCGGTTCCTTCACGGAATCTTGCATAGAGCTCGTCTCGTTTCTCGTTGGAGGTGCTTCCCGTTATGATGGGGAATCCGAAACTCTTGTGTACCTGCTTCAGCTGGTCCAGGTACTGGCCGATTATTATGATGCTCTCGCCCTTGTGTTTGGAAAGGAGGGCCTCTATCACGCTGTCCTTTGCGGGATTGGTGCTGGCGATCTTGTATTTGTCACGCTTCGAGGCCACGGCATAGGGAAGGGCCAGCTCGTCAGGAAGGGGGATACGCATCTCGATGCAGTAGGCATCGGCTATCCAGCCGGCCTGGGAGAGGTCCGTCCAGGGGATGTCGAAGCGTTTGGGACCGACTAGACTGAACACATCCTCCTCCCGGCCGTCCTCACGGATAAGAGTCGCGGTGAGGCCCGCCCGGTACACCGACTGGAGCTCGGCTGTGATCTTGAACACCGGGGCCGGGAGCATGTGGACCTCATCATAGATGACAAGACCCCAGTTTCCGCTCTGGATGATGTTCATGTGGGTGAAGTCCCCGTCCTTTGAAGGACGGTATGTCAGGACCTGATATGTGCATACCGTGATGGGTTTCACTTCCTTCTTCTCGCCGGAGTACTCGCCGATCATGTCCTGAGGGATGTCCGTCTTGGTTGTAAGCTCGGATATCCACTGGTGGACGGCCACGACGTTGGGGCAAAGGATCAGGGTCCTTGTCTGCAGGCTGCACATGATTCCCAGTCCTACGACGGTTTTTCCGCTTCCGCAGGGCATGACTATGGTTCCGAATCCTGTGCCGGGACCCATGTCTCCCAGAAGGGAACCCAGTGCCTGGTTCTGGTAGTCCCTGAGCCGGACTTTTAGGTTCATCGGGATGTGATCGGATCTGACAAGCGGGATTTTGTCGTAGACGGGGTAGCCCCGTCTTATGAGCTCGAGTTTTGCCGTACCCCTGTCGTATTTCGAGATCTCGAATACATTCGGGTCCATCGTGGCGCGGATGAGGTTCTTCAGTTTGCCGTCGGATTCTATGGCCTTTGCTATGAACGGGTCGGAGACCTCGAGCGAGTAGTTGTTGTCGTCGTTGGGAAGGAGGACCAGTTTGCCGTATCTGGAGGCCTGCTCGATTATGAAGGAGCTGACGCTTGCCGGGATGGCGAACTTCGACCATCTTGTAAGACGCTGGAGAATCTCGTCCGGCGATAGGGAAGCGCTTGTGGCGTTCCATAGGGAGATTGAGCTTATCTGGTATGTGTGTACGTGCTCCGGTGCCTTGACCAGCTCGCTGAAGGCGATGATCTGGTTCCTGCAGTCGTTGTAGGACGGTGAGTGGACGTCCAGCATGAGGGTTCTGTCGCTTTGTACAATCAGTGGTTTATCCTGCATCGCAAAAGACGATTATATCACAGAATCCGAAAAAAGCCACTGTAGAGAAAAAGGGGGATGAAAAACGGTTGAGAATCCCTGTTTAAGGGCAGTCGTACTGGGTTGGGAATACAGTCTTTCTCGGTCTGAGCAGCTTCACCGTGCCTATGTCATAGGGCTCGGTTCCCGGTTCCGCAACATACGGCCTGGGACGTTCGACTTTATGGGTTGCCGTGGGTCTGCCGTCCACCCTGGGCTCAAGCACAACGCTGGAATGCTCTGTGAGGAATTCCGCCTCGTCGTATGCTTCCTGTCTGATTTTCGGACTCATCCTGCGGCTGAAGGACACCAGTGCCACCAGCCAGATGGCTGATACAAGGAAGAGGAAAAGCGACACATAGGATGCCATCTCGGATATCGTCTGTCCCGCGTTTTGCGAGGCGGTTGCCAGAAGACATACCAGACTGCCCAGAAGGAGCGTGAGGCTGAGGAATGTGGGAACCAGCCATACCGTGCTCCTACGCGTCACGGCAAACCTGATGCACAGGATGATGCAGAAGAAGTCAAGTACAAGCGTTGCAAGCGGATAGATATAATCACCCATAATCGCTATAATAATATCACAGTTACACAGACGAGGAAACAGTATGCCGTTCAAAAATGAGTTGCCCGACAGCGTTCTCCAATCCAGAGTGAAGTCCAGAACAGGTGAGGATGTAAGATCCCCATACTATCGCGACACCACCGCAATCATTCACAGTTCTCCGTTCAGACGGCTCAAGCACAAGACTCAGGTCTTCTTCGCCCCCAGCAATGACCATATCTGCACGAGGATGGAGCACGTCCTTCATGTGGCGTCAATCGCCACGGCAATCTGCAGGGCCATGAAGCTCGATGACGAGCTTGCGTGGGCAATAGGCATGGGACACGATCTCGGCCACACTCCGTTCGGCCATATTGGAGAGTATCTTCTTTCCGGCATGATGGAGAAGAAGGGCTATCCCCGCTTCGAGCACGAGGTCAACGGACTGAGGGTTGTGGATTTCCTTTCCCACCTTAATCTTACGTATGCCGTCAGGGACGGAATCATCAGCCATTGCGGCGAGCATTTCATCAGGACGATCTCTCCGGATTTCACGGAAAAGGATCTTGGCAGCATCACCAGCAAGGTTGGCCTGAGGCCATCGACCTGGGAAGGATGCGTGGTCAGGTTCTCGGACCAGATAGCATATCTAGGACGTGATTTCGAGGATGCCGTGCGGCTTGGAATCGTGTCGTCCAAAGAGCTTCCCGAGGTGTGTTACCGGACGTTGGGAAAGACCAACGGCGAGATCATCAACACGCTGGTGGAGGACATCATCGACAACTCGGAGAAGGAGGGGTGCATCGCATTCAGCGAGCCTGTCTACGAGGCCGTGAAGCTGATGAAGGACTTCAACTACAAGCACATATACCTTTCACCGATGCTCAAGGGTTACGAGGACTATTTCCGCCGTCTGCTTGGACTTATATACGATTACCTTACCGATCTGCTGGACCGTTGCGGCCTGGACAGGGAGAAGTACCTGCATGAAAGGAACATGCTCAGTGCCGGCTTCTACAACTACGTGGTGGAGAAGCACGACGCATATATCGAGCATGACGGGAATCTGGGGCTGATGGTATTCGATTACATCGCCGGAATGAGCGACAACTTCTGCCTTGACTGCGGAAACGAGATCCTCAGGCCGGAGCACCTGAACGAGTCCATCGAGAGGTCCCTTACCGGCAAGTGGTTCGATGTCTCATCCCTTTGAGCGCTGGAGATCCTGAAGGACCCTGTAGGCCTCGAAACTGTCCGTCCTCTTTATCACGAATGAAAGCTCAGTCACGGTCGAGAATATCTCGAGGACGTTTATGCTGTTCCACGCGAGGCGTCTTGCTGACTCGTACACTATGCCGGGGTTCTGGATCTCGGGGGAGCTCCAGACCATGGAAAGGGCCACCATGTCCGTCTGCTTGTAGAGAAGGGTGCAGTTCCTGGTCATCGCCTCTATGCTGGGAAGCAGGGATTCCGACACTCCGATAGTCACCGTTCCGGAACTTGTCAGGACGTTGAGGAACTCGTTGGCGCCGTTCCTGACGGCGACATCGTAGATCGCACCGATCTGCTGGACAAGGTCCGGGGTCTTCACGAAGTCAAGGTACGCGATGTTCGTATGCATGACTATGGTGTACTTCAGGTTTTCCGTGGCTACCGTGCCGTTAGTCTTCTGAAGCTCCGTGCCGTAGCGCCTGAGGGCCATTATTATGGCTGAGCTCTGGACCTTGCGGTTGCAGGCCTGCGATACCTCGTCGATTATGCTGTCTGCGAAATTCGAGTAGTTGAGGAAACCTTTCATCAGGACATCTCTGAGAAACGGGGTCTTGTCCACGATTTCCCTGACTTTTCCGCTTACCGATTCTGCCATAGGACCTCCGGTTTTGATGTTAATATAATAACACCGGACGTTATATATAGCAACATGAAATGATTCTTTTGTTCTTTCTGAAGATTGAGTTGTCTTTTTTCTAGTGTTTTCAGAAAGTAATTATAAGAAATTGCAAAACCTGTAGACACTATATTTGTTCTAGTGTAATATGGTTTAGAAAAGGAGTGATTTGACCACTATGAGATGTCCGGCGTGTGGAAAGACAGAAGACAAGGTTCTTGAGACCAGAACGACAAACAACGGAAGTGCGATGAGGAGACGTCGTGTCTGCCTTTCGTGCGGATACCGTTTCACAAGCTATGAGCGGGTGGAGGACAAGCCGATTGTCGTCATCAAGAAGAACGGGGATCTTCAGAACTTCGACCTTTCCAAGGTGGAGCGCAGCATCAGGGTCTGCACGGACAAACGGAACATCACAAACGAGACGATCGAGAACCTCATCAACAACATAGACGAGGCCATCAAGATCCAGGCCGGTCCAAGGCATGAGGTCTCGAGTTCCCTGATCGGAGAGGAGACTCTCAAGCAGCTGTACAAGGTGGACAAGGTTGCATACATCAGGTTCGCATCCGTATACAGGGCCTTTGACAACGTGGAGCAGTTCATCAAGGAAATCGAGAGCCTTGCCCAGAAAGCGGAGGGCTGATCTTTTCAGTACATCCTGAGATTCCCGCGCATCCAGTTCACGCAGTCTTTGTTTCCCGCAAGGATGGGCAGTCTTATCGGTTTTCTTTCAAGCAGAAGGGCATCGTCGTATTCAATCTCGCTTCCGTCAAAGTAGCACATCTCCAGACCGCTCTTTCTTACAATGGCGTTGGCTGAGGCTATGTCCCATGCGTAGCAGTATCCGTTGATGGTGCAGTCAAGGTTTGAGACCACAGTCGGTGCAATCAGGTGCACAATGCTGCTTCCGAATGCGCGGACCTTGCCCCTGTACTTGTGCATGTCGACATAATTCATGATATTGGATGCAATTACCATCTGTCTTGGTTCACTGTAGTGCTCGGGTGCGGTATTTAGTTTTCCGTTCAGATAGACAGCATCGTCACCGGGCATGGAACAGATGAAGAGGTCTTCCGTTCCGACTCCGAACCTCGGGGCGTAAATGATGGCTCCGCAGGGCTTCCTGTTTCTGTCCAGTACCCCAAGTGCAACAGCCCAGGCGGGAAGACCCTGGCTGTAGGCATCTGTTCCGTCAATCGGGTCGAGGATGAAAGTGTATCCGGCATCCTTGTCGAAGCCCTTGAGGTCGATCTCCTCTGTGATGATGTTGCAGTCCGGGTAGGTTTCCCTTATGACCGAGACTATGGCATCGGAAACGGCCAGGTCTGTTTCGGTGAGGATTGAACCGTCGTCCTTCAGGGATCTGTGTATCAGGCTCTGGTTTGCTCTGGCTGCCTCTCCGCACTGTCTGACGGCACTGCACAGGCGGAAGAATGCTTTTCCGGCTTCATTTTCAGTGGAAAATCCATAGCGGTCCGAACAGCTTTCGTCCCTGACGGTGATTCTTGTGATCCTTGCATCATCCTTGGAAAGGGTTGTCTCCTGCATGCCTTACTCCTGTTATCTGCCTTGAAATCCATACCTTGTATGTGATAGTTTTTACCCGGTGCAGACGTTGCAATCGTACATCAAAAGAAGCGAAGCCTTCAAGGCGTTCGCAGCCAACAGAAAAGCCGGAATCGAAGTGGAGGGCCTTGACGGATTTCCACTGTTTCAATGCGCCCAACTGATGGCTCAGAACGTCGACGGAACCACATGGGTTATCTGTCCCACTGAAGAGGTTGCAAGGGTCCTGCATTCCAATCTCGGCATGACAGAAGGGAAGTCCGGATCGGTCCAGACCTTCCTTCTCGGAGCTTCGGGCAGGGTCCTGTATTCACCATGGGAAGGTTCCGCAAGGGAATACGAGCAGATAAGGTGTCTGGGTGCCGTTGCAAACACACCCAGGTCCATGGTCATCACATCCATCCGGGCAATCTGTTCCCCTGTGCCCAGAAAGGCCGCTCTCGATGCCTCCAGTCTTCATTTCAAGGTGGGGCAGGGCCTGGACACCATGGAAGTGGCCGAGCGTCTTGCCGGAGGAAACTATTTCAGGACTTCCAATACCACGATGCCCGGTGAATTCACCATCCGAGGTGAGGTCCTTGACATCTTTCCTTACGGGGCCGAACTTCCGGTGAGGATTTACCTGGACTGGGACAAGATCGAGCGAATATGCAGGTTCGAACCTCTGTCCCAGCAGGTCACAAAGCAGCTGGGACATGTGGATCTGCAGATTCTGGGGACCTCGGACGGGGATTCAAGCATCCCGGGAGGTATTGCAGAGTATTTCTCAGCCGGTGACTACTTCATATTCGTCGGCGACAAGCGTCTTGAAAGCAGCTACCGGAGCATGCAGACGGAGGCCAAGGCCCTTTACCGCAAGGCATACCAGCAGGACAGGGATGCGATTAAGCCCTCTGACCTTCTCTATGATTTCGATGCCCTGTACAGCTCCTGCCGTGAAGGAAAACACGGCTGCATGACGGTCCTGGACATCTCCGGCCAGACACCCGGAGCCTACAGGTTCGAGATCGACGGTCCAAGGTCATATTTCGGAAACTTCACGTTCTTCAAACAGGATCTGGAGGGACTATCCAACGACAGATGGAGGATTGCGGTCTGCGTATCCACCGTGGTCCAGAAGCAGCGACTTGAGACCATGCTCAGCGACTTCGAGGGAATCGAGTACATTGTGGGCAACATGTCCGGAGGATTCTCAATCAGGAGCGAGAAGTTCATCGTCTTCTGTGAAAGCGAGATATTCGGGCGCCGGAAGCAGGTGATAAAGACTCTGCAGCATACTCAGACCTCGGCTCTTGACAGTTTTGTTGAGCTCCATGAGGGCGATTACGTTGTTCATGTGAACTACGGAATCGGTATATTCCTGAAGATAGACCGCATCCGGGAGAGGGACTACATAAAGATCCAGTTCGCCGACAAGGAGAATCTCTATGTACCGATCGAGCAGGCGAACCTGATCCAGAGATACATAGGGTCCGCAGGCGAGGCTCCGCACATAGACAAGCTTGGCTCGGCCGGATGGGAGAACAAGAAGGCCAAGGCCAGAAAGAGCGCGGAGGATCTCGCTTCCAAGCTGATATCTCTTTATGCCAGAAGAAAGAATAGCCAGGGATTCGCCTTTGACAAGGACAACGACTGGCAGCTCAGATTCGAGGCCGAGTTCGAGTATGACGAGACCGA
>JBGVBT010000077.1:0-6608 GCA_045225895.1 Sphaerochaetaceae bacterium
CAGATTTCAATTGAGGGAGCAAAAACGGTTGACGGAATTTGCTTCCCCCCATATATGATTCCCCAATTCTTCACGAAGGAAGACAGCATTCCCCTTAATATAAACGGGGAAATAACAAAGAAAGATCTCCCTATCCCGGGAAATCCGATAAAAAAGGAGGACAACTGATGTATAGCTTCAACGACAAGGAAATGTTCTATGATGTTGCCGACGGACTCGGAATCGTAATCAACATTACAACCGGAATTTACTACTCTCTCAATAATGCCGGAACTGCAGTATTCGAACAGCTGAAGGCCGGAGCAGACCCCAAGGCCATCTCCGGAGAGCTCTCCAAACTGCAGCTATGCCCAGCAGATATCGAACAGAGAGTCCTGACCTTTGCGGATAGTCTTGTCCAGAAAGGAATACTGATTGAAGACAGCACACCAGGCAACGAACCGTCCCCGTTTGACTACCAGTCCTTTTCCGATGGTTTTGACCTTGTGGTTGATGAATTCCATGAGGTACAGGATTTGATAATGGCTGATCCCATCCATGATGTGGATCCGAACTACGGATGGCCTGCCATGAAGGATGACGATAAAAAATAACGGGAATCCGCATGAATACGGAATCAAAACAGATTTGGATAGGCAGACCACATCTCGTACTTGGAAAGGATGTTGCAAGAGCCGTTGCAGATGTCGGGTTGAACGGTCATAAAGAACTCTGGTTCGAGGTCCCTGCAGACAGAAAGGACGATCTTGTCACGGAAAGGGCGGATGCCTTTGTCCTGATGCTTCTCAGACAGGCACTTCTCACCGGAGCCCACATCTTCAGCGAAGCGCCGGTCTCGCGGGAACTTCTCGACAGCCTCAATGACGGACTCCTGCCCCGCCTTTCCCAGTCAGTGGAACGTTTTCAGGGTGTAAAGGTCCACGCCCTGCCCTGTCAGCCTTCTTCAGGTGGAGAGGAAGTAGCCACAGGGTACTCGGGTGGCGTGGATAGTCTTTACACGGTTTCAACTTACCTGGATGACAGAAACGGGCCGAGACTGGACAGCCTTGCATGTTTCGATGCCGGTGTCTATGAAGAGATCGGAGACAGACGCACCCGTCTGTATAATGAAGCCCTGAACCAGACAAAAGACATAGCAGAAAGATTCGGCCTCGGATGCGTAGGGGTGAGAAGCAATATACAGGATATTGTGGATGAACGGTATCTTGCAGTTGATACTTACCGGCTCATCGCATGTGCAATGGCAGTCAACAACCGCATAGGCACATATCTGCACTCGGGGGCCTATGAGCTTGAATCCCTTTCCATAGACCCCGACAATGTTGCCTATTATGACAGCCTGCTTGCAGATGCCTTTTCCACAAAAACACTACATGTCATGGTTTCGGGAAGTGAGAAGAAGAGGATTGAGAAGATCTCGTTTCTTGCACAGCAGGATGAGAAAACAAGGTCTCTTGTTCATGTGTGCGTACACAATCCTCTGCCGCTTGCCGGAAACTGCGGGGTATGCCCGAAATGCATAAGGACCGAGCTTGCGATGGAAGGACTGGGCGTATTGGACAGATTCGACAAGGCCTTCCCTTTGGAAACAATCAGAAAAGACCATGACGAACTTGAGGCAAAGGCAAGACTGGGTTCAAGGAACCAGCATTATATGGAAGCCGTGAAGGCAATGGACGAAAAAGGAATACATGCCTCTGAATCAGTACGAAGGAAGATGCGCGGCGGTGCGGCGGCCGAGGCAGTCATAAAGGCGAACAGGGAGAAACTTCTGGAAAAAGCAAAGGAGACAGGACTTTTATGAGCGAAATCAGAAGCAGGGACATATCCGTCGTGATTCCCGCATACAATGCGGAAAAATACATTGCAGAAGCTGTGAACAGCATCAAAAGTCAGACAATGGGCAATGATGCCAGGATAATTGTCGTGGATGACGGTTCCCAGGACAAGACTGCAGAACTTGTCAGCAATCTCGGGGTAAAACTGATAACTGGTAATCATGCGGGAACATCAGCAGCCCGCAATGCAGGTATTGCATGTGTGAATACCCCTTGGATATACCTTCTGGATGCGGATGACCGGGCAAAAAACCATGCGTTCCGTACTCTTGCTGATGCAATGAGCGGATCCGCAGCCTTCGGACTGGCAGAGGATTTCATATCCGAGGAACTGACGCCTGAGCAGGCTGCCCAACTTTGTCCCCGCAGCGGTGGATATGCGGGAATTCTTCCCGGATGCTCTCTTCTGAAGACAGAGCTTTTTGAGAAAGTCGGTTTGTTTGACGAATCACTGCCTTCCGGTGAGGTTGTTGCATGGATGCTTTCACTCAGGGATTCAGGCATACCTGTTACTTCCGTTAACACAATCGTACTTGAAAGGAGACTGCACATGACGAACACCGGACGTCTGCGCAAGGCAGACGAGGCCAAGGGCTATGCAGCCCTCCTGAGAAAGAGGCTTCAGAACCGTGGATAAATTGAAAATCGGCCGTGTCTCGATGATGGTTCCGGTGTTCAATTCAGAACCTTATCTGCATGAATTCCTCGCATCTGTCGAGCAACAGGACATCGACGATTTTGAAATTATCATTGTCAATGACGGTTCTACCGATGGCAGCGCAAGGATAATTGAATCCTGGATCCTCCACCTCAGGGAGTCAAAACCCGGTTGGAACATAATATTCCGGACTCAGGAGAACCTCGGTCCCGCCAAGGCCATCGGAAACGCGTTTTCGTATGTTACCGGAGAGTACCTCACTTGGGCCGATTCAGATGACATGCTCCTGCCCGGTTCAATCTCCGTGAGGGCTTACTATCTTGATTCACACCCGGATATCGGCATGGCCTATGTTCAGGCCGCATTCATGCATGGAGCAGATAGTGCATCTCCAAGCATTCCCGAAGGTGATTACGACATACTGGAAGGTCTTTTCCGCGGAGAAACCACATGTGCTGCTGGATGCTATATGATCCGCACTTCCCTGCTTCTCCAGGCCTACCCGGACAGAAGGATTCCCGACTCTGTAGTAGGACAGAACCTTCAGCTTCTGATTCCGGTTGCAAGCAGAACAAAATGCCATGTGTTGAACCGTCTGGGGATGCTCTACAGAATCCACCCGGGCAGCAGGTCTGTACAGCCGAAAAGCTTCAACACCCACATGGCCCGAATCAATGCACTGGAAAGACTTCTGATTAGTCTTATCTCCCACTGTATCTGTGATGGCCGAAAGTGTGAGATAATTGTCCGTGAAACAGTGCAGAAAGAAAAACAACGGTTGCTTGAGCAGACACGTGAGGCTATCAGGGAGGAAAGAACATGAAAACAATCGGAATCACAACACTTCAGGACCGTGATAACTACGGAGCAGTTCTCCAAACCTACGCCCTTCAGGAGACCATCCGGTCATTCGGGGCTGACGTCTATGAAGTTCACATGAGCAACGCAGTGGAAGAGATGCTGCCACAGGTCAAGGCAGCACCCATAATCCGAATGCTCCACATGCACGGAGATCGTAGGCATAAACTGTTCGAGGATTTCAGGAATCAGAATCTCTGCATCCGCAATCTTGACGAAAACCTGATACAGAAAACCAATATGTTCATAACAGGAAGTGATCAGGTATGGAATCCTGCTGTAACGGGAGGGGATTTCCGCTTCTTCCTCCCCTTTGCCCCATCGGGAAAAAGAGCCAGCTATGCAGCGAGTTTCGGAGAACGTCCGGAGGAAAACACTATTGGGACAATCAGGCAGGCGCTTTCTGAAATGCAGTATCTCTCCGTGCGTGAGGAAAGCGGTGTGGCTTTAATAAAGGAACTGACCGGACGCCATGCGCTTCGCTGTGTGGATCCCGTTCTGTTGCTTCCACAGGAAAGATGGCATGACTTGGCGGCGGAACAGGATGCAGGAAAACACTACTGTCTGCTTATAATGGTTCAGAATGATGCCGATCTTGTTGAATATGCAAAAGGAAAAGCTGCAGAAAAAGGCTGTGAGCTTATTGCCATCACTGCCTCATGGTATCCGCCGTTGGGCTTCGATGCCTGGGCATCCTGTAGTGTTCCTTCATGGCTTGCTCTTGTAAGAGATGCCGATTTGGTCATCACTTCCTCCTATCACGGCCTTTTGTTCTCCATGATTTTCGACCGCTGTTACGAGGTTGCCGGACTTGCGGGTGCACTTCAGGCACGAAACACAAGGGTTCAGGAAATGCTCCGGATACTGGGTCAGGAGCCACAAGGAAAAGGTTGGAAAAATGAAGGTCTTCTTCGGGAAGAAAGAAGCAGATCATTGGAATATCTGGGAAGTCTGATCAAATGAGGGAAGGAATGGAATTCAGAACCGAACTGTGTTACGGATGCGGAGCATGCGAAGCATCCTGTCCGAAAGGGTTGATAAAGATGCAGAGTGATGCTCTGGGCTTCCGTATCCCTGTAAGGGAACAAGGATGTACCCAGTGTGGAGCATGTGAAACAAGCTGTCCAATTCTGCAACATTCCAAGAACGTGCACGGCACACTTCCGGAAAAGCGCTGTTTTGCATTCAAGGCGCCGAACTCCATGCGGAGGGAAAGCACTTCCGGAGGATTGTTCCAGCTGACGGCACGCATGTTTATAAAAAACGGCGGCACGGTCTTTGGCGCTTCTCTTGATGAGAACCTCCACCTGAGATACACGGCTGCTGAATCAGATAATGAATTGGATGGAATTCTGAAGACAAAATACATTCAGGCTGATACTTCCGGGCTTTATAAAAAGGTCGAAAGTACTCTGAAAAAAGGAAAACCGGTTCTATTCTGCGGAACTCCCTGTACGACGGAGGCCATGCTTCTGTATCTTGCGGCAAGATTCAGTCCTGAAGAACTTGATAGACTGCTGGCAATGGATATGGTCTGTGCAGGCGTCCCCTCTCCCGAGGTCTGGAAAACCTACATTGATTATCTTTCGGAAGGGAGCCCTTTGAGCAAATTCGAGTTCCGTGCAAAAGACAGACCTGACGGCGGACACACTGTCGCATGGACTCAGAACGGAGTGCGCAGAACCCAGGGTTTTCTGGAAAACACATGGTGCCGGATTTACTCAAAGAGAATCGGATTGAGGGAAACATGCTACAATTGCCGGTTTGCATCAAAAAACCGTGCGACAGACCTGACAATCGGAGACTTCTGGGGAATTCAGGAAACAGCTCCGGGTTTCGATGACGGTTACGGAACATCACTTGCGATAGCTCATACGGAAAAAGGTCTCGAGACGCTTGAAAAGCTTCTGAGCCTGTTCCCGGAGACACAGACTCTGGAAGTGAAGGAAGAAGACGTCAAGCAACCCAGACTGCAGGAACCCCCGGCAAAACCACTCTTACAGCGTTTCTGGCAGAAGGACATCAAGGAAGGCATGCACCGGACGAATCCTGCAGGATTTTTCAAGAAATACGGGATGTAGAGGGACAACATGAGCCAAAAAGACCTTCTTTGCCTTCAGGACAGAGATGCGCTGCTTTTTAGACTTCTCCTAGGAAGCCGGAAATGGACAGCTCGAGCAGCCCAAGAGCTCTTCGGGAATATGAATCTTGATGATATGGGCTCGGATTTTCTCCTCTACCTGGGGGATTTCGGGAAAGCCCGTCAGTGGGAGTTCTTTCCTCCAGATGTACGTGCAAGAACGGAGGGACTGATTCGTTTCTATCTGTTTTACAATTCTTCCCTGTTTCTTCCTGTCTCCAAAGTCACACGGCACCTGGCCACGGCAGGTATTCCGTTTGTCATTACCGGAGACTTTGCAATACGCATCCACTATCTTCCGCAGATGACACGGATCATCAATTGTGCAGACATACTTGTGCATCCACAAGACTATGACCCGTCATTGGAGACAATCAAGGCAATGTTTGGTGACGGAATACATGATGACGATCCCGGGAATACGACGTTTACCCTGAGCAGTTTCGGGAAAAAGATACTCTCATGCAAGCTGGTAAAAGGAACCGGCGGCGTTTGGGACAGGGCAATCAGAACGTCATGGCAATGTTCCCCTCTCCACATATCCTGTCCTGAGGACCTGATTATCCTTCTTCTGAAACGAGTCTTCGAAAATCCACAGAAAGATGATCTTTACCGCAGGATAAGATGGAATCACGATGCCGCCACTCTTCTTCCCCTGTGCAACACGGCACTGCTGGAAGAACTTGCCGATGAACAGAATCTCGGCAAGGAACTCACCGCTCTGACGGATGCAATATGTGGCACTCCCGATTTACAATAAAGAACCAATAAAACGAGTTCGGCAGAAACCCGAATCTAATCAGATCTGCTTTTCAATCAGATCCGCATATTCCATAGAAAGGAACTCCATCAGCTTTCTTGACCGTATTGGTGCTAGGCTTCGATATCCTTTCCGATAGAATTCACGTGCTGTAACATGTAGTTAGGATTGGGGTTCAATGTGGAAAACAAAACATGGTTCATGATTATTGTTGTCTGTCTGGTGGCGAGGCTGGTATGCCTCCTGTTTGCGGGTGTTTGAATCAGGAGAGAGAACCATGAGAATTCCTTCATTCAATCAGGAAAAAGGTCGAGCTATTTCCCACAAGATTACAATGGCAGCCGGCTATTCCAA
>JBGVBT010000078.1:0-3199 GCA_045225895.1 Sphaerochaetaceae bacterium
CAATCCGGAAGATCCGACCAAGTTCACCTTCATCAGCAAGAAGACGAATGACGGTCTCACTGTTTTCCTGGTTCCGGAGGCAATCGCTTTGTACAAGAAGTATCTGGACATCCCGACAGGATGACTCGCATTTCCCAAGAAACACAACCAGAATATGAATAAAGGCATCAAGGAAATCGCCAAGATGCTCGGCTTTACCAGGGAGGTGGAAATGATGCAGTATTGTGGGAAGAAACCTGTCTACAAGACGTCACAATTGTGCGAAGTGATCGGGACGCATGCCGCGAGAAGGACATTCGTAGTGAACGCCTTGGAAGAAGGGATGTCCCCGGAGATGGTGATGACCTTTACCGGACACGCCGACTACGATACGATGAAACCGTACATAGCCTGACCGACAAGACACGACAAAGTGCTCTATTGAACAGTTTCAAGATGGAAGGTAAGCATCCGATAAACTGCATATTGTAGCCGGGAGAGATCCTGGCTACATTTGCAAAAAATTCACGAGATATGCTTACCAGAGAACAGGTTCTAGAGATCCAAACCTATTGTGCTGAACACAAGATTACCCAAGGGGAGCGTTTGGATGAGTTACAGATTGACAAATCACAGTTTTACAGGTGGCAGCGAAAGTATCGTCAGGAGGATGAGCAAGGCTCCGATCCCGGTTCTTTTGTCCAGTTAACCCAGGGAGGCGCGTTTGTGTCTCCCATGATGCCTCCTGCTCGAACTTCTGGAAAGATCCGTTCAAAGAATGGTGATTCACAACCTCAGGAGCAGAGTTTCCTGACCGTTGAACTTCGCACAGCAAGTGGATCTGCCATGCGCATCCAGGGATGTATGACTGCCGCACATTTGCGTGAACTTATAGCGGCCAGCAATGTTTAACCTGGATAATACCTGCCGGTACTGGCTGTACAACAAGCCCGTTGACATGCGCAAGAGCTTCAACGGACTCAGCGGCATCGTGACGAACGCTATGTGTGAGCGACTCCGCAGCGGGGATGTGTTCATCTTTGCCAATGCCAGCCGGAACATGATGAAACTTCTCCGTCAGGAAGAAGGCGGTCTGGTCTTATACTCTATCCGTCTGGACATGGGCAGAATGAGGATCCCTTCCGCCGGCAGTGAAGATGTAATCTCCACCAATCTTGCATATGAAAACGTCATTGGGATGGTGAAATCAGCTCTTGACAGTCCGTATGTAAGGCGGATGAAAATGCTGTCTAAGAGTCTGTAAATCTTTACTTTAGATAAGTAAAATAATCGACATTTGCAATAGCAAAACCCCTTGTAGAAGTGCCTGAGAGGCCATATCTTTGTATCCGGAAACGAGAGAAAAAGATGTCAGAACTGGACCTCGAAATACAGCGCCTTCGTGAACAAAACGCCAAACTCGCCGCCATGAATAAAACCCTTCTGGCGGAGCAGGCACGGCTTCTCGCTCAGGCAGAAGAAATGCAGGCCGCCATCAACAACCTTCAGTCTATGATGGCCTGGTTCCGGAAGAAACTGTTCGGTTCTATGAGCGAGAAACACCTCCCTCTTGATCCCAACGTCCTTGAACCCACATTGTTTGACCAGCACCTCAGTGCTGAGGAGCAGGCCGAACTGGACGCAGAGGTTAAGGCTATGGAAGAGCAGAATGCCAAGGTTATTGAGGTCAAAGCTCACAAGCGTGATGTGCGTAAGCCCGTCCTCTCCAATAATCTCCCCGTTGTGGAGACCCATATCTATCCTGAAGGCATTCAGGACAACCCCGACTACGTAGAGATTGGTGTAGAGAACACCGACACCCTGGCCATCCAGCCTGCCAAGATGTATGTCAAGCGCGTTGTCCGTCACAAGTTCGTTCTTCGTTCTCAACTTCAGATTGAAGATCCTGACCGGCAGACCTTCCTGATTGCTCCTCTTCCGGAAACGATACGTCCCAAGAGCATGGTTGATGCAAGCCTTCTGGCGGATATCCTGATAAACAAGTACATCTACCACCTCCCATTCTACCGGCAAATCCAGAAATACAAAGAACTGGGCGTCCTGCTTAACGATGCCACCATCAATGATTGGTTCACGTCGGTATGTGAAAGGTTACGGCCGCTGTACGACAAACTTCGAGAACAGATCATGTCCAGCGACTATATACAGGTGGATGAAAGCACGTTGCCAGTGATTGACAACGAGAAACACCGTGCCGTGAAGGGATACATGTGGGCCGTACGCAACGCGCTCACCGGGGACGTATACTTCCATTATGATATGGGCTCGCGCAGCGGCGATACCGCGCGCAAACTCATTGCCGGCTACCGTGGCGCTGTGCAGACCGACGGCTACGAGGTCTACGAGTCCTTCGAGAACGCTCCTGGCAAGCGTATGATTGGCTGCTGGGCCCATGTAAGGCGCAAGTTCGTAGAAGCCTTGGACGAGAATAAGAAGTATGCAAGCGAAGCCATCGTCTTCATTGGCAAACTCTACAAGATAGAGGAGGAGATGCGTGACGCTGACTTAACTCCTGAAGAGATCAAAGAGCGTCGCCAGAAGGAGTCCTATCCTATCATCCAAGAGTTCGAGAAGTGGATGGACTCTGTTGCAAACGCGTTCACGCCCAAGTCCAGGATGGGCAAGGCTCTGGTCTACACCTATACACTTCTCCCGCGCCTAAGCCGCTATGTCCTGGATGGTCGGTACAACATTGATAACAACGGCATTGAGAATGCAATCCGCCCCTTGGCTTTGGGCCGTAAGAACTTCCTGTTTGCCGGCAATCACGATGCGGCCGTTCGTGCAGCCATTGTCTACTCTCTGTTCTCATCTTGCAAGGCTGCCAGTATTGAACCCCGGGAATGGCTGGAAGACATCCTGGTGCGCCTGCCCGCCTATACTGGCGACCTCGGAGCACTACTTCCGTGCAACTGGCAGAAAGTCGCAGCGACTGGCAGCGAGTAGCATGCAACTAAGCGAAAGTGGCAGCAACTTACCGGAACTTCGGAAAAGTTGCTGCCGCTTGCATATAACTCTGTGTCACTTATATGTACTTCGTCGGATGCTTACGGGCCAACCCGCCAGGGCATAACAAAAACGCCCCGCAGGACTGCGAGGCGTTTGGAGCGGAAAACGAGACTCGAATCTTCACGTATAATACCAATAGAATCAATCACTTGCGAAAACCAAGATGAAGCCGGGTGTAAAATAGGAGTAA
>JBGVBT010000079.1:0-7026 GCA_045225895.1 Sphaerochaetaceae bacterium
TGGGAACTGTATATCTGGGTTCCCTGTTGCTTGATACCAATGTGGCCGCGTTCTTCGCAGTCATTGCCTTCGCTCTTCTTATGTTCAGCTTCTATTCACTTTATCTGAGCTCGATCACGTTCGGATACAGCAGAAACAGAAAGGGCGGCATAAAGGCAGTCAAGAACGCTCTTCGCTTCCATTCCGGCCACGCTCTGTTTCATTTCGTCATTATGGTAATCCTTTGCCTGATATCCCTTTACGGAATACCGTTTTACTTTGCATTCGGCAATATCTTCGGTGTTGTCATGGGCATGATGCTATTCTGGATGACGGTCATTGTTGTCCTTGCCATCCAGTACTACTATCCGCTTTGCTTCCACATGGAGGCCGACGGAGCCTTCAAGACATTCAAGAAATGCTTTATCCTTCTGTTCGACAATATGGGAACAAGCCTGTTCCTGGCATTGCGGACTGTTGTCGACCTGGTTCTATCTCTTCTAACTGCTACCATGATTCCCGGAATCGCCGGAATATCCCTTTCGAGGATGGATACCACGAAGCTTCTCATGCTCAAGTACGACTTCCTGGAGGCCAATCCCGACTGTACCAGGAAGGACATCAACTGGGATGACCTTCTGTACGAGGAGAGACAGCTTGTAGGTCCCAGATCCTTCAAGGGAATGATTTTCCCGTGGAAGGACTGACAGGAGGACACCGATGGCATACGAGATTGAACTGAAGGCCCATGTGAATGAAGAGGATCTGGACAGGGTCAAAGGCTCGATCCTCGGTATCCCCGGGGCAAAGGCTCTGGGTTCCACAAGCAAGTTCGACATCTACTGGTCCCAGACTGAGGACGGAGACCCCGTTTTCAGGACCAGACGCGAGATGAATGCCGACGGCCCCATGGTCCGTTTCACCGCAAAGCCATCGAAATCCAAGACGGAAAGAGGTACCGAGGAGAATCAGGAGCTTGAGTTCTGCGCTCCGGATTCCCAGTGGGACAGGGTCCTTTCCTTCTGCAACGGCCTGGGACTCCAGGTCTGCCGCCTGAAATGGAAGAGGGGAACTGGCTACATGGTCAACGTGGACGGATTCCCCATCCATGTCGAACTTCTTGACGTCAGGTTCCTCGGATGGTTCCTTGAGATGGAGATCTGCCCCGAAAGCCTTGAGGGCTTTGATTTCGATGCCGCCGATTCCGCCCTAAGGAAGGTGCTTTCAATTGCCGGTATCCCTGAAGATGATGTGGAGATCCGTGGCTACAACAGGATCCTGAAGTCGATCGGCAAGGACAGGGGCTGACTTGAAGTCGGTCCTCAATTGGACTATCATCAAAACCATGGACAAAGTCGACATTTTCACCGATGGAGGTTGCTCCGGCAACCCGGGCCCCGGCGGATGGGCATATGTTATCGTCTCGAACGGAAATCCCATGTCATACTCAAGCGGCGGAGAGGCCCAGACGACCAACAACAGGATGGAGCTCACTGCCGTTATTCGTGCGATAGAGGACTCCGCGGTGATGGGTGTGTCTGAGATGAACATCTCCACAGACAGCCAGTATGTCAAGAACGGCATCACCACCTGGATATTCAACTGGAAGAAAAACGGCTGGAAGACATCCTCAAAGGATCCCGTGAAGAACAGGGAGCTGTGGGAACAGCTTGATAAGCTCAATTCCACCAACAAGATACGCTGGACCTGGGTCAAGGGACATGCCGGAATCAAATACAACGAGATGTGCGATTCTCTGGTGCGAAAGGAGATGGAGAAGTTCCAGAAATGAAGGATCAGCAGGAAAAAGTCAGTCTCTGGGAACTGTTTTTCACGTTTGCCAAAGTGGGTGTCATGACGTTCGGCGGCGGATATGCCATGCTGCCCATTCTTGAGAGGGAGGTTGTGACCAACCACAACTGGACCACATCCGAACAGATGCTGGACTACTATGCCATAGGGCAATGCACTCCGGGAGTCATTGCAGTCAATGTCTCCACATTCATCGGTTTCAAGAAGAGGGGACTTCTGGGTGCGATTGTTGCTACATGCGGTGTTATCTTCCCATCTCTTGTCATAATCACGGCTCTGGCATCGGTTCTGAAGATGTTCCAGGACAATGTCTATGTCAGAAAGGCCTTCTCAGGCATCCGCATCGCCGTCTGTGCGCTGATGATCTCTGCAGTAATCAATCTTGTCAGAAAGGCTGTCTCCAACGTCGCCACGGCCGTTGTCGCCGTCTCTGCTCTGCTTCTGCAGCTTTTTCTGGGGGTTTCTCCCGTCATCATAGTCATCTGCACCGTAGCTTTCGGACTTCTGATGTACTTTTCATCGGCCAGGAAGAAGGGCCGCATGGAATCAGGTGAAGGGGAGGACGTGAAGTGATCTATCTTCAGCTTTTCTGGGAGTTCTTCAAGACAGGTCTATTTGCAGTAGGCGGTGGAATGGCAACTGTGCCTTTCCTGTTTGACATCAGTTCAAGGACAGGATGGTTCACAGCATCGGAGCTTGCGAACATGATTGCGATTTCCGAATCCACTCCGGGTCCCATAGGGGTCAACATGGCCACTTATGTGGGGTTCGAGACCGCAGGTATCCTCGGAGGTCTTGTTGCCACATTCGGGCTTGTGCTTCCTTCCGTCATCATCATAGTTTTGATCTCCTGCCTGCTGTCCAGGTTCTCCGAGAATCCCATTGTGAAGACGGTCTTCAAGTATCTGCGTCCTGCGGTCATCGGACTGCTTCTTTTCGCACTCTGGCAGCTTCTCCCGCTTACGTTCCTTGACGGATCGAAAAAGCTCATGATTCTGCCTGTACTCGCATTCGCCGTGCTTCTTTTCTGTTGTCAGAAGTGGAGGAAGGTGCATCCGATCATCTGGATCGGAGCAGGTGCTGTCTTCGGGATCATTGCTCTGTAGAGGAGATTTCCCCAACAATCAGTCTATAGACGTTCTGCCAGGCATTAGGTTGCAGTGTATAGAGATAGTTGACGGTTTTCTCATCCCTGTATCCCTGATTCCACATTGTAAGAGCCTGTTCGTATGCTATCTGCTTCTGTCCGTCCTCGATCAGGTAATCGATGTAGAGCATCCTGGTCTCACGGTCATAAGGGTTCAGTTCCAGGGCCTGCTGGTAAGCGGCATACGAATCCGCTGTGGCTCCGGCAAGACGCAGGTAGTGAGCCTGTGCGGTCTTGAGCCTGATGATGTGGGGGAACTGTTCGAAGCTTTCGGCGCAGAGCTTTGCCGCGTCCATCTTCCTGTCCAGGTTGGACAGGACTATTGCCTTGTTGTAATATAGCCTGTAGTCGTTCGCCTGTTCCAGAGCCCTGTCGTACACGGCCAGGGCATCTTCGTATCTGGAAAGCCTGATGTATGAGTCCGCAAGATCGATTGCGGACTTCACAATCTGGTCATGATCCGAACCTGCCGTGGTACGGCAGGCACACAGGCACAGACACAGTGCCAGAATCATGAGGATTGCGAACGGTCTGGAGTCAGCCGAGAACAGTCTCTTCAATTTTCTTGACCTGAGCCCTGTACAGGTTTGTGATTGTTGAACCGTAATCTGCAATCAGCTGGATCATGTTTCTCGGGTTTCCCGGAAGGTCCACGCCGTTGAGTCTGTCACCGGCATCTCCAAGTCCCGGAAGGATATATGCGGCATCGTTGAGAACCGGATCCATCCAGAGGGTGAATACCTCGCACTCGGGGATTGCCCTGACGATCCTCAAGGAACCCTTGAGGGCGGATATGACGTTGATGAACTTGATGCTTCTGGGTTTGACTCCGTTTTCCTTGAGATAGTTCACGATTGTGATCAGCGAACCGCCTGTCGCGTTCATCGGATCGGCGAATACCAGATCCTTCCCGTCCAGTTCCTTGAAATCGAAGAAGGACTTGTCCAGGTCAAGGACATAGGCCATGTTGTTCTCTTTCTTTGTCTCGTCTCTCTTGATCTTGAAAAGGGCGAACGGTGTGATACGTCCGTCCGAGCTGTAGTCCTGGATTTCCTTGCTGATGATCATGCTGGGGAGCAGGGCACCGCGGAGCATCACGCACATCACGGCATCCTTGGTAAGGCTGTCTACATCGGGAATCCTGTGGACGGCATAGTTCCTGCACGGATTGACGACAGGTGTCTTTGTTATGATCGATCTCTTGTTCTTGATGGCGTAATCAGTGTAGATGTGGGTGAAAAGCAGCTCGTATGCTCTCTGGATGTAGTACAGGAACTCCTCATGTCCTGTCTCCGGATCTCTGAGCTTGGCAACAAGGCGGCTGGCAGCTGCATGCTGCTCCTTCGGAGACTCGAAACAGTAGACGTGGATTCTCGGCTCCTCCTCGACAACCTTCTCAAGATAGGCTCCGATCTGGCCCTGGGCCTCGACAAGTTTCTCCTTTCCGCCTTTCTTGGCTTCAATTTCCTTGCATGCCTCGATGCTTGTCTCATAGAGCTTGTTCACATATTCGATGCGCTCTTTGTCGATGTCCTTGAGAAAACCGTCCAGATCTGCTGCGTGGATGGTGACCTTTCTTCCTTGAATGTCCATTTCCGACCTCCGAAATCAGTGTTTACACCTTCGCAAGAATGATAATGCACGCGGAAATTTTGCACAATACGGTTTTTTGTGTTAGAGTGTACGGAAGGGTTTCAACCCGGGTCAGGAGGTTAATATGAAAATGGTTTTTCTGGGCCCTCCAGGAGCTGGAAAGGGTACAATCGCCGTGAAGGCAAAAGAGTTCTACAACATCCCGCATATCTCTACGGGTGACCTGTTCAGAAGCAACATCAAGAATGAGACACCGCTCGGACTGAAGGTCAAGTCGATTCTCGCATCCGGAGGTCTTGTCCCGGATTCGGTCACCATCGAGATGGTCAGAAACCGCATAGCCGAACCTGACTGCGAAAATGGTTTCATTCTCGACGGTTTCCCTCGCACCATCCCTCAGGCAGACGCTCTTGCCGAGATGACAGGTCTTGATGCTGTCGTCAATTTCGCAATTTCAAAGGAAGAGGTTGTGAAAAGGCTTTCAGGAAGAAGGATGTGTCCCTCCACAGGAAGGATCTATCACATTGTCTTCAATCCTCCGAAGGTAGAGAACAAGGATGACGAGACAGGAGAGGATCTGATCCAGCGTCCAGACGACAAGGAAGATGCCATTGTCAACCGTCTTGAGGTCTACACAGCTCAGACCGAGCCCCTCATCGAGTATTACAGGGGAAAGGGCCTTCTCAAGGACATCGATGCCTCAGTGAAGCCATCGGAGGTTTTCGAGCTGCTGAAAACCGCTCTGGCCTGATTGATCAATCAATCTGTAATCCGCTTGAATGGAAAAAGTGAAGGCTCCCGGTTGGGAGCCTTCATTGTTGATTGATTCAGGAGAATCAATATGCAGCGTTGAGCCACTCGATTCCATCGATGACACCGACGAAGTACGGAGCGCTCTGGAGCTCTGACTCGTGGAAGTATCCATCGTATGTTGCGTTGCCCTTGACGGCTGCGAATCCATCATACATGGTCTCGTTTGTTCCGGTCTGTCCACCGATTGTGAACTTGGAGAGATCGAAGACCTTGAGAGTTCCATCGTGGAAGCCCTTGATGGCCTTATCCATTGCTTCCTGTGTTCCGGGAGCTGCGATGGCTGTGTTGAGGTCTGTGACCTTGACGTCGCCTTCAGCATATGTTCCTGTCCAGTCGGATGCATGAGCCTTTCCATCGATGTGGTCCTTGATGAATGTGTAGAAGTATCTTGTCCAGTCGATTCTGGATGAGAGCAGTGAAGCATTGGGAGCAACCTTTGTCATGTCTGTGTTGTAACCGACATGGAAGATGCCTGCCTTCTGAGCTGCGAGAGCAGGGGAGGTTGTATCGGAGTGCTGGGAGATGAGCTTACATCCTGCATCGATGAGAGCGTTGGCAGCTGCTTCCTCGAGAGTTGCATCGCCCCATGTTCCGACGAAGTAGACCTTCATTGTGACGCTCGGGCAGACGCTTCTTGCGCCAAGATAGAATCCTGACATACCGGAGATGACCTCGGCGAATGAGAATGCGCCGACATAACCCATGACGGCCTCTTCAGGTTTGATCTTGCCTTCGTTGATTTCCTGCTGGAGCTTCATACCTGCTGCGATACCTGCGACATAGCGGGCCTCGTAGATGGCTGCGAATGCGTTGTAGGTGTTGGGGTTGTTGTCAACCTGGGATCCGCAGTTTGTCATTCCGACGAACTCTGTGTTCGGATAATCCTTGGCTGCCTCGAGCATGTACGGCTCGAATCCATAGCTGTTGTTGAAGATGATCTCGCATCCTTCCTCTGCAAGCTCGATGTTGTTGTCCTTGCAGATTGCAGACTCGGTTGTGTTCTTCTTGTAGAGGAGCTCGACATTGTAGCCCTCTGCCTTCAGCTTTGCGAGTGCAGCTTCCATTCCGTTGACGAAGTTCCAGGTATAGCCCTGGTCGGACTCATCGTTGATAACAACGAAACCGATCTTGGTTGCCTTGCTTGCCGGTTTGGCGGTCTCACTGCCGGACTGAGCGAAAACGGCAGTCATTGCAAGAAGAGCAATCAAAAGAACTACTGTAAGTTTTTTCATAAACACTCCTTTATGGGTCAGACCCATCATTGCGAATTATAGATCAGTCGGACGACTGAAACCATTCTAACATAAACGTCCGGAAACAAACAGACGCTATCTGTCTTCTCTGAAGTAATTCAGACCGAGAGATGCGGGCGGCTGCTTGTCCTTTATGTTCCTCATGCTCGTTATCACCAGGACGATGATGGTGACTACATACGGGAGAATCTTGTAGAGCTCGATCGGGAAGCCCTTGATGATGATTCTCAGGTACATGATCATCAGTGCTCCGAAGAGGACTGAACTCCAGGTGGCGTTCAGCGGCCTCCATGTGCAGAAGATGACGAGTGCGACTGCGAGCCATCCGGTTCCTGCGAGGGAAGCCTCGATCCAGACACATCCTGCGGTGGTCATTGTGTAGACCATTCCGCCTATGGCCGAGATTCCGCCTCCGATCATTGTGGCGAT
>JBGVBT010000080.1:0-14709 GCA_045225895.1 Sphaerochaetaceae bacterium
TGCCAAGGCAAAGGCCCACGCCCTCCCTCTGAATCCGGGCTGCTACCTGATGAAGGACGAGAACGGAAACGTCATCTATGTGGGTAAGGCCAAGAGCCTCAGGCGCCGTGTCAGCCAGTACTTCCTGCCCAACCGCGACCGCAAGACGCAGGCGCTTGTTGAGAAGATCCGCGACATCGACCATGTGATCACAGGAAACGACTACGAGGCCCTGATCCTTGAGAACAACCTGATCAAGAAATACAACCCGCACTACAACATCCTCCTGAAGGACGGGAAAAGCTATCCGATGATCCGCATCACGAAGGAGGACTTTCCGAAGGTCTTCACCACACGGCGCATCATCAAGGACGGATCCGAGTACTTCGGCCCCTATCCCGAGGCCGGCAAGATAAACCAGTACATGGATCTTATCGACCGTCTGTTCTCTCTGAGGAAGTGCTCGACTCCGCTCAAGAAGCGCACCCAGCCGTGCCTCTACTACCACATCGGACGATGCAGCGCACCCTGCTGCGGCAAGGTGGCCAAGGAAGAGTATGCCAGGAGCATAGACAGGATCCGAGGTTTTCTGACAGGGAAGAACGATGACCTCGAGCGGCAGCTGCGCGATGAGATGACGGTGGCCTCCAAGGCCATGCAGTATGAGGTGGCGGCCAAGAAGCGCGACATGCTTTTGGCGGTTCAGAGCGTCTCCAAGGCCCAGATGGTTGAGGACTATTCCAACACGGAAAGCCGTGACTACGCGGCAATAGAGATGCGAAGTCCGCTCTGTACCGTCGCCCTTATGCAGTTCAGGGACGGAAAGCTCATAGGCCGTGCCCTGTACAGGGCCCAGACCTTCGGCGACGAGTCCGAGACCCTTCTGAACTTCCTGACCCAGTACTACGAGGACGGACGCCAGATACCCTCGGAGATATATGTCTCCCACGAGGTCGATGTGGATCTGATATCAAGATACTTCAACGAGTACCTGCACAAGGATGTCAGGGTCTTCGTCCCCAAGGAGGGCAAGGATTTCAGGATTCTCCGAATGGCTGCCGAGAACGCATCACGCGATGTGGAGAAGCGCCTGAAGAGCAAGGACAACAGCAAGGCCCTTGAGATGCTCAGGGATATCCTGAATCTGGAGGAGCCTCCTGAGCTGATCGAGGGATTCGATATTGCCCAGCTAAGTGGAAAATACACCGTTGCCAGTCTTATTTCCTTTGTAAATGGTAACCCGAATCCGGCAGGATACAGAAGATTCAACATTAAATCGCTGAATGGGGCTATCGATGACTTTGGAGCAATGAGGGAAGCCGTCTACAGGAGATACAGCCGTGTGATCAACGAGAACCTCCAGAGGCCGGGTCTTCTTCTGATAGACGGAGGCAAGGGACAGGTCAATGTGGCACGCGAGGTCCTTGACGATCTTGGTCTGGCCGATGTTCCGGTGGTGGGACTTGCCAAGCGCTATGAGACAATTGTCTTCGACGACGACAGGCCCGATCTCAGGCTGGACCACAGCAACGAGGCCCTGAGGGTCCTGATTGCGGTCAGGGACGAGTGCCATCGCTTTGCAACCGGTGCGAACCAGGCCATGAGGAGCAAAGAGGCAAGCTTCCATCTGCTCCAGAGCGTGCCGGGAATAGGCAAGGCATCCAGCGAGAAGATCATGAACGCGTTCACCACGCTTGACGACGTGATCCAGTGCAGCGCTCAGGAGATATCTAAGAGAGCCAGAATTTCGGAGAAGGTGGCCGAGAACCTTCTCCGACGTCTGAAGGTCTGAAATAGTCAGAAAAATCTTCATTTTGTATCTTAACTTTTGATAAGCAACATGTTATCATAGCTTAAGTAGTGCTGATGCGGAGGTGGACAACATGAAAGGACTGACCGAAAGACAGATGGAGATCTCGCTTTTCATCGAGCGTTATTTTGACGAGAACGGCTATGCTCCCAGTCTCAGGGACATAGGAAACCACTTCGGTTTCTCGGCCAAGGCAGCATTCGACCACCTCAGGGCACTTGAGCGCAAGGGCATAATCAGAACTGCAGGAAACCTCCCGCGAGGCATGGCTCTTCTGAAGAGAACCACACCTGAAAGCGGCACGATCATCAAGGTTCCTCTTCTCGGAACAACGGCCGCAGGTCTTCCGATTGAATCCGAAGAGGTTTTCGACGGCTTCATCTCCGTGCCTCAGGACCTTGTCGGATGTGCTGACTCTGACAAGCTGTATGCCCTCAACGTGCGCGGAGACAGCATGATCGAGGACGGCATCAATGACGGCGACATCGCCATCATCAAGAAGACCAACCATGCGGAGAACGGGGAGATTGTCGCAGCCAGCATAGGCGACAGCGAGGACTACGGCATCACTCTGAAGCATTTCTACCGCGTGGGTGACAGGTACGAGCTTCATCCCGCAAACTCCCAGTACAAGGTCATGGTGTCCACACATTGCGAGATTTATGGTAAGCTTCTGATGATAATTAGACAGTACGGGAGGTGACTGTGGGTCATTCCTATCTTCTTCTGGGTCCGGAGAAGGGCCTGAAAGAGGATTTCATCAAAGAGCTGCGTTCAAAGATCGGCCAGTGTGAAGTCTCAAAATTCTACTCATTCGAAGACTATGAGGCGGAGCTTTTCGCCCAGCTGAACAACAACGACCTGTTTGCCGACCACAAGCTTGTGATCCTTGACGAGGCGCAGGAGATAAAGACTGCGGACAAGGTCAAGCCGCTTGTGGAGTACATCCAGAATCCTTCCGACTGCGCCACGCTGGTTCTGACAAGCACTGAGCTGTATGTGAACTCATCCATCATGGGTGCCGTCGAAGCCCAGGGCAAGGACTTTGTGAAGAAGTTCTATGAGATGTTCGAAAGCCGCAAGAACGAATGGATTTCCTCCTATTTCAGAAGAAACGGTCTTGCCATCGAGAACCGTGCAATCGCGGCGATAATCGAGAAGGTCGAGAACAACATCCAGGACTTCGAGAGCACCTGTTCCCAGATGGTTGTCTACATCAGGACCATCCCCGGAAAGACAACCGTCACATATGAAGATGTCGAGGACTTCCTTGTACACACAAGGGAGGAGGACGAGTTCAGTCTGTTCACCTATATATCATTCGGCAAGCTGGAAAGCGCCCTGGACTGTCTCCATGTACTTCTCAGAACAAAAGACTCCGCGTCGGTGACCTCAATGTGCGCCTCCAGGCTTTCCACATACTTCAGAAGGGCGCTGTCGGTACAGACAAACGTGCAGAACGGCATGGGGATTGGTCTGAGGCGCGACGAGGACTCAAGTGCGTTCACTACAAAGGTCTTTGCAACCGACAGACCCATAACAATGCCCCGAGACAGAGAGGTATACCGTGAATGTTGCAGACGTTATACATTGCGGGATATTGAGCGGATTCTTGTCACCCTTGCCGAATATGATGTGAAGATCAAGGAGACCGCCGTAGTCCTTCAGGGCATAATGATGGAGCGCTGCATTGTGGATGTCATCTGCAACAAGGGCCGCCATTCCAAACCGCTGGACATGCCCAGGCTCTGAAGCCTGTTCAACTGTTTTTGCAAATTCAATGCAAATATGATAGATTCTCATTCGGGGGTAAAGATGAACAATCTCATTGACAACTACATTGATTTCATTAGCGACAACAAGACCGAGCGCAAATGCACCGAAGCCGCAATCCGCATTGCCGAAAAGCACGGATACAAGGACATAGACAAGGTTTCCACTCTTAAGCCGGGTGACAAGGTCTACGTCAACAAGATGGACAAGAGTCTGATCATGTTCAACATCGGAAACGACGACATCAGCAAGGGCATGAACATCCTCGGAGCCCATATCGACTCGCCCAGGCTTGATGCCAAGCAGAGTCCTGTCTACGAGGACACGGCCAACAAGACGGGAATCGTTTATCTGAACACCCACTACTACGGCGGAATCAAGAAGTACCAGTGGGTCGCACTTCCTCTGGCAATCTGCGGCGTGGTGGTGAAGACCGACGGTACCAAGGTCGATGTCTGCATCGGAGACGATCCTGCAGACCCCATCTTCTGCATTTCCGACATCCTTCCGCACATCGCCCAGGAGCAGATGAAGAAGACCGCATCCGAGTTCATCGAGGGCGAGAAACTGGATGCCATTCTTGCCTGCTACCCGAATGTCACGGACTACAAGGATCCTGAGAAGGACAAGTACAATCCCGGCGACGGAAAGGACAAGGTCCTGGCCTTCTTCGAGAAGAAGTACGGAATCAAGGAAGATGACTTTGCATCCGCGGAGCTCGAGCTCGTTCCGGCAGGAAGGGCAAGATACCTCGGATTCGACAGGACTCTGGTTGTCGGCTACGGCCAGGACGACAGGGTCTGCGCATACACATCCCTGATCGCTATGGTCGAAGGCAAGACAGAGGGCAGGACAAGCTGCTGCATCCTTGCAGACAAGGAGGAGATCGGTAGCGCCGGTGCAACCGGAATGAACTCCCACCTTTTGGACAATGCCGTTGCCGAGGTGGTTGCCAGACTTGATGTGAAGTGCAATCCGGAGCTGGTCATCAGGCGTGCTCTTGCAAATTCCTTCATGCTCTCAAGCGATGTCAACACAGCCTTCGATCCGCTGAATGCCTCGCTCTACGACAGCCAGAACTCCTCGTTCCTCGGAAGGGGAGTCGTGTTCAACAAGTACACCGGTGCCCGCGGAAAGAGCGGCGCATCCGATGCAAACCCGGAGTTCATCGCCAAGGTGCGAGCAAAACTCTATGACAGCGATGTACACTTCCAGAACGCCGAGCTCGCAAAGGTCGATGTCGGCGGTGGCGGAACCATCGCACACTATGCCGCGGAGTACGGAATGTCCGTCCTGGACTGCGGAGTGTCTGTCCTTAGCATGCATGCTCCATGGGAGATCACATCTGCCTACGACATCGAGCAGGCCTATCTCTGCTACAAGGCGTTTCTTACAATGTGCTGAAAAAGTTGAAGGGGTTGCCGTTTAAGACAACCCCTTCGGTTTTTTTGTTCCCCTTTGGATAGGTTCTTTACTCGATTACTTTGCCCTTTTCCTTGCGGGCGGCCGCCTCGATCTTGTCGGCGATCATCTCGATGCCTTCATACAGCTCATAGCAGTCATAGCTTACAACCTTGACTGTTCCCCAGGAGAAGTGGAGCTTCGCATCGATGTGGAAGCCCTGTCCCAGTGTCTCTCTTTTCATGGTGATGTCCAGGTCATGGAGATAGCTGTCTGCGAAGTCGAGTTTGGCCAGTTTCTTGTCAAGGAACTCCCTTGTCTCGTCACTGATCTGGTAGTGGATGCCTCTGACGTTCAGGTTCATGGTTTGCCTCCTTGATGCAATGGGTTTGCGCAATGGACTATTGCTATTTCAAATTATAAGGGCAGGAAAACCATAAGTCAAAGTAAAGTGTTTAATAATTTTAACGCGTCAGTGCGCCTATCTTGTATAGGACGAGTCTATGTTCAGCTCGCTTCTGTACTTACCTACGGTTCTGCGGGCGCATTTGATGCCCCTTGAAAGCAGGAGGTCAGAAATCTTCTGGTCAGACAGCGATCCGTTCTCCGCGACGATCTCGGCAATCATGTCCTTGACCACGTTCCTGGAGACGCTGTTCTGGTCGCCGGATGTGTTGGCCACACCCTGCGAGAAGAAGTACTTCAGCTGGAACAGACCCCAGTCCGTGTCCACCCACTTGCTCTGAGCAAGGCGGCTCATCGTGGTCTCATGGACTCCTATGATCTCGGCGATGTCCCTGAGTGTCATTGTCTTCAGATATCTGGGTCCTTTGAAGAAGAAATCGCTCTGATAGTCCATAATTGCCACGGCGGCTTTGTAAAGGGTCTGGAAACGCAGGTTGACCTGTGTGATCAGGGTCTTTGCCTGTCTGACGTGGTCCCTTATGTAGGCTGATGCCTCCTTGGCCTCCGGGCCCTTCAAGTCATCGGCAAGACTTTCGAAATCGGGCGAGATCTCAAGGTCCGGAATGTCCCCGCGGTTCAGTTCAAGCACAAGCTGTCCGTTTCTGTTTCTGATGGAGAAGTCGGGCTCCACCGTGGAAAGCATGTCGGACGAGTAGTTCTGTCCGGGGTAGGGCGTCAGGCTCCTGAGGATGGAGAACAGTGTCTGCACATCCTCCTCAGGAATCCTAAGATCAGAGGCGACTTCCCTGAATTTCCCGGCCTTGAGCCTCTCCAGATGGTTGTTGACCATTTCGGAGAAGTTCGACAGATCCTCATCTGCAAGGCCCAGAGCCTTTGCCTGCAGGATCAGGGATTCCCGGAAATCCTTCACGCATATTCCGGCCGGATCGAAACCCTGCACTACGGACAATGCCTTCTGCAGATCCTCATTTGAAGGAGAGAGCTTCTCCATGAGCTCATCCAGAGGGAGGATGAAGAATCCGTTCTGGTCCAGATTGCTTATCAGGGCCTCGCAGAGCGTGCGGATGTTGTCCGGGACATCTGTCTCGCCCAGCTGTTCATCAAGGTGCTCCTTAAGTGTCTGGGACGGGGCGCTGGAGTTCTCGATCATCATCTGCTTTCGGTCGGAGGCCTCGGGATCCGAATAAGAGTCGGAGTATGAATCCGGGGAATAGGACATGTCCTCGTAATCGGAGGAGTCCGCATCGTCCATGCGGTCGTCCAGGGTGCGTTCGTCTGAAGGTCTCTCCTGGCCGGTCGAGAATTCCGAGTCGGGAATCTCAAGTGCGGGGTTTGCCTCTATCTCTGCCTGGATGTGTGCTTTCAGCTCCAGTATGGGCATGGGAAGCAGAGCAAGGGACTGCAGCATCTGCGGAGAAAGGTTCTGCTCCGTCCGCAGACTCTGGGTTAGTCCAAGACCTGCATCCATCACTGTTCCTCGAAAGATTCGCCGAAGTAGATGTCCCTGGCTATTTCGTTGGCAAGAAGGTCCTGCTTGGTTCCGGATACCAGGAGGGACCCGTCACTGATTATGTGCGAGCACGTTGTGATGGAAAGGGCGTCGCGGACATTGTGGTCCGTAAGGAGAACGCCTATGCCGAACCTGGCCAGGGCCCTGACGATCTGCTTGATCTCGAAGACAGCCTTGGGGTCGATTCCCGCGAACGGTTCGTCCAGAAGCAGGAACTTGGGGCTTGTGGCAAGGCATCTCGCAATTTCAGTTCTTCTGCGCTCGCCTCCGGAGAGGGTGTAGCCCTTCTGCTTCTCTATTTGGGTCAGACCGAAGGATTTGATCAGGCCGTTGGCGATCTCTTCCTTGCGCTTTCTGTCGATGTCGGTTCTTGACTCCACAACCAGACGGATGTTGTCCCTGACGCTGAGCTTGCGGAAGATGGACGGCTCCTGCGGAAGATAGGAGATTCCCATTCTCGCACGCTTGTACATGGGTTGGTCAGTGATGTCTATTCCGTTGACGGAGATCTTTCCGCCTGAGTTGGCTATGAAGCCCACAATCATGTAGAACGTTGTGGTCTTTCCGGCTCCGTTGGGGCCGAGCAGGCCTATTATCTGGCCTCCCTGCATGCTGAAGGAGATGTCCTTGACGACTTCACGTTTGCCGTAGATCTTTCTCAGATGCTCTATCTGGAGTGTGTTAGCCATTGAAAGCCCCCGAAATGGTTCCGTACATCCGGATGTCGTTCGTTGAGAGGTCGACCACTATCATTGCGGCCCTGTAGCTGTCGTCGTTCCATTCAACCGAGGCGTTGCCCCTGAGCGTGACGGTGTCTTCCTTGCCGTTGTACTCTATGCTGTCGGCACGGCAGACCATCAGGCCCTCGTCCGTGACTTTGACAATCTTGGCCATCAGCTGGAGCTTGACGGAGGAGCTGTTCATATCGTATTCAAACCATCCGCCGGACAGCGCTGCCTGGTTGTCTGTGTCCTGGATCTCGACCCAGCTGTCCGAAGAGACCCTGCCGGAGTTCCTGTCGTAGAAGAGGTTGGGGCTTGAGAAGCTGATCTTGCTTTCCGTCTCGTCCGCCCTCACGTTTCCGTTGCAGAGTACATACGAGTAGTTCTCACCGTACAGCTCGATGGAATCCGAAGTCACCATTATCTTGTCAGTCGCAACCTTTGCACCTCCGGAAAGGACAACTTTCTTGTTTCCGTTCTGTGTGGTCACGGTGGTGTGTCCGCCTGAGAACTCCAAAGTCGATGCGGACAGGGGGAGGGCGCAGAGAACAGCCATGGCCAGTGCGATGATCATTGTCCGTTTTGCCTTGCCGTCACTCATCAATCATTCCCTCCAGTATCCTGCTGAACTCATACCTGTCTTCGTCCATGTTTGCGGAGAAGCCCTCGGCCCTGATGACGGTTCCGTCTCCGTACGTCACCTTGACCTCACCCTCGCACAGGAGAGTGTTCTCCTTTCCGTCCCATTCGACACGCTGCGTCTCTATTGTAACCTGTGTCCCGTCGTTGTTTAAACGGACGGTTACGTCACCTGAAAGCACCGCCTTCTTGTAGTCGGATGACACGGTGGCCTTTGCACAGCTTCCGCTCATCTTTGTCTTCTGGCTGAAGGAGACGCCCTCAAGAACAGTATCCTTTCCCTTGCCGTAGATTGTGATGAGGGAGGCATGCATCTCAACAGGTTCCGATGAACCTGTTCCCGCGGAATTTCCGCTCAGGGTGTAGTCCGCATTGGCCAGCTGCATGTCCGGAATCTCCTGCTCCTCGAAAGGAACATCACCCTGGACCCTGCTGCAGGATATGCAGAGTGCCATGCTGAGAACGGAGAGTCCAACAAGCAATAAGCATGCCATGTCCCGTGCTTTCATGGGTCTAATATACAACGAATGGGTACTATTGCAAAGTAGGTCAAAGAAAGGTAAATTGCAGTTATGAAGGTACTGCTTCTAGGGGAAATCGTCGGCCGGTGCGGCATTGGCGTCATAAAGAAAGCACTCAGACCATACCGCCAGGAGCATGGCGTGGACCTTGTCATAGCCAACGGCGAGGGAGCCACAAGCGGATACGGACTAGGATTCCAGAACGCGCTCACGCTTCAGCACATGGGAATCGACGTCATGACCATGGGCGAGAAATCCTTCTTCAAGCTGGACATGGTAGAGAGCATAGCCAAGCGCTCCAGCATTCTCAGACCTGCCAACTATCCCGAATCAGTCCCGGGACGTGGAATCCGCTACATGACGGTGGGCGATCGCAAGGTCTGCATAATCAATACACTCGGAATGTTCAGTTTCGGCAATCCCCATCTGAACAACCCCTTCCTCACCGCCGAGAGCATGGTGGAGAAGGCCAGGACCGAGACCCCCATAGTGATCTATGTTTTCCATGCGGCCGCAACCGCCGAGAAGATCGCCATGGGTCAGCTTCTGGCCGGAAAGGCCAGTGCTGTGATAGGAACACACTGCAAGGTTCTGACAGCCGATGCGTGCATTCTGGACGGAGGCACGGCATACATAACTGACCTGGGGCGCTGCGGAGCCTCGGTGAGCGTAGGCGGTTTCGAGCTTGAGCACGAGGTGCGCAAGTTCAGGACACAGGTTCAGACAAGGTCTCACGAAAGCTGGGACAAGCCCCAGATGCAGGGTGTTCTTGTTGAGATCGACGATGTTTCCGGAAAGGCGGTCTCCATTGCCGCCGTCAGAGAGGATGTCAGCGTGGAGATTCCGCCGCAGACATCGAAAAAGACTGAATAGGACTGTCCTGAGATTCAGATCTCCTCAGGCTGGTACAGCCTCTTCATCTTCCTTGTGACGTAGATCGAGACGCACAGATGGCACAGTCCCGTCACTCCCCAGGATATCGGATAGGAAAGGTAGACCATCGGAAGAGTCTGGTTCGCCCTGACCGCCGTCGCTATCCAGACAATCCTCAATACACATGAACCCATCAGGGTGATGACCGTGGAGAGAATCGGTCTGTTGAGACCTCTCACAATGCCGGAGCCTGTGTCCATCGCAGCCAGGGTGAAGTAGAGGAACAGCATGTAGAAAAGACGGGTAGTTGCGGCCTCGACCGCCATGGGAGCGCTGACGTAGATCCTTGCGAGCGGGACCCTGAACAGCAGGATCAGCAGTGAGATTGACTCGGCGATGAGGAACGAAACGAAGTAGCAGTCCCTGATGACCTTGCGGATTCGCTTGACCATGTGTGCTCCGTAGTGCTGGCTTGTGAATGTCACGGCGGCCTGGCAGACGGAGTTCGTGGAAACATACGCAAAGCTCTCGATGCTGGCTCCGGCGGCGTTTCCGTCGATTATGTCCGATCCTCCGGGGCACAGTCTGTTGTTTATGGCGATGATGTTGCTCTGGATGAGCATGTTGGAGAGCGAGAAGAGCACCCCCTGGATGCCGGCGGGAAGTCCGTTGTAGATTATCCCCCTCAGGGCATACTTCTCCAGCTTTATCCTGCGTATCTGAAGCCTGCACCAGCCGTCGTCGTTGTGGAGTATCCATCCCAGGGCAACCATCGACGCGAGGTTCGAAATTGCCGTCGCCAGCGCGACGCCATCCACCGACATGCGGAATACCAGGACGAAGAAGAGGTTCAATCCCACATTGAGCAGACCTGTCAGGGTAAGCACCACCAGCGGAGTCTTCGTGTCGCCTTTTGCGCGGAAGACCGAGATGAGGAAGTTCGTCATTGCCATGAACGGAACTCCCAGGAAGTAGATGCGGGTGTACAGGTCCGCAAGCTCGAGGATGTGCCCCTTGTCTCCAAGGAGAATCAGCATCCTACGGCTCATAAGAAGGCCAAGGACCATCGTGAACAGTCCTGAGATCAGACCCACAAGTATCGAGGTGTGGACTGCATCGGAGGTTTTCTTCTCGTTGCGCTCGCCTATGGCACGGGCCACCATGACGCTGGATCCGACCGCAAAGCCCATGAACAGGTTGATGACGGCGCTGATCATGGCCGTGGTGGTCCCTATGGAACCAATCGCTCCGTCCACGTTGGAAAGGCCGACGACGATCATATCCGCAGCGTTGTAGAGGTTCTGCAGAAGGTTTGTCACCACAAGCGGCAGCACAAATGCGAATATCTTGCCCAGAAGAGGACCGTGCAGCAGATCGGCGTCTTTCATTCTCATTATACTGTTCTCAATCCTTGTGATATAATATTGCTTAATTCCTGCAGTGGATATACATTTTAACGCACTGCACTTGAACAATTCAGAGAATCAAGAGGGGTTGAGACATGAAATCCATCAGAGACATATACAAAAGCGGAAAAGGACCGTCCAGTTCGCATACAATGGGGCCGGGGTTCGCCGCAGCCATCTTCAAGGAGAACCATCCTGATGCCGATTCCTACAAGGTGATCCTCTACGGCAGCCTTGCGAAGACAGGTGTGGGTCATGGAACCGACAGGGTCCTGGTGGATACTTTCAGTCCCAAGCAGGTTGAGGTTGTCATCTGCAAGGAAGACCCCGACGACATCAAGCACCCCAACACCCTGGATCTCATTGCAATCCGCGACGGGGAAGAGGTCTCAAAGCAGCGTTACATCAGCATAGGAGGCGGCGACATAATCCTTGACGGCCACAGGTCCCATGTCAGGAAGGAGGAGGATGTCTACCTCGAGAACTCTTTCGCCGAGATCAAGCAGTTCTGCGCCTTCCGCTACGTGGACCTTGCCGAGTACATCGAGCTGAGCGAGGGCAAGGAGATCTGGGACTTCCTCGCCGAGGTCTGGAAGGCCATGGAGAACGAGGTGGAGGAGGGTCTTTCCAAGACCGGCGAGCTTCCCGGACCGCTTCATGTGAACAGAAAGGCGAAGTACCTATACGAGCAGGTTCCGCAGAACAAGCATGCCGAGCTCGTGGAATCCCAGCTTGTCTGCTCATACGCCTATGCATGCAGCGAGCAGAATGCCGATAACGGAACAGTGGTCACAGCACCTACCTGCGGATCCTGTGGAGTTCTTCCTGCAGTCCTCTACTATCTGAAGAAGAAGAGAAAGCTCTCGGAGGACAAGATTGTCCGCGCCCTGGGAATCGCCGGCCTTTTCGGCGAGCTTGCCAAGCGCAATGCCTCCGTTTCCGGCGCCGAATGCGGATGCCAGGCTGAGATCGGAGTCGCATGCTCCATGGCAGCAGCCGCTGCAGGCTATGCGTTCGGATACAACACAGACCAGATCGAGTATGCCGCCGAAGTCGCACTTGAGCACCATCTCGGCCTTACCTGCGACCCGATCTGCGGCCTTGTCCAGATTCCCTGCATCGAGAGGAACGCCGTTGCCGCAATGAGAGCCATCAATGCCGCGAACATCGCTTACTTCCTGACCGGAACCAGAAACATCAGCTACGATATGGTTCTAAAAAGCATGTACTACACCGGACTGGATATGAACCAGCGCTACCGCGAGACATCCGAAGGCGGTCTTGCAAAGGCATATTCCAGAAGAGGTTAGGATCAATTCCGGCTCTATATTGTGTTTTCCCTGTGTTTTATCGACTTTTCTTGATTTTGACAGTTGTCACCAACTTGTCAAATTCTTCTGTATACAATATAGTGGGGCGTATTAAGGTGGAATTATGGCAGATAAACGCAAACACAATCCGATCCCATGGGATTTTCTTGATGAATTCAGAGGAGAAGGCAAGCTGTTCAATGCAGACTGGCCCACACTGAAGGAACTTTTCGACATTACGGCAACCAGATATCCTGACAACAAGGCTTTCGAGGCATTCGCTCCCAAGCACGTCGTCTATACTTATTCACAGGCCAGGGAAATAATCCGCAAGATTGCCAACAAGCTCTACGAGCTGGGCGTCAGACACGGAGACAAGGTAGGACTTACCGGAAAGAACAGCCCCGAATGGGCATTGGCTTATTTCGCAATCGCATATGCCGGCGCCATCATCGTCCCGGTCGACTACTCCCTCTCCGAGGAAGTCATCACGAACCTGATGGGCTTTGCAGATACAAAGGTCCTTTTCGCAGACAACGAGAAGATCGACAAGATCAGTCTGGACATCCCCAAGATCGCACTTGAGGGAGACGGGGAGAACAGCATCTACAAGATGCAGAGCTCAGAGCAGCATCCGATCCAGTATTCAACAAGCAAGGAACTCGCCGCAATCATGTTCACAAGCGGAACAACCGGCACTCCCAAGGGCGTCATGCTCTCCCACGAGAACTATGTCTCCGACTGCTACCAGGCACAGGGAAACATGAACATCTATGATGACGATGTCTTCTATGCTCTTCTTCCAATCCATCACGCATACACGATGCTGGCTGTCTTCATCGAGTCCGTCTCCGTCGGTGCGAACTGCGTCTTCGGAAAGAAGCTTGTCGTCAAGCAGATCTTCAAGGACCTCAAGGAAGGCAACGTGACCATGTTCCTCGGCGTCCCGATGCTGTTCAACAAGGTCATCGCAGGAATCATGAAGGGTCTGAAGGAGAAGGGACCGATCGTCTACGGTCTCATCCGCGGTCTGATGGGCATCAGCGGTTTCCTGAAGAAGCACTTCAACTGGAAGGGCGGAAAGAAGATGTTCAAGTTCATCCTCGAGAAGGTCTCTCTTGACAAGATCAGGATCTGTATCAGCGGTGGCGGACCGCTTCCGGCATCTACCTTCAAGCTCTACAACCAGCTGGGAATCGACTTCGTCCAGGGTTACGGCCTCACAGAGACCAGCCCGATAATCAACCTCAACCCGGTTTTCGACTACATCGAGACCAGCGTCGGAAGAGTCATCCCCGGTGCCGAGGAAAAGATTGTCGATCCGGATTCAGAGGGCAACGGTCTGATCTACATCAAGGGCTCCATGGTCATGCAGGGCTACTACAAGAACCCCGAGGCCACTGCCGAGATTCTCTCTGAGGACGGCTGGCTCAACACAGGCGACATCGGTCATCTGGACAGCAGGAACTACCTGTATCTCACTGGACGCCAGAAGAACATCATTGTCACCGAGGGCGGTAAGAACGTCTTCCCAGAGGAGATCGAGGACAGCTTCCAGCTCTATGACGACATCGACCAGATCTGCGTCCGCGGCTATGTCGCAGATGCGGCAAAGAAGGCCGAGGGCATCATGGCAATCGTCCATCCTTCCGATGCATGTGCAGACAAGTTCAAGAACGACATGCCGGGCCTGCTGAACCATATCGGTGACATAATCACCGAAGTCAATGCAACTCTGCCCAGCTACAAGAAGATCCGCAAACTCGCAATCTCCAAGGAGAAGTTCCCGCTGTCATCCTCATCAAAGATCCAGCGCTTCAAGATTGGCGAGATTGATGAGAGTTTGACGAAGATGATATAAGCTTTCGGTTTCCTCGGTGGGTACGGGGCCCCAGAAAACCCCGTTCCGCCTCGTCACCGAAAGAAACTTTTTATTGAGGAATGGGGCCCCCTTTCAGCCCCATTCCCCCTCAGAACCGAAAGGGAATTAATGAGGTGAGGGGCCCCAGAAAACCCCGTTCCGCCTCGTCACCGAAAAGGTGTAAAAGACCATGGAAGATGAATTCCGTGGTCTTTTTTGTATTTGCCACCAAAATCCCTGTTCCCTGTGTTTTGGTATGCAGGTTTTTCCTTTGATTCTTGTGGGTTTGCATCCAGATTCTTTGTTTTGGAAAAAACGGATGCAAAAAACTGCCAGCCTTTGCCACCGGAAACAGGAACTTGGCTTGTTTGGGATGCAAAGAATTGTTTTTCCTTGCCACCTATTTCCATCAAAACCTTCAATCCGGATGCAAACACTCATTGATACAGTCTCATTTGTGCATACCAAACCATGGTTA
>JBGVBT010000081.1:0-16147 GCA_045225895.1 Sphaerochaetaceae bacterium
AATTAATAAGAACTACATCCTAATTTATGGTGCTCTCAGTGTCCAAAGCTCCAACTACAGCAACATCTACTGGTCAGATCTTCAGTACTGTGGTTATATCCATCAATTGGATCTGTAAGATTATAGATTCTGGATGGGACATCCATGGAACCGGGCCCACCTCAATGCAGCGTTGAGGCGTTTCTGGTATCCCGCTTCATTTGGTTGTTTGAGCCACTCGAGCGTGTCATAGTCTATTCTCACAGAGATGGCTTTCTTCATTGGTCTCCAGTTTCTCGGATACAGTTCAAGGGCCTCGTCTTCAGTCATCTCGGGAATGTCGGAGAAATCTATTCCTTTGTTTCTGATTTCGTTGGCTTTTTCAACTGTTAAGACGTCTGCAGTATTCATAATACACATTCTCCTCGTATGGAGAGGCAAGTCTTGCGGATATGATCCGAATTCGTTTCCTCTCTGTAAATACTGTTGTTACAACAATATTCCCGTTAACTGATCCTATTCCAATCATTCTGTCTTCACAAAAATCAGAGTGTCTGTAGTCATATCGTTCCAAGAAAAACGGGTCGTCAAATACAGGCAGAATCTCTTCAAAGGAGATTCCGTGTTTAATTTTGTTCAACGCATTTTTATCAGAATTCCATTCAAATCTGTTGTCTGTGGAAGAAACTGTCATATGTTTCTCCCATACAATAATGTATATACAATTTCACAATATGTCAAACTGTTTTGGTTAAGAGTCATGTTACCTCTTCTTTAAGATCCAGTGAGTTGATTATCTGAACCAAGTTTTCTTCTGATAAACCAATTCAGAAAAAGTGTCGAAAACATAAAGGTTTTGGTAACAGATTTTTGAAAAAGTATGTGTTGTCCTATTTACCAACCAACATATTCAATCGAGATGTGACAATTATTGATTCAAAGCACAATCAACGGAACGTCCATCTCTTCCTTTGTCAGACCAGCATGGATGCCGATGAGGGTTGTATCCTGTCTTTCATCGTCTATGCAGTATTCATCGGTTGAAACGGCGACAAAGTCACCTATGAATCCGTCAAGGCGAGGGTGGGGGACTCCTGTTCCGAGAAGACCGCTTGTCAGGAATTCCTCATGTGTCATGAGAATGAAGTGGTCCTTGAAGAGGTTGTCGAACTTTTCCCTGAATTCTTCTTTCTTTCCGTCTTTTACC
This sequence comes from Sphaerochaetaceae bacterium, assembly GCA_045225895.1. Classification (GTDB taxonomy): domain Bacteria; phylum Spirochaetota; class Spirochaetia; order Sphaerochaetales; family Sphaerochaetaceae; genus UBA9732. The sequence goes on from JBGVBT010000081.1 coordinate 1,187, forward strand.
CAGAATGTGGCGGTGCGGAACTCGATGGAATGGTTTCTGACAAGAAGGTTTTTCAGGTCCGGATAGTCGCTGAGGAATATCCATTTTGAGTTGATCTGGCTGTGGTCTGCAGTCACAAAGACTACAGTATCATCACCAAGTGACTTTGAGAGCCTTTCAATTTCTGAATCTATTTCCTTGAGTATGGGAGCGACATTGACCTTGTCATCGACTCCTGTTTTGTGCATCTGTTCATCAGGATCCGGCCAGTAGCAGTATATGAAATTCCTGTTTTCCCTTGTGTTCTCGATAATGGCGTCACAGTTTTCCCTGATTGATTTTGTCTGGACAGTGGGATCCGATCTGTTCACCTTGAACGGTGAGATTGCAATGCATCTGACATCGGGATCTGTTTCCCTGATCTGGACGCCAAGGGATCTGTAGGGTAGGGCGGTATAGGCAAGATGATCTGGAGCCGCAGGAATCCTTGTGTTCTGAATCGAATTGAAATATGTAATGACGTTCTTGTCGACTTCCTTGAAATATGTTATCCAGCCTATCCAGCCTGTCTCCAATGGTGTCAGTCCTGTGTTGATGGCTGTGGTTGCAGCTACGGTTGTCGGAGGAAAAACTGAAGTGATGGGACGAATGATGTGCTTTCTAGTGAAAGAATCAGCAGGAAGATAACGTTCCAGGATTGATATTCCCATTGCATCGAAAACCATGATGACAACATTGCGGGGGTTGCGTTTCTCAAGAACTGAATCAGCTTCCGGAAGACTGTTGTGTCTGATATCAGGCACGTTGAAGAACTTAAGAACCGAGCAGGCGAGATTCACGATTGAATGGCTGTAGTCAGGATATTCTGTTATCATTGTTTTCTCCCCGATAGGTGTATATCGCCTAAAATTGGATATAATGCATCTTCTGTCAAACTTTAGAAGTGGTTAACGTCAGACAGACCCCTCAGATGCTTCTTTCTTGGCTATGTTCCACAGATCGTCCCACTGGTCTGCAGACAGTTCCTCGTATTTGAGATTACGTTCCTTTACCAGTCTGTTGACTATATTGAATCGCCTGATGAACTTTGTATTGGCATATGACAGTGCATCCTGCGGCTTGATGTGCATTTTCCTGCAGAGGTTCACAACTGTGAAAAGGACATCTCCCAGTTCTTCCATCCTGTTTTCCTCTGTCTTAGCTTCCATGACCTCATCCAGTTCTTCATGGATCTTGTCATAGACTCCCTGTTCATCCGGCCAGTCGAATCCGACCTTCACGGCTTTCTTGGATATAGCATAGCATCTCTCAAGTTCCGGAGCATCTTTCGGGACTCCGTCGAAGAAATCCTCGTCGGACTTTATACGGCCTTCTTTCTCAACTTTGATCTGGTTCCAGTTCTTCAGAACCTGTTCTGTGTTGTCTACATGGACATCTGAGAAAACATGCGGATGACGGCGGATGTATTTGTCGCATGCGTCGTTGAGACATTCTGCCAGGGAGAAATCTCCGTTCTGGTCATGGATCTTTCCGAGAAGGAAAAGATTCAGATAGACATCTCCAAGTTCCTCGCTCTGATGAGGAGCATCGTTCTCATTGAGTGCATCCACATATTCATAGATCTCGCCCTGCATGCTGCGGACGATATCACGCGGCATCTGTTCCTTGTCCCATGGACATCCGTCCTTGGGATCTCTGAGACATGTCACGATATCATAAAGATTCTTCATGTTCTGACAGACATCGTCTGTCTTGTTGAGTTTATAGTCGATCATAGATCCTCCATGAGGATGCACTTTCTGGTCATTTTCGTGCATCCTGCTATATGGAACTTGCTCATTTCCTTCGGGAACAGCAACTTGAACAGGTTCTTGTCTCCGTTGACTGTAAGTACGAATGATTCCTCTGACTTTTTTTCCAGTCTGTAGTCATCTGAGGATTCGGAGCATTTTCTTTCGAGAATGGAAAGGATTTCGGCATCTCTGATGTCGGTGATTTCATAAACGCTGCCTTTCATCCTGCTTGAAAGCGATATCTTGCGTCCGGTCTTGTCCTGCGGGATTATCTTCATTGATTTGATATTGAAACCTTCCGCAAGAACTTCATTGAGCCTTGATACGGTGTATTCGTTTATCTGGCTGATGGGAAGCTCGCAGAGAAGCAGCTCGTTCTCGCCGATCACACCCATTGTTATGGGATTGAGGAACTCCATCTTCGGTTTCGGATTGAAGCCCTGTGTGAAAAGCACATCGAGACCGGATCTCTGGAAAGCCATCTCGAACTGCCTCATGACGGCTATGTGGGAATTGTAGACCGCCCTGCCCTTTTTCTCATAAGTGAACACGGTCTGAACGTATTCATATGCCGGAGGTGCAACTTGAGCCTTGGGAACTATTGATTCGAAATCCTGGTTGTCGGCTTTGAGGACCTTTGCGGCGTTCTTAGTGCAGACTCCGCACCTGTGGTCGCATTCGCTGTCACATACATGGGTGAGAACGGCATCCCGAGCTTTCTCGTATTCCTTTCTGAGATAAGCTTTCGATACGTTCATTGAGATCGAATCCCAAGGCAGTTCCTCGTCAAGCGACCACTCTTTCGGAGATGTGTCGTAGTCGAGTTCCGCAATGGCCTGCTGCCAGAGGTCCCATCTTATGTACTCATCCCAGGCGTCCAGTCTGCAACCCAGGCTGTAGGCTTTCTCGATAAGGTCCGCACAGTCATATCCACCGCGTGAGAGTATGCCCTCAAGGAAGGAGATTGACGGCTCATGGTACGAGACCTTTATTCCGGGAATCGCGGACATAAGGGCCTTCTTGATGCTTCTCAGGTGGTCTCCGGATTCCTCCATGGTAAGTTGTCTGACCCACTGGAACGGAGTATGTGCCTTGGGAATGAAGGTTCCGATATTGATGTTCATGTTGATCTTCGTGGCATTTCTTATTGCCACAAGGAAATCAACAAGGTTCTGCTGCTCGGTATCCCTGTCTATGAACGGAAGTCCCACCATGAAGTAGAACTTCGCAAGCTTCCATCCCCTGCCCTTGGCTTCCTGGATTATGCTGATGATGGACTCGAGCGGAACCTCTTTGTTAAGCCTTCTCTGGTCTTCCAGACGGGGTGTCTCGATTGCGAACGTAAGGCCGCTCTTTCTGACTTCAGACAGCTGTTCGAGTATGTTGAGACTGAACGTGCTGACTCTGAGGGACGGAAGCGAGAACGAGATGTTGCGTCCCCTGTAAGTGTCGTTCAGGGCCTTGATCAGCTTGTCCAGATCGGGATAGTCGCCGGATGAGAGCGACGACAGGGTGATCTCCCTGTATCCCAGCTGGTCCACTGTCTGACTGACAAGGTCGAACACGGTCTTCAGGCTTCTCTGTCTGAACGGCTTGTAGAACTGACCTGCATGGCAGAAGCGGCATCCGTTGGGACATCCGCGCATGATCTCCACTGTTCCGTGGTCCTGGGCGGTTTCAAATGAGGAAACTGCAAAGTGTTTGAGTCTGGGATCCTCTTCCTGTGTTCCGAACTTGAGGTCCACTGCCCTGTTTGCAAGTCTCTTTCCCGGATACCAGAGGAACGGAATATCCTTCAGGGCAGCTATACGCTCTGATCTGGTCTTGTATTTTCCAATGATGGTGACGATTTCAGAGAGATCAGGTTCAGCCTCGCCAATGTGGATGAAATCGACGAATCTGGCAAACGGAAGCGGATTTGTGATGGCAGGACCGCCTGCGATGACAATCGGATCCGAATCACCTCTCTCCTCGCATCTTATTGGAATTCCTCCGAGATCGAGGATCTGTAGGATGTTGGTGGCCGAAAGCTCGTAGCCTATCGAGATTCCCAGGTAATCCAGCCTGTTCAGCGGAAAATGCTCCTGAATGGTGAAAAGCGGGATGTTCCTCTGGCGGAGCATTTGCTCGAAATCCGGAGCAACGGCGAAAACCCTGTCGCAGAAGGCCCCTTCAGTCCTGTTGATTATGTCATAGAGGATTCTGATGGCGTTGTTTGCCATTCCGATCTCATAGAGGTCCGGAAAGCACATGGCGCATTTCACATCCCCGGGAGAATACGGCTTTCTGCCGAATATGTATTCGCTTCCTATGTATCTGGCAGGATTCTCGATTTCCAGGATGCCGTTTTCCAGACACTGTTCGAGGTTCTCTATCCTTCCATACTCATCAAGTCCGATCATTGCTGCAGTTTGTCCTTCAGTTGGACATCTCCGGGATTGAGCTTATATGCCTGTGTCCAGTAGATTCTGGCATTGACCTTGTCATACAGCTTGTCCAGGATGTTTCCCTTTATCTTGAGCAGGCATGAGAGCCTGGCGTTGTCTTCCGTATAGTTTCTGTCGTTCATCAGAAGATCGGTCAGAGAAAGGAACCTCTTGGCCTCGTTCTCAGGTATATTGATCTCCGATGAGAACCTCAGCAGAAGAGCGAGATAATCATCCTTGTCGTCGGCGGCAATTGATCCGTACCATGCGGTGAATATGTCGATGATGTATCCGATGTCATGAGGTGCACTTAGCATCAGAGATATGTATTCGTTGAAATCCATTGTTCTTGAGAGGATTGTCAGTATCTCGGATGCCTTGTCGTATTCCCCTCTCCTGCTGTACGCAGTGTACAGGGCCTTGAGGGCTTCGGTACCGTCCGTGGGAAGAAGAACCATTACGGTAAGGGAATCATATCTGTTCAGCTCTAGGAAATGTGTGACGGCGAACTCCCTGTTTTCGGGGTCTGAACCGTCATCAAGCGAGAGATAAAGGAAAAGGCTTTCAAGGGCTTTCTCATCCTGTCCCAAGGCAATGTAGGACTTCGCCTTAAGAAGAAGGTCTCCTGAAGTCGGACTTTTGATGTGGTCGATCTGTCTGATGGTCTCCTCGTATCTGCCCTTGTCGAAGTTCTGCTGCGGATTTGAACATGAAACAAGGATTATGGAGACCAGAATGAAAACAAAAAGGGGGAATGCCGGTCTGAATCTACTATCCATTGCAATTCCCCCTGTATAACAAAAAAGAAGGTTCTCCGTAAGCCGAGTTCTGTTTATGCAATCATCTATCTGGAACTGACGTCACCGCCAGTCTCTAGCAGCCTACCCGCATGTATCGGACGGACAATCCACATGCTTCTTGGCCTTGCTCCTGATGAGGTTTACCATGCGGACACCATTACTGCTGTCCCGGTGGGCTCTTACCCCGCCATTTCACCCTTACCTGCAAGCAGGCGGTATGTTTTCTGTTGCACTCTCTGTAGCCTTACGGCTCCCGGGTGTTACCCGGCATCATGTCCTGTGGAGCTCGGACTTTCCTCTCCGGCAAAAACCGAAGCGATTGCTTGTAGAACCTTCAGTATTCAAAAATCAAAGCGAATCGATATCACCGAAATCGCTTCCGATGAAGTCATCGCTATCATTATTATCTTCTTCAACCTCTTCCTCATCCTCAGAGGTGTAAAGGTTTTCGAAGTGCTGGTCGTCTTCGCTTTCCTCATAATAGAGGACACGGCTGCAGTACGGGCAGAAGTGGATGTCATCCTCTTCGCTGACACCTTCGGTCTCCATTGTGGTGGATCTTCTGACATCATTGACATACTGGGCAGGAAGCGTCATGTGGCAGCCTTCGCAGACAATACCGTGGATGGGAACGATTCCGAGACCGCCCTTGTTCCTGATGATTCTCTCGAACTTGAAAAGAAGGTTCGGATCAAGGTCCTTTGCCAGCTCGTCCTTCTCTGCTGTGATCTGATCAAGAACAGCCTGCTTCTCTGCGACAAGCTGGTCCTTGACCTTTGTCTCTTCCTCGACCTCTTCGGTCTGCTGGGCCATGATCTCTTCCTGTATTGAAAGCTTTGCATTCAGCTCGTCATAGAACTTCTCCTTGGCGATAAGTCCCTTTCTGAGTGTCTGCTCTGCGTTCTTGGCTTCCTCTATCTCTTTCTGCAGAGTCTCGAACTCCCTGGCCTGGGTGATGGTCTCCATCATCTTCTCGCAGGTCTCGCGCTTAACTCCGGCCTCATCAAGCCTGATGCGCAGATTCTTGAGCTCTTCCTTGACCTTCTCACTCTTCTCATGAAGCTCGAGATAAGTGACTTTTGTCTTCTGCAGAACGGCTTCCTTGTCGGCAAGAGCCATCGGGATCTCCTTGATCTCGTCCTCTACTTTGAACATCTTGGCCAAGACGACCTGAAGCTTACTCAGTGTGTTATAGATTTCTTTCATCTAATCATCACTCCTAATTCTATATGATACTCAGACATAGTCCTTGAGTTTCTTGGCGCGCTTTGGGTGTCTCAACCTTCTGAGCGCCTTAGCCTCAATCTGTCTGATTCTCTCACGCGTTACTTCAAAATACAACCCAACTTCTTCCAGTGTCAATGAGTATCCGTCTTCAAGACCGAAACGCATCTTGAGGACTTCCTGCTCTCTTGCAGGAAGGGTTTCCAGAACCTCACGAAGCTGCTCCTGAAGCAGAGCGAACGAGGTCTGTGTAGCAGGATTCTCGACTTCCTTGTCCTCGATGAAGTCGGAAAGAAGCGAATCCTCTTCCTCTCCTACAGGAGTCTCGAGGCTGATGGGCTCACGTGCGACATTCTTGACTGTCTTGACCTTGCTCTCAGGCCAACCGAGCTTCTGGGCGATCTCCTCGTCGGTCGGTTCCCTTCCGAGTGTCTGCATGAGCATTCTGGACTCCCTGACAACCTTGTTGATCTGCTCGATCATGTGGACGGGAACCCTGATGGTCCTTGCCTGGTCGCTGATGCTTCTCGTTATGGCCTGTCTGATCCACCATGTGGCATAGGTGGAGAACTTGTAGCCTTTTCTGTACTCGAATTTCTCGACGGCCTTGATGAGACCGATGTTTCCTTCCTGGATCAGGTCGAAGAAATGAAGTCCTCTGTTTGTGTATTTCTTTGCAATGGAAACCACAAGTCTGAGGTTTGCCTGGATCAGCCTGTCCTTGGCTGTCTTGAGCATCTTCATTCCGCGTTTGATCTCCATGGCCTGGGCAAGGATCACATCGCAGTTGTCCTCGAACTCGAACTCTATCTTCCTCAGGCTTCTGACAGCCGTCTGGTACTGGGAGATGAGGTCCTTGATGTCCTCAAGCGGCATCCCGAGCCTTTCCTCGACTGCGACACGCTTCGATGTTGTGACCAGATCTCTGGAAAGCTGTCTGACATCCTTGTCGCTTGAAACCTGGAGCTTTGACTCGAGGATGGTCTTGTTGCTCTTGAGCTCGTTGATGCTGTGCTCCGCGGAGATGAACCTGTCGGTGAACATGGTGATCTCTTCGGGCTGGATCTCGATCTGTGAGAGTTTTTTCAGAAGCTGGTGCTTCTTCTTGATCAGTTCATCGTTATGGAGGATCTCCTCTCCGGAAGCGAACTTGTTCTGCTTGAGCTCGTTGTAGTTCTTAAGGGCACTCTGGCACTCCTTAAGTCCCTCGCGGTAGAAGGATGAGTAGCGCTTCTGCTCGGTGATGAGCTCTTTCTGGTCCTTGGCGTTGTAGTCCTCGGCCTCTTCGTACTTGGTGTTGAGCTTCTCGAGGATCTGGGTGAAGCAGGTGATCATGATTCCGGACTGCTGGATCACGTTCTTGATTATGAGGGCACCCTCTTCCATCTGCTTGGAGAGCTCCACCTCTTCATCAGCCGTGAGAAGTGTTTCGCGTCCGATCTCGCGGAGATACAGTCTGATCGGGTCGTCGGAACTCGTCTCACCCTTGTCAGTTCCGAGGATGTTCGGTCTGTTGCGTACAACCTGCTCGACATCCTCATCGATGTTCGATATGCCTTCGGCTACGGAACCGTCGGAGAAGTTCTCGCGGATGAAGCTCTTTGTATAGGAGTCCCTTTCGTCAAGGTTTTCCTCATCCTCGTCGTCCTCATCCTCGTCCTCTGATTCCTCTTCCTCCACCTTGGACAGCTCGGCATCTGTGGGCTCGTCTATGAGATCGATCGAATCGGCCTCGTCGGCACCCATCATGTCGTCCTCATCATCCGAAAGGAGGTCGTCTTCCTCCCCCTCTTCCTCGAGGTCGGCGATCTCGTCGCTGGAAGGTTCCTCGATGTAGTCCGAGTCATCTGAATCGATCTCCTCGGCTATGAGGCCGAGCTTGGAGAGTTCATCTCTGAAGAATGCGACATCCTCGTCAGAATCAACATGCTCGCCGAGCAGGTAGTCCTTCAGATCCATCAAAGTGAATTTGTTCTCATTCTGTGCAGAGAAGATCAGTTTCTGCAGTATCTCGTTCCTGTTCTCTTCAGTCATCAGTCAATCCTTGTTTTCCCTCTCGCCCTTGAGTTCCTCGATTTCCCTGTCCAGTGACATCTTCATCTGGAGCAGGCTCGCGAACTCCTGTTCGTCCGCAATGTCCATCACCCCTCCGTTGAGCATCCTCTGGATGTTCATCCTTCTCTGTTCAAGCTGTGCCAGTCTGATCTGGAATACTGCATCGTCGAGCGTCTTGTCGACATCCATGCACTCATACATTCTGCTTGTGAAGGCGCTAACTGCCAGTTCTCTTAGCTCCGGATCATCGATCATCTGAAGTATGACGTCATCAGTCCTGATTTCCAGACGAGTCGCATCCTCAAGGACCGTATACAGCTTGATGGCCGCAGCGTCACTGAGATGGCTTAGTTTGACCTGGTTCCTGAACTGGTTGAATCTGCTTCTGTTCTTCAGGAGGATCAGCATGGCTGTGAGCTCTGTCGATGTCTTCAGCGGGTTGTATGCCGTCTTGGCTTCCGGATAATCCTCTTCCGGCTCTGTGTCGTTTCCGCGTTGTCTGAGATAATCGCTCAACACCTGATCCTCCGATACCCGGAGAACGTTGGAAAGATATTTTATGTACTCCTGACGCTCGATTTCGGATTTTGTGGCGTCAAGATAAGGTCTAACCTCCTTCAATACAGACGATTTCCCTTTGGGCTGCCGTATATCATACATTTTTAAGGCCGAAGATACAAGATAAGGAAAGCCTGGAGTTGAATTTACACAACTCTTCTGAAGCGCTTCCTCCCCCTGCTCCTCAAGCATCTGGGATGCGTCTTTGGCTCCCTCGAGAACCATCACGTAATTGGAGATCTCATTGCCCTGTGCAAGAAGCAGAGCGGCCCTGGTGGCCTTCTGTCCTGCGGCATCGGAATCGAACAGGAAATAGATCCTGTCGCAGTATCTCTTGATCAGCTTTATGTGCTCGGGTGTAAGGGCTGTTCCGCATGTGGCGCAGGAATAGTCCAGACCTGCCTGATGCAGGGATATGACATCGAAGTTGCCTTCGCAGATGATGACCTGTTTCTTCTCCTTTATCGAGGAAAGGCTTTCATAGAAGCCGAACAGGACATTCCTTTTGCTGTAAAGACTTGTCTCCGGAGAGTTCTTGTATTTGGGTGCATCCTTGAAACCGGACATGTCCCTTCCGCTGAAGGCCACGCAGCCTCCCTGCCATGTCCTTATCGGGAACATTATCCTGTCACGGAAGAATGCCTTGTCCAGGTTGTCCTTTGCAAACAGACCGCTGTCGTTGAGAAGATCGTCCGAGTAGTTCTGTCTGTTGAGCAGGTTGTGAAGCCAATTCTGCTGTCCCGGGATATAACCCAGCTGGAACTTCTCGCAGATCTCATCCGAGACACCACGCCCACTGATGTATTCCCTTGCCTTGGCAGCTGCCGGACTTTTGAGAAGGTACTGGTGGAGATACTTGGAAAGCCTGTCATACAGTTCGGCAGTCGCCTTCTTCCTGTCCAGGGCCTTCTTCTCCTCTTCCGATTCCTCGCGCAGCTCGACACCTGCCTTCTTTGCAAGTATCTCCACAGCCTCAGGGAATTCCACCTTCTCAATGTCCATTATGAAGTTGAAAAGACCGCCTCCCTTGCCGCAGGCGAAGCACTTGTAGAAGCCTCCGTTGGCTCCTGAGTTGTCAACTACGGTGAATGATGGATTCTTGTCGTTGTGGAAAGGACAAAGCCCCCAGTATCTGTCGCCTTTTCTTGTCAGACGTACATACGGGGAAACCACTTCACTCATGGTGAGCCGGGACTTTATGCTTTCCAATACCGCTTCAGAATAGATTGCCATTTCCCACCCTACAGGATCATAACAGGTTCATTGCCGAGACGCCGGTTCAGTTTAGCCTCAATCTCTTTCTTTGTATACAGTTTGCCTTTGTTTATGCCGGGGCATGATCTGCCTTCCGCTTCCCATGATTCACTGTCTTCCAGGACATGGGCCCAGAACGGATAGGTCTCGCACTGCCTGGGTCTGTAAGGATAGACCTTGCAGCCGCCTTCCTGGAGGAAGATGCAGTCGTAGTTGTCCTTCTCGAGGAGGCTGATCATCTTGAAAGCTCCCATGTCAACCACTCTGCAGTATGTGTCGATGAAGCTCTGGCGATCCATGGAAAGCCCGTCGCTGAGACGTCTGATGTCGTTTTCGCTTAGAAATACATAACCGGGTTCGGAGCTGCAGCAGTAGTTGCATCCCTGACATTCGAATTTAAGACCATTTTCGTAGAAACAGCTTCCCATCAGAACCTTTTTTACCCGTTCAATCCCGTAAAGAAGAAAAACAAGGTCTTCCCCTTTCGAGGAAGACCATGACTAGTGGAGAGAGAAGGATTCGGACCTTCGAAGGCTGAGCCAACAGATTTACAGTCTGCCCCCTTTGACCGCTCGGGAACCTCTCCATTTTAGCCACCTGTCGGATTCGAACTGACGACCCCGAGATTACAAGTCACGTGCTCTGGCCAACTGAGCTAAGGTGGCAAAACGTCGTAGCGACAGAAAGCAATTTACAAAAGATTCATAACTTTTTCAAGTACTTTCTGTCGCAATTTTGACATCTGATGCCAATTATCAATATGTTCCGAGGTTGCCGGACTTGCCGCCGCTGATATCGGAACCGAATTCGTAGTCCTTTCCGGGAAGAACGGCGTTGAGGAAGATTCCGACGATGGAGGCTATGGCAAGAGATGTGAGTGTGATGTGGGCCTGTCCGATCGAGAAGCTGATTCCATCTGTGAAGCCGAGTCCGCAGACAAGGATTGTTGCACCGATGATGAGGTTTCTGGAATTGGAGAAGTCGACTCTGTTCTCAACGATGTTTCTGACTCCGATTGCCGAGATCATACCGTACAGGATGAATGAGATACCACCGATGATGGCTGTGGGCATTGAGTTGATCAGAGCGGCGAATGCCGGTGAGAAGGACAGGACAATGGCGTAGATGGCAGCCAGTCTGACCACTCTGGGATCATAGACCTTGGAGAGGACCAGAACGCCTGTGTTCTCACCGTAGGTTGTGTTTGCAGGACCGCCGAAGAGAGCGGAAAGTGATGTTGCAAGACCGTCACCGATCAGTGTTCTGTTGAGACCCGGATCCTCGATGAAGTTCTCTCCGACTGTTGCGGAGATGGCGGATATGTCACCGATATGCTCCATCATTGAAGCGATGGCGATCGGAGCCATGACGAGGATAGCAGTGATGTCGAACTTGCAGATCGAACCACCGAAGTTTGTGAAGAACGGCTGGAGACCGATGATCTTGGAGGATGCGACTGTGGAGAAGCTGATAAGAGGATCTCCGGATGCGGTTGTAGCACCGAGAGCGCTGGCAATCAGTGCGATGATGTATGATCCGACGACTCCGAGGAGGATCGGGATGATCTTGATCATTCCCTTGCCCCAGATGTTGGACACGATGATGATGACGATTGCCACCAGAGCGAGCCACCAGCATGTTGCTGCATTTGCAACTGCCGAAGGAGCGAGATTGAGGCCGATGAGGATGACGATCGGGCCTGTTACGATAGGCGGAAGGAACCTCATGACCTTCTTGACTCCGACGAACTTTACGATAAGTGCAAGCACCACATAGAGAAGACCTGCAACCACAATTCCGCCGCCGGCATACTGGAGTTTCTCTGCTGCCGACATTGCCGCATATTTACCTGTATTGAGGCTGGCGATTGCGGCATAGCCGCCGAGGAAGGCGAATGATGAACCGAGGAAGGCGGGAACCTTCATCTTTGAGATGAAGTGGAACAGAAGGGTTCCGAGTCCAGCCATGAGAAGAGTTGTCTGGATTGAGAGCGGGAGTCCGAACGAATTGACGAGAATCGGGACAAGTACGGTTGCACCGAACATGGCGAACAGATGCTGAAGTCCGAGAACCAGCATCCTGGGAGTTCCCAGAGCTCTTGCATCTCTGATTGCTTCCTGCTTTTTCATAAGTCTGCCTCCTAACAGCAAAAAAAAATCAACCATTACGGTTGATTACGAAATCGATATTCCGGGGAAAAGAAAGGCTTCCCCCGTTGCAATCATTCTGCATGACAGAAAGGTCAACTTGTAAGCCATAGCTCCTCCCACAGTTTCTTGGAAAAGAAAATATCAGATTGACTGAACTATGGGAAGAGCAATTCAGGCGATTTATGAAAAAACAACAACCTGCAACAGAATTGCTGTTCAGATAATGGAACGGGCCTCCATGTAGAAGCGTTTCTCATTGGCCTCGCCCATGCTGAATGTCTTTCTTGGCAGGGCTCCATCCTTGATGATCGTGTCGAAGAACGTACCCTTGTCTATGGCAGGAAGGAACAGACCTATGTTCCCCTTCTCGCTTCCGAGTTTGTCGGTGACATCTGATCCGTGTATGTAGTCAACACTGTATCCCTTGGCGATGAGTGCGTCGATGACCTTCTGAAGAGTTCCGGCGGCGATGTTGGCTGACGGATCTGTCAGGGTCACGACAACATGGTGGTCAGACGTGCAGTATCCGAACCTCTGGGCATCTGTCTGAGCAATGTCCTTTGCGATGCAGTTACGGCATCCGACTTCCTTCAGGTCAACATTCCTGGCGTTCTTTGCAAGCTCATCAAGGAAAACCTTCTCCGGAACGTTGAACAGTACCCTGTGGATAGGTTCGAAGACAAGGCCCGGATCGAAGATGTTCTCAAGTTCGACAAGACAGAACCTTGCCGGATGGTTCTTCCTCTGCTCTTCAGTCAGGTCCCTCTTTATATCCTCCCAGCAGCTTTTTGCAGTCGCGAAGCTATGGTTTCCGTCACCCATCGCAAACAGAAGCGGATTGGAGGGATCGAGTTTTCCATACAGAGCCTCGAATGCCGATGCAATGTTCTGCTTGTCCTTTTCACAATCAACAAGCCAGCCCTCAAGATGGCCGCCGTTCTTCATGAGATCGAAGTCATAGACCTTTGAAAGCCTGTCCGTGGAAGCGGCAAGCGGCTCGATGACAGAGCGCTTCTCATCGCTGATGAGGACCATGATGTGCGGAATCTCCATCGGAGCATCCTTTCTGATGCGTTTTCTGGGCGGAATTCTGGAGAGGATCGTGCCCTCGGTTGCCCTGATCAGACTTGTTGAGCCCTTCTCCCAGCTGTATCTGTCCAGATCCAGTGCTGCCATGAGACCCCATCTGGATGTACCGGAACACGTTCTCTTAACCAGGATGAAGCACTCTCTGTATGTGTCGAAAAGATTGTCATTGACATATTCCTTCATTGTGCGGTTGATTTCGGAGATCCTCTTCTCCTCGTCTCCGTCCTCCAGGTAGCACTCCGGGAAAATCAGTCTCAAGGTCGAAGGTGCACTTCCGACTATTTTGTCCACATCCGCCCAGTAGTCCTTCTCGGAAGTGTACTGGTCACAGGCCACAACAGCCCACTTGCCAAGATCAATGCTCTTTTTGGGGAGCATGATGTCCGCAGCCTTAAGACCGATGTTTTCAAAACGATAATTTAGGTTTTCCATGATTTCTCCCTTGATTTTTGAATTTACTGTAATAATGATAAGGCCAGATTGCGGAGAACGCAACAAAAATAGTCGTATATTATACTTTGCAATTGAATGTTCAAAACCCCTGCCAATCTGCTATCATTTACCCATGTTGCAAAGACAGCGGGTTTTCAGCCTGACCAACACCATCATCAATTGCCTTTTTCTGACACTTCTTCTCATGTGCTGTGTCTATTTCATATCGTTCTGGATAGAGCTCAAGCCCTCGTTCCTGGAGACTATGGTAAGCATCGTGAACATAGCGGCATGGTGTGTTACAGGACTTTCCGTGGCGATGGTCGCAATAGCGCTGTGGATTTCATTCACCGACAGCAACTTCCAGGTTGGAAAACTGGTATGGTGCATAGTCAGGATGGCCATATGCATACTCCTCACGATATTCGTGGATGTCTGCTCTATCCTTGTGGCCGGTGAGATCAGTGTAAGCCTTTGATAAGGTGGTTGGCATCGTACAGACCCTGTCTGAGAAGTCTGTATGGCCTGCATGTCGCATCAATCAAAGTGGAAGGAACCTTTCCCTGGGTCTCCTCTCCTCTGACAATTACATCCACAAGTGCCTCGAAACGCTTGCTGATTGCAGTAAGGTTGTGAAGAGAGGGCTCTCCAGCCAGATTCACACTGGTGGAGTAGATCGGACAGCCTACCATCTCGAGAAGAGACTGAAGGAAGCAGTCGTTTGGAACCCTGACTCCGATTGTCCCTCCGTCCTTCTTGTTCAGAATGACGGTGAGTGCCGCAGGCCAGGCGCTGAGGATGTCCTCAGGAATGTCCGAACAGAGATTCTTCACCTGTTCGAGCGTGGCAAGGACGAGGAAAGGCTTGCTGGAATCTCTTCCCTTGATGTCCATAAGTGCCTTCTCTCCGATGGGATATGCCGCACAAAGACCATAGATGGTATCGCAGGGAAGTATGGCTACTCCACCATCCTTAATCAAAGTCGAAATTGTTTCCAGAGTCTCCGGGTTTCTCTTGTTGAGAATCATCGTCCTGTCCTTTGTTCCTGCCGAACAACCAAATAATCAGTGTGATGATAAATGAAAGGCAGAATGAAATCAACAGGCAGAAGCCCATGCTCCAGGGATTGAAGGACGGAACCTGCTTTCCTGCTGAAGCTGCTGCTGTCCCGTCTGCGGAACCTTCCCTGCCCGTGTCCGAC
>JBGVBT010000082.1:0-3898 GCA_045225895.1 Sphaerochaetaceae bacterium
ATCGCATCCACAATCTGCTGATAGCCTGTGCATCTGCAGATGTTTCCGCTGATGGCCCGCCTGATCTCCTCCTCTGTAGGATTCGGGTTTTTCTGAAGCAGACAATATGCGGACATTATCATTCCCGGCGTGCAGAATCCGCACTGGACGGCTCCGTGTTCGATGAAGGACTTCTGGATTCTGGAAAGCTCCCCGTTTTCCTCAAGGCCCTCGATCGTCAGGATGTGGCATCCTTCTGCAAGAGGAGCCGGAAAAAGGCAGCTGTTCACGCTCTTTCCGTCAACGATCACTGTGCATGCCCCGCAGTCTCCTTCAGAGCAGCCTTCCTTTGTTCCGGTAAGTCCAAGTTCGTCCCTGAGGAAGGAAAGAAGGCTCATGTCATCCGAAATTGTCCTTTCAACGGCCTTCCCGTTTACGGTGCACCTTACTGTCTTCATAGTCCTGCCTCCTTTACGAGTTTCTCCAGAAGATTCACGGCAACGGCCCTTCTGTACTCCACAGTCCCCCATCGGTCATCGATCGGGCGGATCTCCGAAAGAAGGATTTCCTTTGCCTTCCCAAGATCCGTCGCTCCGGTGCTGAGAGATTCGGAGGTTGCCTTACAATAGAGGACATAAGGCGATGCACATCCGACTGCAAGCCTCACCTCTCCATTGTTTTCCGCAATGGCCATGTTGATCACGGAGACGGACATCGCATTGCGCTTACCCACTTTCTCGAATGCCGAGAAACCGAAACGCTTGGGAACAATCACCGAAGTAATGATGGCCTCTTTCTCAAGACTTCTAAGATTTTCGATTTTAATATTGTGATATGAACCATCGAATACCTGAACTTCGGCATCCAAGGCAACAAGAGCCGTCACGGTATCCGAAGCCGGAGAGAAGCATCCGATGTTGCCTCCGATCGTTGCGCGGTTTCTGATCTGGGGACCTGCCGTGTTGAAGGCAGCCTGCCAGAGAGCTGGAAGATTCCTTTTTATCAGACAGCTGTTCTCAATGTCATCGAAAGTGGCCAGAGCCCCTATCCTGATTGACTCGGAATCCTCCTTAATCGAGGTCAGACCCTCGATCTTCTCCAAAGAGATCAAGTCTCCGCTGTGACGGTGGTTCACAAGAATGACGGTTCCTGCGGCAAGGTATGTTCCGTCTGTGCGTCTTCTGATTTCCAGTGCCTGGTCAAGTGTTGTTGGAATATGAAGTCTGTAGCTCATCCGTTGCTCCTTGCTTTGAGGATCTCCATCCTGTCGATCGGAAGTCTGTTTAACTCAAGTCCGGGAACGAGGGAACAGACGGCTGATGAAATTGCCGGGGCCACCGCAACTGTCGGCAGCTCAGCCATTCCTTTTGCTCCGAACGGACCTGTGGGCTCCAGCTTGACCTTGTAGTCCCCGGTGAGTCTGGGGACATCCATTGCCGTGGGCATTATGTAGTTTGCAAGGCTGTTCTCGGCACTGATGCCGTCCCTGTACCTGATCTGCTCCGAAAGCGTCATGCCGAGGCTCATTGCAACACCGCCGAAGACCTGTCCGTAGAAAACGGTGGGATTGATCACCTGGCCCGTATCGGTTGTGCTGTGCATCCAGAGAACCTCAACAGCTCCGGAAACCGGATTTATCCTGACTTTGGCACCCTGGACCATGAAGGCAAAGTATGTGTGGATTGCCTCTCCCGAAGCCTCGGGGAAGGCATAGCTTTCCTCTGCATGGTCCGCACCTTTGCGGATGGTCGCTGCCGCCTTGAGAATTGCGTTTCCGCAGACGAACGTTGACCTGCTTGCTGCGGTGGAGCCGCTGTCGGCATTGTTGTCCGTCTGTCCCATCTGCATGTCTATGCATCTGATGTCCACTCCCAGTGCCTCAGCGGCGATCTGGGCAAGGACCGTCTGACTGCCCTGTCCGATGTCCACAAGCGATGTCCTGACGGTATATGAATCCCCATTTCTGTCGATTGTCACATGACAGGTGTCGGGAATGTGTTTTCCAAGTCCGCTGGACATCATACCCACGGCAATCGAATATCCGCATCCTTTCTCGGGGTTCTCGGTCATCTCCCTGTAGAAATCGCTTTGGCTGAACTTGTCCAGAGCCTCCGAGAGAGCTATCTCGTGCTCGTTCTCTCCACCCATGGGACCTTTCTGTCCCTTATGGATGGCGTTGATCTTCCTTATCTCAAGCTGGCTGATTCCGAGTTTTGCGGCCGCGCGGTTGAGAAGGTTCTCGAATGCGAATGCCGCCTGAGGGGCACCGAAGCCTCTCATGGCCGAAGCCGGCGCATGGTTCGTGTACAGAAGCTTTCCGTCAAGCCTGACGTTGGGAACGCTGTAAGCTCCTGTGAAATGCTCGAGTCCCAGTCTCAGGACCGAGGGGCCCAGAAGTGCATAGGCTCCGCCGTCCAGAAGCATGCTGCAGTCTGCGGCGATAATGTGTCCGTCCTTGGAGAACCCGACCTTTGCATGGGTCTTCGAACTGTGGCGTTTCATGCCCCATCTGAGGTTCTCCTCCCTGCTGTAGACAAATCTTGCAGGCTGTCCTGTGAGATGGGTCACCACAGCGGCATAGACCTGGGCGGTGTTGCCGTCCTTTCCGCCGAATGCTCCACCTACCGTGGCAGCCCGGGATGTGATGGCAGAGGGGTCCCGTCCCGTTGCGGTTGCGACGGTGTACAGGTCAGCATAGGCGTTCTGGGTGGATGAGATTATCGACAGCCTTCCACAGTCGTCAATATGACAGAACGCGGCCTCAGGTTCCATGAAACCGTGTATCTGGACCGGTGTCTCGAAGGAACCCTCAAGAACCAGATCACAGTCCTTGAATGCCGAATCAACATCGCCCTTGTCGGAATGGAACGACGAGCAGATGTTGCCGTTCTCGAAGAGTTTAGGAAAGCCCTCGTCCAGAGCGTCGTCTATTCCATCAACGGTCCTGAGGACCTCGAGGTCAAGTTCAACCTCAGATGCCAGTTCGTCCGCCATCTTCTTTGTCGGAGCGGCGACAACGGCAACGGCTTCGCCCTGGTAGCGGATCCTGTCATAGGCAAGCACGGGCTGCTCGCTGAAGATGGACGGGATGAAGTTCTGCTTCAGATCCTTGGCGGTGAAAAGATAGCAGCCTTCTGGAATTGCAGGGGCCTTGATTCCTTTCAGAACCGCATGAGCGACGGGAGACCTTACAAGCGAGACCTCCAGAACCCCGTCCATTCTTATGTCGGCGGTGTAGATCGCTCTGCCTGTTACCTTGTCGGGGGCATCCAGTCTGTTTTCGGATTTCCCGACCGTATTGTACATCCATGCCTTCTTGAACAGGTATTTGTCTGTAAGAAGCTTTTCCTTGTAGCCCCAATCCTCGAGCACATCCTGGAATTTGGCCAGAAATCCGTTTTTTGAAAGGACAGTGGCAGAGGCTGTGTTCGACTTCATCACATGGGCGGTGATTGTCTTTATGTCGCCGCGGTCCATCAGATAGCCCTTGAGAAGGGCCGCGATTCTTGTTCCCAGACCCTTGCCCCAGAATTCGGGGTTAAGACGATATCCGATTGAAGCCTTCTGCTTGTCTTCCTCATAGTTGTACAGTTCGGCAATACCTATCAGCCTCTGTGGGTCGGTTTTCAGGTACACACCCATGATGATCGAATCCTTTTTCTCGAAGCATTCCTTGTCCATGCGTCTTATCACATCCGTGGCATCAGGATACTTCTGCTCGAAAAGGAAAGTCGGAAGGGTTTTGTATACTTCCGGATCTGTCGCCAAGGCATGAAGATCGTCTGCATCGGATTCGCTCATCTTGTGGATGAGGATCGTTTCATCTTCAAGAACGGGGTATCTGTCGAACAGCATCAGCTATCGTACCTCCTGTAAGATTCCATTCCAAGGCCATCGAAAGACAGCCCGTTTCTGTATA
>JBGVBT010000083.1:0-8581 GCA_045225895.1 Sphaerochaetaceae bacterium
GCCCTCCTCAGCTCCAGGTGCTACAGGGAGAATCCCGAGGCATACCAGAGGGCATACGAGCTTCAGACATCGCTTTTCAGAGAGCGCGAGTGGCCGCTGCACTGCGAGGCCGCCCCAGAGAAAATGCCCCTGCTTATGGATGAAGTGGAAGCCAGAATGGTGCAGCTGGGCGCAACCGTGATCAAGGACATGGACGACGGAACGGACCTGGATGCCTGCCTGATGAGATTCAACCTTCCTCTGACGTTCAGCGCCGACTATTCGCTCGAGGGAACGAAATGGGTCCAGGTGGCACAGAGGATCTCACGCAGCGAGGAAGCCATGTGCCGCTGGGAAGTCGTATCCAATGACCATGACGAGTGCGAGAAGTTCAACGGATACATCAGGGAAATCACCGACAGATATGTGAAGGCCGGCTGGGCCCACTATTGAGGCACGGATGGATATCAACGAAAGAAGACGTCAGATCACTGAAATCCTCTCTATCCCCGGGTACGTCACCGTGGAGGAACTTGCACAGAAACTCAACGTGTCCGCCGTCACCATCAGGTCCGACCTGACAGCGCTGGAGAAGACCGGAACTCTGGTCAGGACCCACGGCGGAGCAATGAACGCTGAAAAGAAAAGCACGGCCAGACTTCTGTCGGCAACCATGACTGAATATGGAAAGCAGAAGAAGGCAATTGCTGCCATGGCCGCGGGTTTCATCACAGAAGGAAGCACAATAATCGTGGATTCCGGATCGACAACAGTTCACCTTCTTGAATACGTGTCCGGAAAGAACATCACAGTGGTGACAAACTCCATCCCTGCCGTGGACAGGCTCAAGGATGATCCCTCGGTGGAGGTATTCATCATCGGAGGAAGCCTGAAGCGTTCCTACATGGGAACCATAGGGCCTCTGGCAAACAGCGCCATGTCGCTTCTCAACGCCGATGTCTATTTCATGGGTGCCGCAAACTACAACAGAGACGGAATCACCTCCACCAACCTGATGGAGGCCGAACTCAAACGGGCCATGATGAAAGCTTCGGACAAGGTTGTCTTCCTTGCCGATTCGTCCAAGTTCGGCCGAAAGGCGTTCGCCTCGCTGTGCCGTTGGGATGAGATCGATGCCTTCGTCACGGATTCAATAGACGCAGATTTCCGGACTTTTCTCGAGGACAAGGGAATAGAGGTCATAACAACCGATCAGTTCTAAATGACGTTGATCTCCGGAACAGGCGGGTTGATGTTGTTTCGCTCGCACATGAGCTTGAGCTCCTTGTTGAAGACAGGTTTTATCTCCCTGGCAGTCCTGTGATGGCAGAGAAGCACGAACGAAAGCACCACAGAGTCTTTTTCGAGTTGCTTGATTCCCTTGAATTTCGGTCCGACAATGGAAGGATCCTTGGAAATCTCCCTCAGTTTCTCTCCTATGCTTGGAAGTTCCTTCTCCAGGACCTTCTCGATCCGCTCGATCGGCATTGACCAGTCTACTGACAACTCCCCAGTGATGATATCGATCCTGTCAGAAGACAGGGTGATGTGGTTCCTGAACTCGTTGTTCCTGACCGTCTTGATTCCGTCCTGCCATTTGAGCCTGATTGTCCTGACTCCGATACTCTGGATGATCTCGGGCTTGCCGTCGAACATAACCATGTCTCCGTTATGGACAACACCCTCGAGCGTCATGATAAGACCGGCAAGGATATCGGCCACAATCGTCTGGCATCCGATACCGAATATCACTCCGACCGCACCTCCAGTAAACGTCAGTGCCTTGGTGTTGACTCCGAAATATGAAAGGCAGAGGAAAAAACCGATGATGGAGAGGATATAGACATTGAAGTGGTCCAGGAGACTGCACAGAGTCTCTCCTCTGGGCCGTGATGCACGGGCAATCCAGAACAACAATTTGTGTATCACCAGCTTTGAGACTACGAGAAGACCTATGCCAGTCAGACATCTGGTGATTGAATACAGGTTGATTCCGTTGTCCCACTCACCATTGACGCAGTAGTACCAGATTGAATTCGTAGTTGCGATCTGCGACTGGACCAGAATAGTCGCTATGGTCAGAATCAGGACATATCTGGACAGAATCGCGAACTTCTGTCCGGGAGCCTTGTCCTTCCACTTCCTGCAGTCTTCCGGCCACCTGCTTTCAAAGAAAAGCGGGTTCCTTCTCTGCATGTTGCCCATAAGAAGCTCAACCTCATCCTCGAAGCTGGAGAACACAACTTTTGCTCTCGCAGTTCCCACCGGTATTACCCTGGCATCCTTGAACAGGTTCTTCCGCTTCCTGAAGACCAATATCACAGCAGCCACGAATGCGGTTGAAAGTGAAACAGCAATGGACACAGATACAAGTCTTATGAAATCAATGGTGATCTGAGGCTTCATTACAACGAAGAAGTGCTCCCCGCTCCTCTTGACCGAGGCAAAATAGAGCCGTTTGTTCACAACGATGTTTCCGTTGAAGTTGTCCGTTATCTTGCCCTCGTCCATACCAAGAACGGAGATGTTCTTACCCTTGTAGTCGAACGAGCCGTCACCAATCACATAGCCACCATTGACTATCGTAGCCATGTAGCAGATTTCCATCGTGTTGCTGTCTATGGCCATTATGCCGGAGTCTTCCGTGAGGCTGACCTGTCTGAAAGCACTCATGTAACCCAGGTTGGAACCTATTGTCTGAGGCTCCAGCGGGTTGGTCATGGTCAGAAGGACACCATCTCCGTCACCCTGCTCATCAGTCATTGAAATTCCAACGGTTTCCAGGGTCTCGCCCATCAGTCCCTTGTATTCGGGTGCCGTGACAACCTCCATCCTACCCTCGAGGAGAGCATAGAACGGAGATTCGGAATCGATCTTGATTCTGTCGTATCTGGAATTGGTCAGAAGCAGCTCTCCGTCTCCGTTGAAGATATACATGTACCTGATGTCCATGTTTCTGCTCAGGTTGTCTATGTAGCCGCGGGTTACGGTTCCCCTCTCAGTGTGGTTGAGAATGCATTTGACCATCCTGGCACGGGTAAGGTATTCACCGTCGAACCAGTTCTGAAGCTCGTCCTTGGCGTTTTCGTTCTCTTCCATGAACTGCGCAACGCTGTTGACCTTAGTCTTGCAGTATCTGAACTTGTATGAATAGGAGGAAAGCGAGTTGAGATATGTGTTGAACAGGAACACGCTGCATACCACCAGTATCCCCGCAACCACAAGCTTGTCGGAGAGGACCTTGTACTTTCCATCCACTTCAAATCCGGGCTCGAAACCCGCATACAGCAACGCATAGAGAATGAAAAGACCAGATGTCAGACCGATAAGGAGCTCGGTCAGAAGAGTGGCGCCCAAGGCATCGGCAGTCACCTCGCTGACAGGAAGAAGGGCCAGAATCACCACATCATCAATGTCCAGACGGGTCGCAAGCTTATCCACAACGCCAACCTTTACGGATTTAACCTTATAGGCATCCGTAAAGGCAGACTGAAGATCCTCGACACTTGTAATCCATCCGAATCCCGACACGTTCATCCCGATGCTTCCGATTGTCTCTCCGACGAGTTTCTCATCAGCACAGGACATGATCTCTCCGTCCCTGGTTCTCACGGCAATGAGACTTCCGCTGTTTCCGATGGTGATTTTCTGGAGTGCCTTACTCCAGTCGAAGTGCTCCATGACTTCCTGCTGAGCCGAAGACTCGTCGTTGGTGATGGCAATCAGCCAGTGGTCACCCACTCCCCAGGTATAGGCTTTTCCTGAAATATCCATGCAGCCCTCGGACAGGTAAGCTTTCTGCATGTAGCTGCTGAGTCCGGACAAGTCGTCCAATTTATCCGAGACGCTCTTGTAAAGCCTCTGATCCAGAACAGTTCCGATCATTTCGGCACTGTAGTTCAGTTTTGCGAACTCGGCTTCCGGTCCATAGAGAAGATTTCCGCTTCTGTCAACGACAACAAGGCCGTCGATTCCGGCTACGGATGTGAAATCATCAAGAAACGGCTTGGCCTGCTCTATCGTATCGAAATCCTGAAGCTTGAAGGCAGCCGCCTTCAGTTTTGACATAAGAACCTTCAGTCCACCGATATCAGAATACATATCGTTCTCGATTATCGACGGAATCTGCTTTGATATGTTCTCGGCCTGCTCGACCAGCTCGCTCTTGGCCTTGTTTGTGTAAAGGCCTTCCTCAACCTCATAGAACACGAATGCCGAGACCAGCATGAAGATGATCCACATTGCGACTATCAGAGCCTTTCCCTTGAACACTTTGATTTCCATACGTTTCTCCGAATACTAGGCCATTATATCTTTCTTTCAAGCAACTGTCCAAGGATAATCTTCCGCGTTATAGCATGCTCATCTTGATCAGATTGACAGGGCAATCAACTCGTCCCGTTTTGCGATAACCGATTCGATGTATGGACGGTAATCGGTCTCAGTACGATTCCTGAACAGTTCGGTTATCTCACTGATCGGAATGAGAAGCGGCGTCAGAGCAAGGTTCGCGGTCACGCCTTTCAGAGCGTGAGCTATCTCGAAACCCCGTTCAAGGTCCCCTGTTTCAGGTATTTCCCGCAGAGATTCATACGCCGGATCGCGGACAGCCTTATCTACCAGTCTGAGATACAGGGCCTCGTTGTTGACGCAACGCTGAAGTCCTTCATCGACATTTGCACCGAACTCGCGCAGTTTATTGACAGTCAGCATTTTCGCTCCTTTTTTCGTACGGATGACGGCTCCACAGCCTGGAGCCATTCAAGTATGTGTTTCTCAAATTCTCCGGCCGGTCTGGGCGGGGAGAAATAGTATCCCTGAACCATATCGCAGCCGATTTCCCGCAGAGCGGTCATCTGCTCTCTGGTCTCAACCCCTTCGGCAATCATAGGAACCGAAAGGATATCCGCAATATCAACAATCACCTTCAGAATCCTCAGGTTACCGTTCTCCCTGAACACGCTGCGGATGAACATCATATCCAGCTTAAGGACGTCGATCGGAAGATTGGAAATCATGTTCAAAGAGGAATAACCTGATCCGAAATCGTCCATTTCGACAACAAATCCGGTGTCACGCAGACTGTTGACGGTGGCTATGATCTGCTGCGCATCCTCTGTGTAGGCGGATTCGGTGATCTCAAGATGCAGATCGCAGAATTCAAGTCCGCAGCTCAACACCAGATTTCGTAGGAAATCGACAAGATCGGGATCCAGCATATCGATCCGTGAGACGTTGACCGACACAGGGATGGTGCGGCCGTATTTCTTTTTCCACCTGGCAATCTGAATGACGGTCTCCCGCCATACATATTGGTCGAGAATACGGATCAGCCCGTTGTTCTCAAACAGCGGGATGAAAATGCCCGGGCTGATGACGCCCAGCTCCGGATGAATCCAACGCACCAGAGCTTCAGCACCGCAGAGAACAGGTTTTTCGGGACGGATATCGTATTTCGGCTGGAAGTAGACGGAGAACTGCTTTCCGTCGATCGCCGCCGGAAACTCGTCGAGCAGACGTTCGGCGAAAACCTCTTTCTCATGCAGGGCATTGTCATAGAAAGCGATGCAGTCGGTAAAGCTTCCGCGGACGGTGTCGGCGGCAATTTTGGCCCGGTCGAAACGGTTCTGAATCTCAACCGATCTGTCGGATTCCGAGCAGACTCCCAGACGTATGCGGATCCGGCCTTTGTCCTCACCACAGGCGGCGGTTACAACCCCGTCGAGGAATGCCTGATAGTCCGAAAGATGAGGACAGTAGACGAGGAACATGTCGGCACTTCTCCGGCAGGCGATTCCGCCGGATGAACCGACAGATGCAAGGATGGCCTGTCCTATTCTGACAAGGACCTCGTCTGCGTACTGCTTTCCGAAACGCTCGTTGATCATCTGGAAATGGTTGATGTCCAGAACCAGTGCATCGGTCGGAACGTCAGGATTGTAAGTGTCGTACTGTTCGGCGTAACGGTAGAAATACTCACGCGTATAAAGTCCGGTCAGGTGGTCTTTTTCTGTACCGCGGATCAGATCCCGGTCTTCTGAAAGCTCGATTGTACGCCGAATACGTGCCTGAACGACCTTAGGGTTTGGGTAAGGTTTCGGGATGAAGTCTATGGCTCCGAGATTCAGGCATTCCACCTCCGCTTCCTTGTCGGATGTCAGAATGATCACGGGGATTTTTGCCGTGCGCGGATTCTCCCTTATTTCACGAAGGATATCGAGACCATGCCGGTCGGGAAGATTCAGATCGAGCAGAACAAGACTGATCTCTCCGGCCTGACTGAGAAGGACTGATTCTGCCTCCTCTCCGGATACGGCGGGAATCATCTCATATTCTGATTCCAGCATCGCAACCAGAATCTCGCGGTTGACGAACTCGTCCTCTACAATGAGGAGCTTACGTTTACGCGAGGCTCCGGGTTCTGCATGAATTTCGTTTTTAAGGATCGTATCAACCATTTATCAAGCCTCCCATTGGGTCCATCCTCTTCGGACACAGGTCCTATCGGCCTATTTGAGACTCCCGTACATTGCTATGGCCTCGTCTATGGACAGTTCGCCCTTTCCGACCTTGAAAGCCGCATTCCTGATCTGAACCGAAAGCGGATCCTTGATGCCGAGTACCTCAGGTGAGAAAGTGCGTTCTGTCGGAACCTGACCGAAAGGAGCGTAGACCGAATCAAATGACAGATCCGTGGTAGGTGTCACCAGACGTTTCACGGAAGCCATCTCGTTCAACTCGTTTTTCGTAATCAGGAACCTCATGAATTCGTTTGTCATGTCCAGATTGTCGCAGTCCTTGTTGACGGAGAACTCCACGGAAGGACTGTCAATGAAATAACCGCCGGCATCTGTCAGCGGAATCGGTGAGAATGTGTAGCTGAAAGGTGCGTTGGAGAAAGCCTCGGACTGGCTTTCCCTTTTCTTTGTGCCGGACACGGTATCTCCGGCACAGATCATCATAGGCACGTCGCCCTCGAAAAAGCGGAGAATCACTTTCGTATAGTTATCCTTGATCTGATCGCACGCCTCAAGATTGACACATCCTTTCTGAATCAGCTTCTCCACAGTTTCCAGTGCCGGTCGCATATATTCTCCCGCCGCGGGATCAAGTTCGTTGGCAAGCGCCAGGGCCTGCGGGTTTTTGGCAAGCGTGGCGACAAACAGCGGATAGGCCACCGTATTCATCAGACAGCTGGAAGATTTGAGGCTGTAACCCATCATGGGGCTGTCGTATCCCTTTTTCCGGAATTCCCCACAGACGGCCAGGAGCTCTGCCAATGTGGTAGGAACTTTCAGGCCTTCCTTCTCGAAAAGACCGTTGTTCACCAGCATGCCATATGTTCTGGAGAAAACCGGAACCATAAGCACACGGTCTTCCGCATCGTGGTTGATGAGACCGGGGCGGATACAGCCCAGATCCAACTTCAAAGCCGGATCCGAAAGATTCTCCATATGAGCAAAGACTGAATCGAATTTCCGGTTTCCGATCATCGAGGCAGTGGAGAAGAAAATGTTGGGTCTGTTGTTGCCTTCCAACACCGTACCCAGCGTATTGTTGTAGTCGTCCAGTTTCACATACCTCAGACGTACGTTCGGATAGATCTCGTTGAACCTGTCGAATTCTGCTTCCAAAGCCTCGAAGTTGTCATAACTTCCGACCACAGTGATGCTGCAGCTTGTTTCCTTGTCCAAAGCAGGCTTGAACCCCGCTTCGGTCTTTTCCTTTTTCTTGCCGCACGATGTCAGCGACACAAACATACAGATGATAAGAACGATGAAGATCAGTTTTTTCATTATTTCCTCTCTTCCTTGATTCTGCGAATCTCTTTGATGACGAGTTCAACGTCTATGGGTTTTGCGATATGTCCGTTCATACCTGAATTCAGACATTCCGTGATGTTTTCCGAAAATGCGTCTGCCGTCATGGCAATGATCGGGATGGAAGATGCCCACGGGTCGTCCAGAGCGCGGATGGCCTTTGTGGCATCAAGTCCGTTCATCTCAGGCATCTGAATATCCATGAATATCAGGTCGTATTTTCCCTCAGATGCCGATCTCATTTTTTCCACGCAGATACGTCCGTTTTCGGCACGTTCTGCAGTTATTCCGTACATGTCGAGGATTGTGGAGATTATCTCCCAGTTGATGTCGTTGTCTTCCGCAACGAGGATGTTCATTCCATCCAGATTGAAATCGCCTCCTTCCGGCTCAAGAGTCACATCGTCTTTCTTCATGTCCGCAACAGGAAGGTCCAAGATGACGGTGAACGTCGTTCCTTTCCCCTGCTCGCTCTCGCATTCTATGACTCCTTCCAGAAGATCGACCATCTTCTTTGTTATGGCCAGTCCCAGTCCCGTTCCCTGAATGCGGTCCACACGGCTGTCTGTCTGGCGCGAGAACGGCTGATACATAGTTTCCATAAACTCCGGACTCATACCGATGCCGGAATCGGACACCACATAGGTAATCCGCACGCAGCCGGACTTTTGGCTCTCCTCCTCGCGCATATCCAAACTGACTCGACCTCCGGGCTCCGTGTATTTGATGGCGTTGGAAAGGATGTTGATGTAAATCTGATTCAACCGGAGTTTGTCGGCGTA
>JBGVBT010000084.1:0-3672 GCA_045225895.1 Sphaerochaetaceae bacterium
AGGGAGAGAAGCTCGACGACCAGATTCCGGCACGTCCTCCTGTGATGTGCGCGGGATGCCCGCACAGCGGTCTGTACTACATCCTGAAGAAGAACAGGCTCACCGTCCTGGGAGACATCGGATGCTACACCCTCGGTGCCACGGCCCCGCTGAAGGCAACCGACACCACAATCTGCATGGGTGCTTCGGTCTCAGGTCTTCACGGCTTCAACAAGGCCGGAGCCGCAGGTCTTGCAGGAAAGACAGTGGCGGTCATCGGAGACTCTACTTTCATGCACAGTGGAATCACAGGTCTTGTAAACATCGCCTACAACGAAAGCGCCTCCACAGTCATCATCCTGGACAACTCCACAACCGGAATGACAGGCCACCAGCAGAACCCGACCACAGGCTTCAACCTGAAGGGCGACCCCTGCACGAAGATCGACCTCGAATCCCTCTGCAGGTCCATAGGAATCAGACGCGTACGTGTTGTGGATCCCTACAACCTCGAGGAATGCGACAGGGCCATCAAGGAGGAGGTCGGATGCAACGAGCCGTCCGTCATCATCTCCAGACGTCCGTGCGCCCTGCTCAAGACCGTGAAGCATCCCGGCCCGATTTCCGTCGACAGCGGGAAGTGCATAGGATGCAAGGCCTGCATGAACATCGGCTGTCCTGCAATCAGCATTGTGGGCAAGAAAGCCGTGATAGATTCGACCCAGTGTGTGGGATGCAGCGTCTGCAGCCAGCTCTGCAGGCAGAATGCAATAGGAAAGGAGGCCTGAGATGACAACAAACATCATGATAGTCGGAGTCGGCGGACAGGGAACCCTCCTTGCCAGCAAGCTTCTGGGAAAGCTGTTCCTTGAGAAAGGACTGGACGTCAAGGTCAGCGAGGTCCACGGAATGAGCCAGCGCGGCGGAAGCGTCGTGACATATGTGCGCTACGGCGAGAAGGTATTCTCCCCCGTCATCGACAAGGGACAGGCCGACATCATCATCTCGTTCGAGATCCTCGAGGCCGCCCGCTATGTCGAGTACCTGAAGAAAGGCGGCCTGCTGATCACGAACACACAGCAGATCAACCCGATGCCCGTCATCACAGGTGCGGCGACATATCCGGAGAACCTCTCTGAAAAGCTCAAGGGTCTGGACATAAAGCTGGAGTGCTTCGATGCCCTGAGCCTCGCACAACAGGCAGGTTCCACAAAAGCCGTCAACCTTGCCCTTCTTGGAAGGCTTTCGAAGCACTTCGACTTTTCCGAGAAACAGTGGCTTGACACCATTGAGACAAGCGTGCCGGCAAAGTTCCTGGAAATGAACAGGAAGGCCTTCCTACTTGGAAGAGATTCACAATAACGATATCATCATTATCGGATCGCATAATCCGACGGAGGTTGACATATGAAGGAAATGAGCAGAAGGAATCAGTACTTCACCGATTCGGTGATCAGAAGGATGACGCGTATCGCGATTGCAAACAACGCCATCAACCTTGCACAGGGCTTCCCTGATTTCGATCCGCCCAAGGCAATGACAGACCGTCTTGCAGAGGTTGCCGCAACAGGCCCTCACCAGTACCCCATCACAATGGGTGCACCCAACTTCCGTCGTGCCCTCGCAAAGAAGGCCGGACGTTTCATGGGAAGGACACTGGATCCTGAGACCGACATGGTCGTGACGATCGGCTCCACCGAGGCCATGGTCGATACCCTGTTCGCCCTGACCAATCCCGGCGACAAGATCATCATGTTCTCGCCCTACTTCGAGAACTACCACGCACAGACCATCATGGCCGACTGCGAGCCCATCTTCGTTCCCCTTGTACCGCCGGTGTTCAACTTCGATCCCCAGGTCCTTGAGGATGCATTCAAGCAGCCGAATGTAAAGGCCATCCTGATCTGCAACCCATCCAACCCCAGCGGAAAGGTTTTCACCCGTGAGGAGCTTTCGTTCATCGCCGACCTGTGCATCAGATACGATGTCTACGCCATCATGGACGAGGTCTATGAGCACATCGTCTACGACGACAACAGGCACATCTACATGAACAGCCTTCCCGGCATGTGGGAGAGGACAGTCAGCTGCTCAAGCCTTTCCAAGACATACTCGGTCACAGGATGGAGACTGGGATATGCAATCGCACCCCAGCCGATCATGGAGAGGATCAAGCAGTATCACGACTTCAACGCCGTAGGCTGTGCCTCACCTCTTATGGAAGCCGCCGTGGTGGGTCTCGAGTTCCCGGACAGCTACTACAAGGAGTTCGGCGACCATTATGCCCATATGAAGAAGCTCTTCACCGACGGACTGAAGGACATAGGGATCCCGTTCACCGATCCGCAGGGTGCATACTTCGTCCTTGCCAACATCGGACCCTATCTCAAGAAGGGCCAGAGCGATGTCGACTTCTGCGTGAAGATGACCGAAAAAGTCGGTGTTGCCGCAGTTCCTGGGTCATCGTTCTTCAGAGAGGACATCAATGACATCGTCAGACTCCACTTTGCAAAGAAGGACGAGACGCTGTACGAGGCCCTGAACAGACTTGCGGACATCAAGAAGAAGATGTGCTGATCCGATTCTGACAGACAAAAAATGAAAGCCGTCGCCAAGCTGACTTGGGACGGCTTTCGTGTATATTGGAGAAAAAACTCAGATCCTTGCAACTCCGGATCTTCTAGCTGCTTCAGCAACGGCCTTTGAAACCGCGGGTGCAACACGCGGATCGAATGCCTTGGGGATGATATAGTCTGCGCAGAGCTCCTCATCGCTGACAAGCGAGGCAAGAGCCTCGGCTGCGGCGACCTTCATCTCCTCGTTGATGTCGGATGCCCTGACATCGAATGTTCCCCTGAAGATTCCGGGGAAAGCCAGAACGTTGTTGATCTGGTTCGGATAGTCGCTTCTGCCGGTCGAGATGACCTTTGCTCCGCCGGCCTTGGCCTCTTCCGGGAAGATCTCAGGTGTCGGGTTTGCGCATGCGAAGATGATGGCATCCCTGTTCATGGTCTTCACCATCTCAGTGGTGACCTGACCGGGAGCGGAGACTCCGATGAAGACATCGGCCCCGACGAGCATGTCTGCAAGGCTTCCCTTCTTCTGCTCGAGGTTCGTCTTCTCAGCCATCTCCTCCTTGATCCAGTTCAGGCCTTCCCTGCCCTTGTAGATGGCGCCCTTTCTGTCACACATGGTGATGTCCTTGAATCCTGCGGAAAGAAGGAGCTTTACGATTGCAACAGCGGCTGCACCTGCTCCGGATGTGACGATCTTCACTTCTTCCTTCTTCTTTCCGACAACCTTGAGGGCGTTCGTCAGTCCTGCAAGAGTGATGACTGCCGTTCCATGCTGGTCGTCATGGAAGATAGGAATGTCGCACTTCTCCTTGAGTTTGCGCTCGATCTCGAAGCACCTGGGTGCGGAGATGTCCTCGAGGTTGATTCCGCCGAATGAACCGGAGATGTTGTATACGGTGTTGACGAACTCGTCCACGTCCTTTGTCCTGACGCAGAGCGGGAAGGCATCTACATTTCCGAAAGACTTGAAGAGCACGCACTTGCCCTCCATGACGGGCATTCCTGCCTCGGGTCCGATATCGCCGAGACCGAGGACGGCCGTTCCGTCTGTGATGACTGCACAGAGGTTCCAGCGTCTTGTGAGCTCGTAGCTCCTGTTTATGTCCTTCTGGATCTC
>JBGVBT010000085.1:0-4368 GCA_045225895.1 Sphaerochaetaceae bacterium
ACGGAGAGGTCATAGGAGATATCAGCTTTGACATCAGGGGCGGAACAACTGTCGCGATTGTCGGTGACTCCGGAGCCGGTAAGACCACCACGGCATCCCTTCTTCCGCGTTTCTACGAGATCGACAGCGGAACAATCACAATCGACGGCCAGGACATCAGGAAGGTGACCCAGCGGTCCCTCAGGCAGAGCATCGGCTTTGTCCAGCAGAATGTGTTCCTTTTCGATGCCGATATCAGGGAGAATCTCAGATACGGTAATCCGGATGCCTCCGACGAGCAGATGTTCGCGGCTCTTGATGCGGCCAATCTGGGGGATTTCGTCAGGTCCCTGCCGAACGGGCTGTCAACACCGGTGGGTGAGCACGGAACAAGGCTTTCAGGAGGCCAGAAGCAGAGGATCTCGATTGCAAGGGTATTCCTGAAGAATCCTCCGATCCTGATTTTCGACGAGGCCACATCGTCTCTGGACAATGAAAGCGAGCATCTGATCCAGGATGCGTTCAAGAGACTGTCCGCGGGCAGGACATCGATAGTGATAGCCCACCGTCTTACGACAATCCGTGAGGCGGACAACATAATCGTACTGGACAAGGGCAAGGTGATAGAGTCGGGAACCCATGAGAGTCTTCTTGCATCGGGCGGGCATTATGCCAGGCTCTACCGCCATGACTTTGACTGATATGGAGAGATGAAATGAAGTTTATATTCATCCGGCTTCTGCTGGTTTCCATACCCACAATACTCAGCTTCTTCACAGGGGTGATACCGGCTCTGATTCTCAGACTCCTGGGTCTGGGAAAGGCCGCCGACAGCCTGATCCGCTGGCACATCTCCGTCATCGCCAATTTCGGTTTCTGGCTGGCAGGTGTTCGCGTCCATGTCATGGGAGATGTGCAGTCTCTCAGAGACCGTATGAAGACCGGTGAGGGGCTGTGCTTTGTCGCCAACCACACCAGCATGCTGGATGTCCTTGCCATGATGGGCAAGCTCAGGATGAACATGGGCTTTGTGGCCAAGATCGAACTTGCGTTCGTTCCGTTCCTCAACGCCCTGATTGCCATGACCCATTCGGTGTTCATCAACCGCAGGAAGATCAAGAAGAGCGTTGCGGCAATCAGAAAGGCTGCGGAAAGAGTCAGAAAGGGTTATTCAATGGTCATCTTCCCCGAGGGAACCAGAAGCAAGACCGGTGAGATAGGGACATTCAAACCCGGAGCATTCAGGCTGGCTACTGAGAGCGGAGCCTATGTGGTTCCCCTGACAATCAAGGGTCTTAGGGATTCATTCGAGGACAGGAAGCATGTTTTTCAGAGACGTGATGCCATCCTGTATGTCGGCGAGCCTGTGAAAGCTCCCGATTCGAAGGACAGGGAAGCTTCGAGCAGCTTTGTCAAACAGATAGAGAAAACAATCAGGGACACTTACGGATCAAGTGTCGACAGGTGATACTAGAAATGGAAAACACTATAGAAAAAGGCACAGGTGAAAACAGACTGGGCGTAATGCCCGTAGGAAAGCTTCTGACTGTCATGTCGGTTCCGGTAGTGTTCTCGATGCTCATTCAGGCGTTGTACAACATTGTCGACAGCATATTCGTGTCTCATTACAGCGAGAAGGCGCTGACTGCGGTCTCCCTTGCATTCCCGATGCAGCTTCTGATGATCTCGTTCGCCGTAGGAACCAGCATCGGTATCTGTTCGGTGATATCCAGACGTCTGGGAGAGAAAAGGGAAGAGGAGGCGAACCTCACCGCAGAGACCGGCTACTCGCTGGAGCTTATTTTCATGGTGATGTTCGTCCTCATCGGAGCCTTCCTGTCAAAGCCGTTCGTGGGCATCTACACAAAGGATCCCAAGCTCAGCGAGATGACAATCTCATACATACGGATCTGCCTCATGCTGTCCTTCGGAAACTTCGTCAACATCTTCTGCGAGAAGTCCCTGCAGGCAACTGGCGACACCATCCATCCAATGATGATCCAGGCAAGCGGTGCCATCTTCAACATCATCTTCGACCCGATCCTGATATTCGGCTATTTCGGATTCCCCCAGCTGGGAGTCGTTGGAGCTGCAATCGCAACAGTTTCTGGACAGTTCTTCGCCATGTTCCTGGGTCTCTTCTTCCTCAAGCGGAACAAGTACCTGAAGATCAGGCTTCTCAGACCGAGAATGGGAAAGAAAGAGGCAAAGGACATCCTGACCGTCGGAATCCCATCCATCATTATGCAGGGAATCGGAACCATCATGACAAGTGCGATGAACGCCATCCTGATAGTCTACGACGTCCTTGCCGCTACGGTTTTCGGTGTCTACTTCAAGCTTCAGTCTTTCGTCTTCATGCCCATACTTGGCCTCAATGCCGGCCTTCTGCCCATTCTGGGATACAACTACGGTGCCAAGAACAGACCGAGGATGATGAAGGCCCTGAAGCTCGCCGCCATCTTTGCCGTCATTTTCATGAGCCTCTGCTCGTTCGTGTTCATCATGTTCCCCGATGCTCTCTTGGGACTATTCAATGCATCTGATTCCATGAAGAAGATAGGAGAGGTTGCCCTCAGGACGATTGCGATGATGTTCCCCATCTCCGCCGTCTGCATCACCTTGACGGCCCTGTTCCAGGCAATGGGAGACGGAATCTACAGCATGATAATCTCTATAATCAGACAGCTGCTTCTGCTCATCCCGAGCGCTTGGATCCTGGGAAAACTGTTCGGTCTGGATGCCATCTGGTACTCGTTCTTGATTGCCGAGGTCATTGCATTTTCATTGTCCCTGGTTTTCCTTCGCAAGGAACTGAAAAAGCTCAACTTCTGACTATTTCTTGACAGATTGCTCCGGGTTGGGATTATCATTATTAACGGAGATTCGGGTTAAAGCATCAGACCTTACTTGAAGGCCATCATCCGATGGCGGGAGGAGAATTTGAAACGCTATGCCCTGATCCTGTTCACCGTACTTCTTATTGCGGGATTTATGATTTCCTGTGACCTTGAACTTCTTCCGAAACCGAAACCGGATCCGGTTACACCCGGGCAGAGTTCAGTCATCGCAAAAACCGTTGTCGACTATTTCAGAAGTAAGGGAGGCCTGGGGAAGACTTCAGGATCTGTCAGCGGAAGCCTGTCGGTATCCGGAAATGCAGTGTTCGGGTCTTATGGGCTCTCGGAAGTTTCAGTCACAGCCGACAGATTCCTGATGGAGTTCATGACTGAGGAAACAGGGGACAAGGCCCTCTCGGAATTTGATCTGACAGGTGGAGATTTCAGTGTCTCCGCAACCGTCACAGGTCCTGCAGCCGGTGCGGAGGATCTTTCAACCACAATAACCAAAGGTGTCCTGATCAATCTGAAACTCGAAGATGACGAGCCTTCCGAAGGGTCCGTCGTCATAAAAGAGGAAGGCAAGGAGGACATTACCCTAAAGGATTCCGACCTCGATGATGAGACTGCCTTCCTTGAGAATCTGGGAATTGATTTCGATGCTATTCTGTCCGCAGCAGGGGATGATGATCCGGACGAAATCTTCGACTACATCATGTCATTGGAACCCGAAGGAGATGTGGTTCTGACAATCGATGATTTAGCCGTTGATATTGAGAATATCTTCTACTCGTGTGAGTATGATCCGGCCAGCAGCAAGTATGTGGTGGAGATCGACCCCGAAGCTCCGGTATTGAATACCGGAATCACAGCTAACGGAACTGTCACCGCCTCGACATATGTTAAGGACGGAAAGAGATCTGTTTCCGCCGATGTCGATCTGGATGTCGGCTTTGCCATTGAGATCAAGAGGGCGGCGGAAGGAGATGCAGCAACGGCACCGACCAGTTCCATCAGTTTCACAGTCAATCTCAAGGGTACCAGAGACATTTCTGACATCAAGGAATGGGTGAAGAACCTCAGGAAATCGGGACCAGTTTCGGATTCGACGACTCTGTATGAAGCCGTAACGATTCTGCTTGATGCGCTTGGAATGGAGCTTTCTCCGATAGCTGCCAGCGTAAACGGAACGGATGTTGAAGCTGTATCGTTCTACGCAACGCTGATGGCCGTATTCCAGACGGTTATGCCGTCTTTGATTGCTGAGTGATTGCTGTTTCTAATTGAATCACGGGGCTGTTGCCGAAAGGCGATGGCCCCGTTTTCCTCCGTGCGATTGTTCATTGGCTGTGTGCTGCCTGTGCAGCGCTTTGCACATGCCAGGCGGGGCGCGGCATCCAGCCTTGGCGCCCGACGCCTGAGGCTTGTGCGAAAATTGCCGATGCATCAGGCCACACACCGGCTGAATCGACCCCAATTCATTGGAGCGGTTCGCGAAAGACTAGGTTGCCAATTTCCTGAAATCAACAGGAGAAAGGTAACCTAGTTT
>JBGVBT010000086.1:0-10576 GCA_045225895.1 Sphaerochaetaceae bacterium
CATCAATCAAATTGCAAACCTGTTTGTCGAGGTGCGCGAAAACGCCATTTTCCAGGAGACGTTGCGGGTCGAGTTCCAAATGCCTTCCGCCATGATGCATTTCTGTCTCCGGTAAGCTGACAAACAGGGTTATGGCATTCAGATCATCTGAGATATGGTTTCCTTTTTTTGCATGCTCCCTGACTGTTCTTGTTGTATCTTCATATGGCTGTTCTTTTCCGAGTTTTTCGATTTTTACGACAAGGTGCTTCAGCTCCACCTTGCTTGGAACTCTTAGAAAGCCATATATGTTGTAAAGTCCATCTTCTCTTGGCGCGATTTCATACATCCTGAATGAGCCGCTGCCACTGAGCTGCTTGATTGAATAGTGGGAAACTGTGTCTGAACTGACAGTTTCAATTGAAGTATTGATGCATGAGAAAAACAGCGTCGCAATCAGCACCAAAGAAATGAAAATGGACAATTTCCGCATCATATCCTCCAGATAATCTAAATACCAGTCAATTATATGTTGTGCCGAGATCTCTTCTCAACGGTTTTTTTCCATGACAAAAATGAGGACTATAGCAGATATGTATCAATGACTCTCTTTATGTCTGTCGTATCCAACGGATGTCCGCCGGACTCGAATGTCACCAGAAGCCTGTCTCCTGGCAGGAAGCCAAAATTGTAGTATTCCCGGATTTTCGGCATGAAGTTGTCTTCCACATAGCTGCTGTTGCCCATGGCTCCGAAGTGCTCCCAGTAGTAGACCTTCCTTGTCCTCTTGTTCAGCACAGTGAAGTCAGGATGCATGAACACTCCTACCAGACCTTCTCCATCCAGAGGAATTATCTCCTCGTACCTATACGGGACTCCCGCCTTATCAAGCATGCTGGCTATCATCCATTCGCTCTTGGATCTTACTTTCTCACCCCTGGGTGTCTCATATGTGGTGTCCGTGCTCTTCTTCCACCTGCTGTTGTACTTTCTCTTCTGCCATCTTTCTGCATAGCCGTCATCGGTAAATGAGCTGGGACTTGTATTTGACCTGATGTAATCCGGAAGACTGTCATAAACAAGGTCCGTATCTGCCTTGTCGGTTCCTTTTTCATCTTTCTTTGATTCCAGCAGCTCTATGCATTTTTCTATCTGTTTCTTTTCCAGCTCCGAAGCTCTATCCAGCTTGGTGGCATAGGACTTGGTTGCTAGGTAAACAATCTCCGTTCTGTCTTTGGAGCCCAGGTACTTGTCCGTTGTTTTTCCGGTTTTACAGTACAACCTCGTCGTGCCGTTCAGATGCCTGCAAACAAGGGTTCCTTCAGCTTTCATAGAGGGCGATTTGGAGATATTAGTCCGCAGTTCAGCAAGTTCGTTTTTCTTTTCCTTGAGGATTGTGATGATTTCTTGTTTATTCATGGTTTATTGTATACTCAAAATAGATTTCTGCGATAAAAAAAGTATATTTATATACTTATCTTTTATCTATTTGAGAAAAGAGTATATTCTTGACGCGTTCTACGGCCATAAACCGAGTTCCGCATATACAAGGACTTCGGGATATGGACTTACCTGCGGCCTTTGATCACACGGTCGTTGCCGGCAAGGTCCTGGATAACTTCAACAAATGAGTAGCCGTTTTTCTCAAGAATGAGGGTGGATTCCTCTGCCTGGTCGTAACCGATTTCCATCTCCAGAAGGCCGCCTGTTCTGAGGTGCTCTTTTGCCTGTTCTGCAATTCTTCTAACAAAATCAAGGCCGTCTTTCCCCCCGTCCAGGGCAAGGACGGGTTCAAACTGAACCTGCTTTTCCAAAGTGGGGATGACGGAACTTGCAATGTAGGGCGGATTGGAGAGAATGGCATCAAAAGATGAGTCTTTTATATTCTCAAACAGGTTTCCCATGACAAAGCTTACTTCTATGTTATCTTCTTCAATCAGGTACTTTACGTTTTCTTTGCAAATAGCCATTGCTTTATCTGACACGTCAGCCAAGGTGAGGCTTACCTTGTCAAAGCACTCGGAAAGAACTTTGGCAACCGAAATTCCTATGCATCCCGTGCCGCAGCAGAGGTCGAGGATCCTGACTTCCTGCCTGTCCTCGAAACATTCCGTTATGTCGGCTATCGCTTCCTCGACCAGAGTCTCTGTATCGGCTCTTGGAATCAGAGTGTCCCTTGAGACCTTGAAGACACATTCGTAGAATCCGCGCTCTCCTGTGAGGTAGGCCACGGGTTCTCCGTTCTCACGGGCCTTTCTGAGCTTCTCGAGTTCCACAAGCTTTTCGGAAGGGACTTCCTCGTCCGGAAAAAGGGCAAGCTGGGTCTGGTTGATCTGAAGACAGTGGCAGATGAGGATTCTGGCATCAGCGGCAGGGGAGTCGCTTATGGTTTTGAATGAGTCGCAGAACGATTTGTAAAGTTGTGAGAGGTTCACGTTGCTTCCTTCAGTGCCGCTTCACCGGCTGCGACCTTGAGAGCCTCGATCACATCCTGAAGCTGGCCTTCCATGATCAGGTCGAGCTTGTAGAGGGTCAGGTTGATCCTGTGGTCGGTGAGTCTGTTCTGCGGAAAGTTGTAGGTTCTTATCCTTTCGCTTCTGTCTCCGCTTCCCACCTGGCTCTTGCGCTCTTCCGCACGTTCCCTG
This sequence comes from Sphaerochaetaceae bacterium, assembly GCA_045225895.1. Lineage (GTDB taxonomy): Bacteria > Spirochaetota > Spirochaetia > Sphaerochaetales > Sphaerochaetaceae > UBA9732. The sequence goes on from JBGVBT010000086.1 coordinate 2,625, forward strand.
GCCTTCTTTCCGGCTTCAAGGTCGTAGAGTCTGGATCTGAGGACCCTCATGGCCTCGACCCTGTTCTGGAGCTGGGACTTCTGGTTCTGGCAAATGACCACGAGGCCTGTGGGTATGTGTGTGATCCTTACAGCGCTTTCAGTGGTGTTGACGCACTGTCCGCCGGGTCCTCCCGCACGCATGACATCTATCCTCAGGTCTTCCTGACGGATGTCCACCTCGGTCTCCTCGGCCTCGGGAAGAACCGCCACCGTGACGGCAGATGTATGGATCCTTCCGCCGCTTTCGGTTTCGGGAACGCGTTGGACGCGGTGGACTCCGCTTTCCCAGCGCAGGCTTCCGTAGACGTCCTTCCCGTTTATTGAGAGGATTATCTCCTTGTAGCCTCCGAGTTCGGTCGGATTGGAATCGATCTCCTCGATCTTCCAGTGCATGGACTCGGCATAGTAGGAGTACATTCTGTAAAGGTCCGATGCGAACAGGGCCGCTTCCTCGCCGCCGGTACCGGCGCGGATCTCCATGATAATGTTCTTTCCCTCAAGCGGATCTGGAGGAATGAGCAGCATCTTGCAACGCTTCTCGCACTGCTCGATCTGTTCCTTGAGAAGGGGAATCTCCTCCTTTGCCATGGCCGCAAGCTCCTCGTCATCCTCACGGGCGAGGTTCTCGTTGTCGGCGAGGTTCTCCGTCAGGGTCTTGAGGTTTGAAAGTTCCTCGACAATGGGGACAAGGTGGCTTCGCTCGAGCATCAGGTTCTTGTATTTCCCCATGTCCTTCATGACATCGGGATCGGAAAGCTTCTGGTCAAGTTCTTCCAGCTGCTTTCTGAAATCCTCAAGTTTCTCGATCATTTTCCTTCCCCGTTGTTGAGCTTCGCAAATGTGCTTTCCATGACAGGTGCAGGCGGTTTGAACAGGCTCAGGACACCCATGGGACATGCCTTGACGCATTCGCCGCAGGCAAGGCACTTCTTGGTGGCGCTGATGTCAGTGTCTTCCACCATCACACCGAACGGACAGGCTTCCCTGCATTTGCCGCAGTTGTTGCACATCTTTATGTCTACGACATAAGCTCCGTAGCGGTTCTGTCTGATTGCACCGATCGGGCAGACTTTAGCACATTTTCCGCATTGTATGCAAACCACGGGTCTTGTGATCTTGCCTTCCAGAGAGCTCTTGTTTCCGACACCCATGTGCTCGGTGACCCTGAGGAATGCCATGGAGGCTTTCTGGGTCCTGAAATAGAACTTGGCGCAGGCATGGACGCACTCAAGGCATCCGATGCATCTTGCATCCTTGTTCACCACCAGTGTTCTGCTCTTTCTGGGGGCGGCAAGCTTGTCCGGATCCTCGTAAGGGGTGTTCTCCAAGGGCAGCCTGGTTCTGAGAAGTCCGTCCAGTCTGTAATATGCATCGGCAACTGCCGGAGCCGTGGGGATTGAGACAATCTCTCCGAGTCCGATTGCTCCGCTTGCCACATCAAGGCCATTGCGTTCGACGATGATCGGCTCTATCTGCGGGACCTCGTCGGCTCTGAAAAGCATCAGGGATGCATATTTTGCAGTGGGAATGCAGTCCTCAAGCGGATACTGTTCCCTTAAGGCATAGCCAAGGCCCATGACGACTCCGCCCTCGATCTGGCCTTCGACGTTGGTCGGGTTTATGGCTCTTCCAACATCGTGCGCGGCAACGATCTTCAGGATCTTGTCCGTCTTTTCCTCAAGTATGCAGACCTGGGTGGCATAGCCGTAGGCGACATGGCTCTTGGGATTTGGTAGATCCGACCCGAACGGGTCCGTCTTTGCGAGGTATTCTGCGTAGAATTCGCGTCCTTCAAGAGCTTTCAGGCCATCGTTGCCCAGTTCTTTCTTAAGCATCTCGGCTGCGCGTCTTGCAGCCTCGCCCGTGACGGTGGTGTGTCTCGAACCTGAGGATGTTCCGCTGTCGGGAGCGTTTGCCGTGTTTGCCTTCTCCTCTACGACAAGGTTCTCCTCAAGACCGGTGACATCGCAGACAATCTGTTTCATCACGGTGCACATACCCTGGCCTATGCAGGATCCGGCACAGTGGATGATGACCTTTCCGTCCAGAACCTGAAGTCTGACGCGTCCGTAGTCTGGAAGTCCCACGCCGACACCTGCGTTCTTCATGGCACAGGCGATGCCCGCCGTGGGACTTGATTCGAACTGGTCCTTCACTGCAAGAAGGGTCTCCACAAGTCCTGTCGAGTCATCCACGATCTGTCCGTTTGGAAGGCTCTGGCCCGGCCTTATGGCGTTTCTGAACCTGATCTCCCAATGTGAGATTCCGACTCTGTCGGCCATGTGGTTCAGAAGTGTCTCGATGGCAAAGCAGCTTTGCGTCACTCCGAAACCTCTGAAGGCTCCTGCAGGAGGGTTGTTCGTATAGTAGGCATAGCCGTCTATTCTGAAATTCTGATAGTTGTACGGGCCTGAGGCATGTGTGCATGCCCTCTGCAGGACAGGTACTCCAAGCGATGCATATGCGCCGGTGTCCGATATTATCCTGGCCTTGAGGCCCTGTATTATTCCGTTTTCATCGCATCCTAAGGTGAATTCCATGTCCATCGGATGGCGTTTGGGATGCACCTTGATGCTCTCGTCACGGGTGAGCTTCATCTTGCACGGGTGCTTGGTGAGGAATGCCACCAGGGCACTCAGGTGCTGGACCGAGACATCCTCCTTTCCGCCGAATCCTCCGCCCACATAGCAGTTCTCGACTCTGACCATGTCCTCGGGAAGTCCGAGCATGGGAGCCGTCTCGCGTCTTGTGTCGTAGACCCCCTGGTCCGTGGAGTAGATCAGAATCCCTCCGTCATCCATTGGGACTGAGACGGCGCACTCGGGTTCTAGGAAAGCGTGTTCCGTCCACGGGGTTGCGAAGGACTCCGTGAGGACGAACTTTGAGTTCTTCAGAGCCTCGTCGACGTTTCCGCGGTCCACATGGGTGTGTCCCAGAAGGTTTCCCTCCTCATGGACCTTGGGTGCGTCCGGAGCCATCGCCTCGATCGGGTTTCTCACGCACTGGAGGACCTCGTACTTGACCTTGACGAGTTTTGCCGCCTTCCTTGCGGCTGAATATGTCTCGGCGGCCACCAGGCAGATTACATCGCCCACATAACGGGTGATGCCGCCCACGGCTATCATGGCGTCCCAGTCACGTTTCAGGTGGCCTACCTTGACCTCTCCCGGGATGTCTTCGGCCGTGAATATCCTCACGACACGCGGAACATCGTAGGCAAGGGAAGTGTCTATCCCGAGGACCTTGGCCCTGGGATATCTGCTTCTGACGGCAACGGCGAACAGCATTCCGTCGATGTAGATGTCATCCGGGTATTTCCCTGTTCCCGTGACCTTGTCCCTGACATCCACCCTGGGAACGCGCTTTCCTATGAGCCAGTTCCTGTCGTCGGCGATCTGCGTGTTCTCACGCATCATCTGTGCCGCAAGCTCTATTGCCTTCACAATCTTGGCATAGCCTGTGCAGCGGCAGATGTTGTTTCTTATCGTGTGGCGGATCTCATGCTCGGTAGGGGACAATGTCCTGTCCAGAATGCTCTTGGCGCAGATGACCATTCCCGGCGTGCAGAATCCGCACTGTACGGCGCCGGCTTGGCCGAACGCCGCTGTATAGATGTCCTTCTCCCTGTCGGAAAGGCCCTCGACCGTAACAATCTCGGCATTCCCGACCTCGGTTGTGAGGATGGAGCAGGACCTTACGGGCTCCCCGTTTATCAGGACCGTACAGGCTCCGCATGAACCCTCCGAACATCCGTCTTTCACGGATGTGAGTCTGAGCTCGTCTCTGAGGAATCTTAGAAGTTTCTGTTCTTTCTCTGCTGTGACGGTTTTCCCGTTTACCCTGAATGTCGTGCTCACACGCGCATCTCCCTGTTGAACGGCTTTCCGAGTGCTGACGGTCCAAGTCTGTTGGACTTGCGGTTGAATGCAAGGACAACGATTACCAGAATGTATGGAAGCATGGTGAGGAACTCGTATGCCTGGAACTGCGGCACGAAGATCTGGATCTGGGTCTGGAGAGTCTGTGCGAATGTGAACAGAAGGGCCCCGAGGAAGATCTTGATCGGGTGCCACTGTCCGAAGTAGACAAGTGCGACTGCGATGAATCCGCGTCCTCCGATGATCTCGGCATTGAACATCTTGGCCTGGCAGAGAGTCAGGAAAGCTCCTGCGAAACCTGCCATGGCTCCGCCCACTGCGAGGCTCTGGTAACGGATTCTGTTGACGTTTATGCCCAGCGAGTCAGCTGCCCTCGGGTGTGTTCCAACGGCTCTGACCTTCAGGCCCCATGGGGTCTTGAAGATCACATACCATGCCACAGGCACCAGAAGGTATGCGAAATAGACCAGCGGGTTGTGTGTGAACAATATCTTTCCGATTACGGGGATCTTCGAGAGGAGGGGGATCTCCATGGAGGAGATTCCGGTGATGGACTGGGTTCCGCCGATGAACGATCTGAAGAACGTTCCGGCAAGGCCGACTCCGAACATCTGCATTCCTATTCCGGCGATTCCCTGGGGTGCGCGGAACGTGATGACAATCACTCCGAACAGAAGACCCATCAGCAGGCCGACGACCGTTGCGACTGCAAGGCCGAGGATGTTGATGTACCCCGGAGCGGTTCCGGCTCCGACCATCGTGAAGGGGATGAGCATGCCGAGGAAGGCTCCGACGCTCATAATTCCCTCGCATCCGAGGTTGAAGATTCCGGCCTTCTGGTTGAACATCTCACCCATGGAGGCGATCATCAGGGTCACTGCGAAGCGTACTGTGAGTGTGAGTGTGCTTACTACGAAATCCATGTCATGCCTCCTTTCCTGTTTTTTTCGTTTCCCACCCGGCGAAGAACCTCTTTCTGAAGCGCTCGATCGAGTACGGGTTGTTGATGATCATCTGCACGGCGACGATGATCAGGATGATCAGTCCCTGCAGGGCCTTGACGAGGTTTGGCGGAACGCTTGTGAGGATCTGCAGGTTGACCTGGCTGTACAGCAGGATTCCGAAGAAGAAGCTGGCAGGTACGATCCACAGCGGATGCAGGGCGCCGAAAAGTGCGACGACGACACCTGAGAATCCGTAGCCTCCGGTCATTCCCGCAACGGCTCTTCCCTGAACGCCCATAAGTTCAACGGCACCGGCCATACCTGCGCAGGCTCCGGAGATGACCATGGAGATGATCAGATACTTCGATACATTGATTCCGCCGTAGCGTGCGGCTCTTTCCGATGCACCTGCTGCCCTCATCTTGTATCCCCACGTTGTCTTGAACAGCAGGATATAGATCACCACCACAAGGATGACTGCAAGGAAAATGCCCTGATGCAGCGATGAACCTCTGAAAAGTCTGGACAATGTGGCGTTTTCAGCAACTCTTCTGCTCATCGGGGTTCCGGATTTCTCCATCGGGTCCAGAAGTGGGACTCTGATGCAGAAGTTGAAGAACTGCGTGGCCACGTAGTTCAGCATGACGGTTGAAAGCAGCTCGCTGACCTCAAGCTTGGCCTTGAGCCATCCGGGGATGAATCCGTAAAGTCCTCCGGCTATGCCTCCCGCGATGATGCACATGGGCACCACTATGATCTTCGGAAGGGATCCGCAGTTGGTTGCAATTACCGTGGCGGCGATGATTCCCATGTACATCTGGCCTTCGGCTCCGATGTTGATAATTCCGCTTCTGGAGCTGACTGCGATTCCCAGAGCCACTATGAGGAGCGGTATCATTCGGATCAGAACTTCGCTGAGGGATCGGAAGTTCTTGAAGGGCATCGAGATTATGATCCAGTATGTGGCGAACACGTCGCCTCCGACGGCTATGATTATGGCGGCTCCGACAAGAAGTGCGATAAGAACAGCCACCGAAACCACAGCGATTTTGTAGACAAGTTTGTAGTTATTCATCTTCCTTCACCCCCGCCATCAGTATTCCGAGCTTCTCGGTCGTCGCTTCGTCACGGGAAAGGACCTTCTGGTTCCTGCCTTTGAAGATGACCGCGATGCGGTCGCTCAGGTTCATGATCTCCTCAAGCTCCTCGCTTATCAGAAGGATTCCCACGCCGCTCTTTCTGAGCTTGAGAAGCTCCATGTGGATGAACTCCGCAGCGCCCATGTCCAGACCTCTGATGGGGTAGACACAGACGAGGAACTTCGGTTTTCTGCTGATCTCGCGTGCCAGGATGACCTTCTGGATGTTTCCTCCGGAAAGGGAACCCGCAGCCGTATGGATTCCGGGGCAGCGTATGTCGAACTCCGTGCGGAGCCTGCCTGCGGTATCCTCGATGATACCATTTTTCAGGATATGGTTCTTCGAGAAGGCTTCCGACTCGCTGTCCTTGAGGATTATGTTCTCCTTTATCGACATCGAGGGGACGATGCCTTCGGTGTTCCTCTCCTCGGGGATGTATCCCATTCCGGTGGCTATGACCTGACCAGGAGTGAGGTTCTGGATCTGTCTTCCCTGGAATGTGATCGTTCCGCTTTCTACCTTTCTGATTCCGTTGATGGCCTCGGCCAGCTCACGCTGTCCGTTTCCGGAGACTCCAGCCAGTCCCACGATCTCACCGGATCTGATTGAAAGGTTGAAGTTGTCCAGGGCAAGGAAGCCTGTGTCGCTTCTGACGCAGAGGTCACTGATCACAAGGGAATCATCTCCCTGTGAAGGCTCGTCGGTGTTCGCGTTCACCTCGACCTCATGGCCTGTCATCAGGGCGGCTATCTCCTTGGATGTGTAGTCTGCCGTGCTTCCCTCGAAGACCATCTTGCCGTGTCGCAGGATGCTGACCCTGTCGGACAGGGCCTTGACCTCGTTCAGCTTGTGGCTGATGAAGATGATCGAGAGCTCAGAGCTCATTGTCTTGAGAAGGGTGATCAGTTCATCCGTTTCCTGGGGTGTCAATGCGCTGGTAGGTTCGTCCAGGATCAGGAACTTAGCTCCTAGACAAAGGGTCTTGACCAGCTCGACCCTCTGCTGCTCGCCTACGGCAAGCTGCCATATGTATGCATCGGGATCCACGGCCAGGCCGTACTTCCCTGATATTTCCTCTATCTGTTTTCTGACCATCGCCAGGTCTACCTTGATGCCCTTCCAGCTGTTTTTCATGCCCAGGGCGATGTTTTCCAGAACGGTCATGTTCGGGACGAGCATGTATTGCTGGTGGACCATTCCGATTCCGCAGTCGAATGCGTCATTCGGAGTCCTAAGGTTCACCTCTTCTCCATTGATGAAGATCTTTCCTTCGTCGGGCTGGTAGAGACCCATGATCATGTTCATCAATGTTGTCTTTCCGGCGCCGTTCTCTCCTACAAGCGCAAGGATCTGGTGTTCTCCTACGGTCAGCGAGATGTCATCGCTTGCAAGAACACCGGGAAAGCGTTTTGTGATGTGCTCAACGCGCAGTTCTTTGATTTTGTCGAATCTTGCCATTTGAATCCGTTATGTTGTCGATAAAAAACTGTGCAGGCCACATGGACCTGCACATCTTGTTTCCGTCTTTAAGATCAGAGCTTGGAGTAGTCGACTGATGACCAGTTGGAAAGGATGTCAGCCTTTGACTTGAACTCTGCCATCTTTGTCTCGACAGCTGTCTTGATTTCCGGTGTGATCTTGTCGGCGCACTTGTCGTTCCATGCCCAGACGAATCCGCCGTTGCTGAAGTTTATCGGGATGACCTGTCCGCCGAGGACTCCGTTCTTGAAGTTCTGGACCAGACCGATCAGGACGGCCTTGTAGTTGTAAGAGGAAGCGGCGATGCACTTGTAGCCCTCGTCAAGACCGATCTGTGCGATATCCTGTCCGACCCACCAGATGTCCTTGTCGGGATACTCTGCAACAGCTCTGAGAGCACCGAGAGCCTGCTGTGATGAACCTGTGAGGACATCGTTGCCGGCCTGGATGAGGGACTGTGCGAACTCACCG
>JBGVBT010000087.1:0-4784 GCA_045225895.1 Sphaerochaetaceae bacterium
GTATGTGTAGAAGCTCTGGGTAAACATCTGGCCGGCAAGAAGCAGCATGGACACAAGGCTGATGGACACAAAAGCCCTGTTCCTGAACAGGATCCTGATGGCTTTGCGCCCTGTATATAACGCCGCACATGCAACCCACAGCCCAATGGCGTTAAGTCAAGGATTCTTGACGCAAAGACCCTCTTGATTTGAAAATCAGTGGGGCCGTTTTTTCAGGCCTTTTAGAAGTAGAGTTCTTTTTATCCTATTTTCCAGACTCTCATTTCACCGGAAGCAATGCTGTTGTAGGCACTGATGAGGTGATAAAACGAACCTTTCTTCAACCCGGTGCGCTCCATGAACTCCTTTGCAGTGAAGTCCCTGTGGTGCCATTTCACATATAGTTCGTCCCATCCCTGTGGAAACGCGACCTTTGGCCGACCGAGGCGCTTGACGGTTGATTCAGGCAACAGGGTCCTGTAATCCGGCATGTTCCTGTATACGTCTACCATGATGCTAAATGCGATTCCGTTTGTTACAGGATTGTCAAAGATCATTGTCAAAGGACAATCCGCAACAACAATCTCGATTCCCGCAGATCTCAACCATGTAGTCTGTTCCAGAACATCAGACTTGGTACGCCCGATGTCATTCAGAGACATCAGGACCAATAATCCGTATTGTGTTTTCTTGTAATCATAGATTACTCAGTTTCCGTGCTGACAGTCTTTGTTGCACCGCAGACAGGGCAGGTGTAGGTTGTAACTTCACTGTCGGTAGCTGTGACTTCCCATGCATGGGGAGCTCTGCGTCTCAAGCCTATCGCAATCCAGCCTTCCTATCATCCACCTCTTTGTCATTATGCAGTGAAATCAGTCCCTTTTTCCGTTGACAGCGCTTATGAAGCGCTGTCTGATGGACTGGAAAGAGGAATCCACAAGACCGAAGTCCTTTTCCTTGTAGTTCCACAGGGCATGACCTATTCCGTACTTCCCGAATGCAGCGCTGATGTCCTCAAGCCAGCGGATCTTCGATTCGTTGTCGGCTTTGTCTATAACACCGTATTCACCGCAGTAGATGGCAACCCCGTCACGCCTGGCCTTCTCCAGAGCAGGCTCGAAAATCCGCTCGAAGAAACCGGGACCCATGTCCGTCAGACCGTCCATGAATATGGCACTGTCCCTGTCGCAGTAGATCTTCTCATGCAGTTCCCTGTATTCAGCGACGGATTTCGGATAACCGATTCTGAAATCAAGCGGCATGTTTTCCTGCCAGTAGGCGCCCTGATGCGTGAAAACTGTCGGCTCGTAGCAATGGAAGTTGTAGACAATCCTTTCATCCACAGGAACGTCCAGATACTTTACCGTCATCACGCTGTTGTAGAAAACACCGCCCACCACGATGTAGCTTTCGGGAGCGATCGATCTGATCAGCTTTATATACTGTCTCAGCACATCGTTCCATGCATCCCTGACCTCGAAAAGCACAACCTCGTTCAGCGGTTCGAACGCAACCTGATCGGGATAACCTGAAAACATCCCTGCAATCCTCTTCCAAAGATTGAAGAACCTTTCCTGAAGCGTACGGTCATAGAAGAATTTCTTTCTGTCCATGTCCTTCTTCAGAGGATCGAACGAGTAGCCGTAGCACTCGTGAAGGTCAATGAGCATGTTCAGACCGTTTTTCTCACACCACTGTCTGCAATGCTCCAGATATCCGAAACCACTTGGAATTTCATTACCTTCCTCGTCTTCCAGAACATTGTAGTCCACAGGAACCCTAACATGGTCAAAGCCCAGGGATGCAATGTCGGCAATATCCTTTTCTGTGATGAACGATTCGAAATGCCCGACATCATATTCCTTGAACTGGGAAATCCAACCTCCCAGGTTCACTCCCCTCTGAAATCCTTTGAAACTGTTCATGGCTTCCTCCTACCTGCCCATTCTATCCCAACGAGTGAAAAACTCCCACGGTTTTTCACAGTTTTTTCAGCAAAACCATTGTTCTACCATTCATCCAATGGGTGTATAATCACATCCATGACCGACATAAGAAACACACTTGTCATTATCCGTGGGGCCGGAGACCTTGCAACCGGGACCGCCGTAAGACTGCACAACTCTGGCTTCCCCATCATCATGCTGGATATCGGAAAACCCACTGTAATACGCAGGACCGTGGCATTTGCTCAGGCCCTCCTGACCGGACAGACAGAGGTCGAAGGAATCCGAGCAAGGAAATGCACCGGAGAAGACGCTCTCCGAACCGCCCTATCCGGCACTGTCGCCGTGGTCGAGGACCCTGAAGGCAAGCTGATATCAGAACTCCGTCCCGAGGTTGTTGTCGATGCCATAATAGCAAAGAGAAACCTGGGAACCTGCCGTGACATGGCACCCCTGACAATAGCACTCGGCCCGGGCTTCAAAGCCCCGGATGATGTGGATGCGGTTATTGAGACGAAGCGAGGCCACACCCTCGGCAGGATCATCTACAGCGGATCCGCCATTCCAAACACAGGAATTCCGGGAATCATCGAAGGTTACGGCAAGGAGCGTGTCATGCACAGTCCCTGCGCAGGAACTTTCCATGCCCTGTGTGCGATCGGAGATCTTGTAACAGCCGGTCAGACTGTGGCCTACGTGGACGGTCCTTCCGGACAGGTCCCGGTCAAGACACAGATTGCCGGCAAGATCCGCGGCATGCTGTTCAGCGGGCTTGAGGTCACCGAAGGATTCAAGGTGGCCGATGTGGATCCACGCGGAGAGAAAGCGGACCACACCACCTGTTCTGACAAGGCTTTTTCAATTGCAGGTGGTGTACTGGAAGCAATTCTGCATCACCTGACAGAATAGAAGGTGCTTCGGGCTGATTCCGACGTCGCTACACACGGGCCGTGCAAAAAGCACTGTCCCGTGATTGCTCCTAGGACTCAGCTCCGAATCGTAAATAAACGGTGCTTCGGGTCGATTCCGACGTCGCCGCACACGGGCCGTGCAGAAAGCACTGTCCCGCGATTCAGAACTTGATTATTCTCGGTGGCGCCGTGAATGAGAAGAATGCCGCGGTGGCATCCTTGAAATACAGAACCTGCGTGTTTCCGTCATCCTCGTTGTACATGGCCCTGAGTTGACCATAGCTGTCAAGCATGTGTTTCTTGGCCTCGCGTCTATCATCCTCCACAAGGGTTCCGCTGACTCTGAGCCACTGCCCGTCCATGAACGCGCACAGCTCTGCCTTGGGATTGGCCTTCAGCTGGATCGAGACCTCTTTCTTCTTTCCGGTCTGGATGTAGAGCCTGTCCTCGAAAAGATCAACGGTACCGAACGGCCTGACCCTTGGCTGGTCGCCATCGACAGTTGCCAGATAATACGTTCCGGCCTTCTTCAGAAAATCATAAACTTCTTTCATATTGTCCTCACAAATCGTTTACAACAGCCATTATACGCCCAAACAAAAAAAGGGGAAACAAAAAGAAAGCTGCAGATGCAATGTGAGGTTGCAAGTCCCATATTAATTAAATAAAATATTGTATCCGATACACTACGGAGGAAGGTTTGAATGGATAAACCGAAATTGAGGGACAGGAAGTGGTATCCCTACGCCGTGGCGGCATGCATTGCCGTTCTTCTTTACGTGCTGCTCATCAGACTCCCTGATGTACGCAAGGGAATCGGAAAGTTCATCGGCTATTTCAGACCCGTCATCCTGGGATGTGTCATAGCCTACATTGTAAATCCGCTGGCTACCCTCCTTTCCGAAACGATGTTCCGTTTCATCAGAAAAGAGAAGAATCGCTACACAATCTCCTGCATTGTGGCATTCATTCTTGTGGCCGCCTTACTTGTCTTCTCCCTGATGATCCTGATTCCGCAGCTCATCTCTAGCATTGGGACCTTCATTGGCAACCTCGATTCCTACGTTGAATCCCTCGGAACCTGGCTTGAGAAGATCGGCCTCTCCAAGGACCTTCTGGACCTCGATTCCCTTATCGGCAGCTCCAAGGTCGAGGACACCACAAAGACCATCATGGAGAGTGCCTCCACAGTCCTCTCCAAATCAATGAGTGCAGGAAAAGGCATCGCACGCTGGCTGATCGCCTTCATGCTCGCAATCTACCTCCTTCTGGCAAAGGGTTCCCTGACAAAAGGAGCCGGAAGGCTCATCAAGGCCATCTTCGGCGAGGAAAAGTATGCCGAGATCACCGTATTCCTTTCAAAGAGCAACGATGTCTTCAAGCGCTACATCGTATTCAACCTAATCGACAGTGCCATAATCGGTGCTCTGAACTTCATCTTCATGATGATCATGGGAATGGAGTACGCGGGACTTATCACCTTCGTCGTGGCCCTGACAAACCTGATTCCCACATTCGGCCCGCTTATCGGAGCAGCCTTCGGGGCATTCATCCTGCTTCTGGTCAAACCCATACACGTACTGTTCTTCCTGGGCTTCACGTTGCTTCTGCAGTTTCTGGACGCCTACTTCATCAAACCCAAGCTCTTCGGCGACTCACTGGGAGTGTCCGGCCTGTGGATTCTCATCGGTGTGATTGTCGGCGGCAACATGTTCGGAATCGTCGGAATCCTCCTTTCAATCCCGATGGTTGCCATACTGAGCTTCCTCTACAGCAGATACCTTCTTCCGTGGCTTGAGAAAAGACACGGCATAACACAGACCGACAACGATGTAAAGTGAGACTGATATGAAGACAAAACGACTTAGACTTCACGAAAGGAACTTCAGCAACGACATCAGGTACAAAGGACCCCTTTCTCACAGGCATCTGAAGATTTTCGGATGGC
>JBGVBT010000088.1:0-5441 GCA_045225895.1 Sphaerochaetaceae bacterium
ATGCCGATTGCGGGGGCCGCACCGTTACAGGCAATCTCGGAGATTGACTTGGCGCCGAACGGACCGAACTTGTCGTTGACGTCGATCAGAACAGCCTTGAAGTCCTCCGGAGCCTCGCTGACCATCGGAACACCGTAATCGGTCATGTTGGCGGTAAGGCATCTGCCCTCCTTGTCCAGGACCATGTCCTCGTACAGCGAATGACCGATCGATTTCATCACGGCACCGTACATCTGACAGAGTGCGACCTCAGGGTTGATCGGAGTTCCGGCATCCTGGAGGGCGTAGAACTTCTGGACCTTGATCTCACCCGTTCTGGTGTTGACGGCAACCTGGGCGAAGTGCGCACCGTACGGGACGGAGGAAGCCGTCGTGATGAATGTGCCGTGGGCGACCATCTGTCCGTGTCCGCCGCCGCTGCAAGCCGTGTGGGAAAGGACGGAATAAGGAAGGACCTTGCCGGTCTTCTTCGAATAGACCTCTCCGGGAGCCCTGAGCTCGAGGTCCTTCTCGTCCTCCTCCATCTGGAACGCGGCTTCCTTGAGGATCATGTCCTTGAGCTTCTGGGTTGCGACAACGGAGGCGTTTCCGCTGAAGAACGTTCCGGACGAAGCATAGGCACCGGTATCGAAGGCACATGAGTCCGTGTCACCCGAGTTGACGGTGATCCTGTCCATGGGCAGCTTGAGGATTTCGGAGACGATCTTGGCCGAGATGGTATCAAGACCGGTTCCGATGTCGGCTCCGCCGCTGTTGAGGATGACGGTTCCGTCGGTCTCAAGCTTGGCTATGGCTTCCGAGTGGTCAAGTCCGGGAAGACCCGAGCCCTGCATGATCATGGCAAAGCCCTTTCCGATCTTCCAATCCGGATCGTCGGAGACTTCCTTCTTGCCCCAGTTGATCATGTCGCAGCCCTTGCGGACGGCCTCGTCCAGACCGCATGATCCTACAGGAACAACTGCACCCTCACGGCCCTCTCCAAGACCCTTGAGAATCTCGAGCATGTAGCCTTCCTCGACGTGGTTCTTCAGGACCATGTCCTTGTAGTCGATACCCAGCTTGTCGGCAAGCTCTGCCATGGCCATCATCAGGCCGTATGTCCCCTTGGGGGTACCGTAGCCCTGATAAGCGCCTGCAGGAGGCGTGTTGGTATAGAAGACCTTCAGGTCATAACGCATGTTGTCGCACTTGAACAACGGCAGTGTCTTTGAACAGCTGTTCATCGGGACAGTCAGACAATGGTTTCCGTAAGGTCCTGTGTTGGCGCAGACCTCCATGTAGATTCCTGTGATCTGTCCGTCCTTGTTTCCGGACATCTTCACATGGACTCTCATCGGGTGTCGTGTCGAGTTGGCGATGAACTCCTCTTCTCTTGTGTTGTGGCAGAATACAGGTCTTCCGGTCACGAACGAGGCATAGCCTGTGAGGTCCTCGATCAGGATGTCCTGCTTTGAGCCGTAACCGCCGCCTACGCGTGTCTTGATGACGTGGATCTTGTTCTCCGGAAGGCCAGTGACCCATCCGATGATTCTCCTCACATGGTACGGAACCTGTGTGGAGGCATGGACAATCAGTCTTCCGTTCTCCATCCTTGCAAAGCAGACATGGGTCTCCAGCGGTGTATGCTGGATCTGGCTTGTCTGGTATGTGGCCTCTACAACGGCATCCGAATGTGCGAACGCCTCGTCCACGTTTCCGATCTCACCCTTGTTGGAGGCTGCGATGTTCTTGTGGATGTCCGCATGGAGCGGGAACTGGTAGATGACCTTGCCCTCCCTGGGGTCTCCGGCAAGCTTGTTGTACTCATCCAGGTCTGCAGGGGCTCCGGCCCTGTACTCCACAATTCCGTTGTGGACAAGCGGGGCTCCGGGTGCCATGGCCTCCTCGACCGTGAAGACTGCGGGAAGGACCTCGTACTCGACCTTGATCTTGGAGCAAGCCTCCTTGGCAGCCTCGAGGGTCTCGGCGATGACTGCGGCGACACGGTCTCCGACATGGCGGACCTTCATGTTGAACAGTCTTCTGTCATGCGGGGACGGCTCGGGATTGCCCTGACCGGCCTGCATGTAATGGGTCTCAGGAGTGTTGTAGGCTGTGAGGATCTCCACGACGCCCTCGACCTTCCTGGCTTCAGAATCATCTATGCTCTTGATGTATGCACTTGCGTGCGGGCTTCTGAGGACCACCATGTGGCAGGTGTCGGCTGTCACGTAATCCTCGACGAACGCCCTCTCACCGGATACGAGCTGAGGTCCGTCGATCTTTGCACCGGGCTTTCCGATGACTTCGAGCTCGGGTCTGAACGAAGGAGCGATCTCGCTCCTGTACTTTCCGTCCTTCATCTTCTCGAGGGCAAGCTTCACTGCAAGATAGTAGTGCTCATATCCGGCATCTCTGATGAAGATACCCGAAAGGGCATCCTTGATCTCTTCCTTGGAAGGATCGGGATTGTTCTCCAGAAGCCATGTGAGAAGCAGAGCGGCGGCCGGTGCGTTGTATGCACTCTGCACCACTCCTGCATCGATCATCGCCTGCTGGACAATCGTCAGATGGCGTGAGTTGCCAAGTCCGTCCGGCGTGCGGATCTCGCATCCGTTCACTTCGCCGGCAAGGACGAGGTTCGCGAACACCGGGGTTCCGTCCACGAGGACGGTATCGCTTCCGCAGAATCCCTCGCAGTCATCGCTGTCGCGCACCGCGAAGTCTCCGTTGATCAGAAGCATCTCCCTCAGGCGCATGGTTGGATCGACATCGAAACTTCTGTTCTTTCCGTTTATGATGCAGTCAATTCTCATTTCGCACCTCCCTTGACCTTTCTGGCCAGGTCAGCAATAGTCACAGCCAGCAGATATCTCTTGTACTCGGGACTTCCGAAGATGTCCTGCTTGAAGCAGAGGTCCTTGTCGGCCTCGATGAGCTTCAGGATATCGGCATCGGAGAGGTCCTTCTCCTGCAGGGCTGTGGCAACGTCGCACAGACCCTTCAGGGCCGTGTCCTTCGCAGCAACTCCGACTCTGATCTTTCCGTCAGCGATTCC
This sequence comes from Sphaerochaetaceae bacterium, assembly GCA_045225895.1. Lineage (GTDB taxonomy): Bacteria > Spirochaetota > Spirochaetia > Sphaerochaetales > Sphaerochaetaceae > UBA9732. Next base: position 3,038 of record JBGVBT010000088.1, read on the forward strand.
AGCGGAAACGGTGAGAACGGCATGGCTCTGTACGGTGTTGGCATAGCGCTTTGAGGCAACCTTGGCCTCCTTGGGAACACTGACTGCGACAATCAGATTGTCCTTGAGCTCCTCATAGTCCTTGAGATAGCAGCAGACGCACTTCTTTGAGACATTTCCCTTGGCATCCATCAGATCGAGCATCGCATGGGATGCAAGAAGTGTGGGATACAGATAGGAATCGGTTCTTCTCAGGGCGATGTTTCCGCCGATTGTGGCCATGTTCCTCTTGGTTCTGGATCCCATGAAGCGGCATGCATCCTTCAGATATTCGGGAATGAGCTCGTTGTCCAGAATCTCCTGGAATGTAGCCATAGCTCCTATGCGGATGCATTCTCCGTCCTTTGAGATCCCGTCCAGCTCCGGAATACGGCCGATGCTGATCAGGGTTGTGGCATCAACCGTGCTGTTGAGTCTGTTGTCCTCCGTTCCTCCTGCAAGGAAAGCGGATTCCGAGTTCTTGAGCCCAGCCGCCTCTACAGCGCTTGTGGCTATGACAAGTTTCTCAGCCATATATCCTCCTCTTTTCCAGAAGAGCCGCACTGATGGCGTTGGCCTTCCTGGCAAGCTCCTCCTCGTCTATTCCGACAACACGTCTGTCATCGACCACGACCTGGCCGTTGACAATGGTGTACTTTGCAGTATGGTCGCATCCGCAGAAAAGCAGAGCCGCAATCGGATCGCTGTGGCTTCCCGCATATGCAATGCCGGAAACATCGAAGCATGCAAGGTCTGCTGCCCAGCCTTCCTCAAGATGTCCTACATTCTCGAAACCGAGCATCCTGGCGCCGTTGATGGAGCCCATCTTGAAGACATCGCGGGCGGTCAGAGCCTGTGAACCGTACTTCACTCTTCCGAGAAGAAGTGCGTTCCTCATTTCTGCCAGCATGTCAGAGCTGTCGTTCGAGGCGCTTCCGTCCACTGCGATTCCGACATTGATTCCAAGATTCAGCATCTCACGTGTCCTGCAGATTCCGGAACCAAGCCTCATGTTTGATGACGGGCAGTGCGCGATGTGCGTTCCGGTATTGGCAAGTGTTCTCAGCTCATCGTCGTTGAACCAGATACCGTGTGCGTAGAACACATCCGGTCCTATCATCTCGCACTCCTGCATCAGCTCCAGAGGACGCAGGCCGTACATCTCCCTGCATCTGTCCTCTTCGTCAATGGTCTCGCACAGGTGGGTGTGAAGCCTCACGCCGTACTTTCTGGCAAGATGTGAGCTTTCAATCATGCACTTCTTTGTGACCGAGAACGGTGAGCACGGAGCAAGGACAATCTTGTGCATCGCATCCGGATCCGGATTGTGGTAGTGCTTTATGACACGCTCTGAATCCTCGAGGATCTTCTCCTCGGTCTGCACGACAGTGTCCGGCGGAAGTCCTCCGTCCTTTTTGGAAAGGCTCATGCTGCCTCTGGTGGGCGAGAACCTCATTCCGAGTTTGTCCGCAGCCTTGAATTGCGCACCTGTGAGGTCCTGTCCCTCGCAGTGGTGCGGGAAGACATAGTGATGGTCCGTCGAGCAGGTGCAGCCGGTCTTCAGAAGTTCTGTCATTGCAAGGAGCGACGAATAGTAGACAGCCTCCTCGTCGATGTACTTCCAGACCTCGTACAGATAGACAAGCCAGTCGAACAGCTTCGCGTTCTGAACTTCGGGAAGGTTCCTGGTCAGCGTCTGGTAGAAGTGGTGATGTGTGTTCACGAATCCCGGGACAACCGCCAGATTGGATCCGTCGATCACCCTGAAACCTTCTTCAGCCTGAAGACCGGTCCCTACTTTCACGACTTTGCCGTTTTTTATGAGCATATCAACGCCATACAGGGTATCCTTTGAAGGATCCGTCATCAGGGCGTAGATGTTTTTGATCAATATACCTTTTTCGTTCATATCAACTCCTGGGAGTCGGAGCTCCGGTCACTGAATAGCCCTCGTAGGTGTCGATGACCTTGCACTTCGGACGCTTTGCGGACTCCGACAGAAAACGTCTGATCATCCTCCTTGTGGCCTCGCGTCTGAACTCCGGCATCGCACGCGGCGAGATGACCTTGTCGAAAGCCTCGATGACCTGTTCGGTCAGCTCCGGTGTGATCTTCTTTCCTATGATGATTTTCTCCACATCGCGGCTTCTGTTGGTCTTCGCACCGGTTGCGGTTGCGCTGAGCCTGTAGTCGGCCACGGTGTCGTCCTTGTTGAGCTTGATGGCCTGGCTGACGGTGATCTTGCTGATTGCGTTGGCCTTGCGGGTTCCGACCTTGTGCCAGAAGATGTAGTCGAAGTCATCCTCGGAATACGGGACGATGATCTCTGTGATCAGCTCGTCAGGCTGGAGGTCTATCTGTCTGAACTTGACGATGAAATCGGAGA
>JBGVBT010000089.1:0-7347 GCA_045225895.1 Sphaerochaetaceae bacterium
AAAAAAGGAGAAGGAATATGAAGAAACTTTTGACAGTTTTGCTCGTGCTCTGCGTCGTCATGACAGCAGTGTTCGCTCAGGCTGCAGCTGAGACTGCAAAATTCCCGACAAAGGACATCACCCTCATCGTCCCATGGGGCGCAGGCGGATCATCAGACCTTGTCGGAAGACGTGTCACAGATGAGATGGCCAAGATCTTCGGCGTCAACATCAGCGTTGTCAACACTCCTGGTGCAACAGGAACAGTCGGAATGACAGATTGTCTGCTCAAGCCGCACGATGGATACACACTGATTGCAAACGCAACACCGCATACACACTATGTCAACGGTCTTGCAGACTGGTCACCGAAGGATTGGGACTTCCTGGCAGCATACTATGTTCCGTGTGTCATCGCAGTCCAGAAGGACAGCAAGTACAAGACATTCAACGATCTGTATGATGCTCTGAAGGCAAATCCTGCCAACACAATCAAGAACAGTGTCGCCGGTATCGGTTCATCCGGATACAACGCAGTCATGGTTCTTTCAGCAACCGATGCAGTCATGGGCAAGGGTCTGAACACCCCGTACGCCGGTGGTGCAGATGCCATCAAGGCTCTTCTCGCAGGAGAGGTTGACTTCACATCACAGCTTTCGAACGAGATGATCGACCTGCTCAGGTCCGGCGACCTGGTTGCACTCTGCGCTCTGACAGCTGACGATCTGGTCCTGGACGGAGTCAAGGATCCGATCCCGTCAATCAAGAAATTCATCCCTGAGCTCGAGAAGTCACTCCCGATCGGAGATGCTTTCGGACTCATGTTCCCGTCAGATGTTCCTGCTGAGACAAAGGCCATCCTCGAGGATGCATTCGTCAAGGCATGTAAGACTGACAGCGTCAAGGCATTCGCCAACGAGAAGGGTATGGTTCTCATGGGTGCCAACATCGCCGAGTCCAACAAGCTCAAGGACGATGCTGCTGTTGCAATCGGATATGTCCTCTGGGACCTCGGAATTGCAAAGCACTCCCCGGCAGACAAGGGATATCAGAGATAAGAGCGATTCGCTTTACTCAGGATGGTGCGGGTTTTCCGCACCATCCTGCTATTTACGACTGATTCAGGTATTTTCTAGGAATTATCTATGAGTAATGAAGGAAAACCCACAAGACCGCAGACCAGATACGGCATTGATCTGATTGCCGGCGTTGTTACTCTGGCGGTCTCAATCTATGTGATGATCAAGAGCATCACTTTCTGGAAGGAAGACTTCGTGGACGTCTTCTACTATTCCGCAGGCCTTATGCCGATGATGATCGGAGTCTGTCTTTTCATCTTCTCGGCCCTGTATATAAGAAGAACATTGAAAGAACATCCCCTCAGGGAATGCCTTTTGGACATAAAGAACTTCAGCATCGAGTTCGTGAAGAGCAAGAACGTACACAAGGCTCTGGTAGGACTTGTGATCTTCTGGATCTACATCTACCTGCTGCTCGGCAAGATTCCGTTCTGGATCGCCACATTCGTGACACTTTCGGCTCTTCTTCTTTTCATCAACTGGGAGAAATCCTTCAAGAAGATCGCAAAGCTCCTGCTCATTTCCGCAGCAGCGACCTTTGCCATCATCCTGATCTTCCAGATCATATTCAAGGTTCCGATGCCTTAAGGAGGGGAGAGTATGGACGCACTGAGATATATCGGAGAGGCATTTGCCATCGCTTTCACCCCCGCAGGGCTTCTCGCTCTGGTCCTTTCGGTCTTCACCGGACTGATTTTCGGAATGCTGCCGGGCCTGACATCCACCATGGCTGTGGCCCTTCTGACAGGTCTGACATACAACTTCAGCGGACCGCTTGCCATTCTCTCGCTTCTGGCCATCTACATCGGAGCCATATCAGGAGGTAACCAGAGTGCGATCCTGCTGAACATTCCGGGCACTCCGGCGTCGGCTGCGACCGCCATGGAGGGCTATCCCCTTGCCTTGAAGGGCAAGGCCGGTCTTACGATTTTCGTCGCGACAGGTTCATCGTTCTTCGGAACCATGATAAGCATCATCTGCGTTGCCCTGTTCACACCGATTTTGACCAAGTTCGCCCTCAAGTTCATGAGCCACGAGATGTTCCTTCTGGCCCTGTTCGGAATCGTCATCTGCGGAAACCTCACAAGCAACGGTGACCCGCTCAAGGGATGGATTTCCGGTTTCATAGGACTTCTGATGAGCCAGGTCGGAATGGACACGATCTATTCCTACAGAAGGTTCACATACGGAAGCATCAACCTTGCCGGCGGAATCTCGCTTCTTCCCGTCATGATCGGACTGTTCGGATTCCCTGAGGTCGTCAAGGCGTTCAGCGGAGCCAAGAAGGCCGCCATGCAGCAGAACAGCAAGTACAGCATCAGGGAAGGTCTGGGAATACTCAGGCGCAACTGGCTCAACATCCTCAGGTCCGGTATTTTCGGAATGCTGATGGGTGCTATCCCCGGTGTCGGAGAGGATACCGGAGGATGGCTGAGCTACTGGTCCGAGAAGAAGGTCTCCAAGACTCCGGAGCTGTGGACCCACGGATGTATAGATGGTGTCGTTTCGGCTGAGACCGGAAACAACGCCGCAATCGGAGGAGCCATCATACCGGTTCTTTCCCTGGCAATCCCCGGATCCACATCCGCCGCAGTCCTTCTGGCTGCGTTCTGGATGCACGGTTACAGACCCGGTCCGCTTTTGATGCAGGACACACCTCAGTTCCTGTACTACGTCATCATCTTCATGGTTCTTGCATCGTGTCTGATGTGGTTCCTCGGAATGGTAATCTCCAAGTTCAGCGTCAAGGTCCTTTCGGTCGACATAAGGATACTGATGCCGATTGTCTTCATATGCTGTGTCATAGGAGCGTTCGTCGTTTCCAACAGAATTTTCGACATCAAGCTTATGTTCGTGTTCGGAATACTGGGTATCATCATGAGCTTCCTGAAGATGCCGGGAGCCCCGTTCCTTCTGGGTATCATCCTGGGCAACATGGCCGACGAGAACCTCAGAAGAGCCCTTCTTCTGACCCACGGAGACATCTCGATCTTCTTCACAAGACCGATCTCGATCTTCTTCATCGTGGTGATCACATACCTGATCTTCACCCAGACTCCGGTCTATGCGAGGATCCAGGACAGGCGTGATGCGAAGAAGGCGGCGGCAAGAGCCGCAAAGGCCGAGGCAAAGGCAAAAGCAAAGGAAACGGAAAAAAAGGACTGAAATGTTTACGATAACAGGATTCGCAGACGAGCTGGACAAAGACTTTGAAGTCCAGATGAAGTACTGGAAGCAGATGGGCCTTTCTTGGTTCGAGCTGCGTTCCGCATGGGGCGTGAACGTCATGGATCTGGACGATGACCAGGTCGGTCGGATCAAGTCCATAATCGATCCTCTGGGGATCCGTGTTTCATGCATCGGGTCCCCCATAGGCAAGACTTTCATCGAGGATCCTCAGGAATTCGAGATGAAACGGCTTGAACGCGCCGCCTGGCTGGCTCATTTCTTCGGATGCAACAAGGTCCGCGTGTTCTCCTTCTACTGCAGAAACGGCAATATCCTGGACCACCGCGATGAGGTTATGAAACGTCTCGGGATGATGTCGGACTATGCGCAGAAGCAGAACATCATCCTGCTTCATGAAAACGAGGCCCACATCTACGGTGAGCTCAGCCGGGAGAGTGCGGAGATTGCCGCAACGCTCAGGTCGGACCACTTCGGACTCGTGTTCGATCCCGCGAACTATTCGGTTGCCGGTGAGGATGCACTTGATGCGGAAAAGAACATGCATCCCTACATCAGCTATGTCCACGTCAAGGACTACGCCGGACATGATCTGGATATGAGCATCCCGGGGCAGGGAGTCTCCCATATTCCGGAGGTTTTCGGGCGTCTGAAGGACAGGGACCTGTTCGTCTCTATGGAACCGCATCTGGATGTGGCTGGTCAGTTCGGAGGCTTCACCTCTCCTGACAAATATGCTGCGGCCGTAGAGGCTGTCAGGTCCATCTGCGACAGGCTTGGCATAAGGTGGGCATGATGCAATACGGATACTGCACAGGGTTTTCAACCGATCCCCATTTCAAACTGGGCCTGGATCTGCTTCCCATGATCCGCAGGCTGGGTTTCGACTATGTCGAGTTTCCCCTGATGAATTTCCAGGACATGCCGGAGGATGAGTTCGCCGCCATTGTCGGGGATGTTGAACGCAACAATCTCTCATGCCCTGTGGCCTGCAATTTCTTTCCGGGAAGTGTCAGACTGGTCGGGAAAGATCTCAACAAAGGTCTGATTGCTTCTTATCTTGATGAAATATTGCCAAAGCTGGATAGATTAGGCATCCGTAAGATAATTCTGGGAAGCGGACCGGCCAGGACATTCGGGCCGGATCAGACCAGAGAGGAGGCCTTCGAACAGTTCTGCGATGTGCTCAGGACAGTGATTCTCCCAAGGACAAAGAAGTTCGGGATGACAGTCTGCATCGAGCCTTTCGAGCGTACATACTGCAATCTGATAATCTCCGTTCCGGAGGGACTGGAGCTGGTGGAGGCAATCGGCGATGACGGGCTTGAGCTGATGGTGGATCTGTACCACATGCTCAGCAACGGTGAGCCGCTTGATGAGCTCGAGCAGTGCTTTTCGCATATCAGACACGTCCATATAGCAGGACCGGACAGAAGGGTTCCCGAGGAAAGTGACAGCTACATTTTCCGGGCTTTGGAAATACTGAAGGAACTCGGTTATGACGGAACCGTCTCGTTTGAGACGGAGCTTCCCAAAAGCGAGGAGTTCATGAAACGCATCTTCTCGAGGACAAGAGAGTGCATCGGAGGTTGAGAATGGCTTCAAAAGGATTTGGCATCATAGGACTGGGAATGATCTCCGAGTTCCATGCGAAGGCGATCGAGAACATGGACAATGCCCGCCTTGCGGCAGGGTTCGATCCTGTTCCTGGAAGAGCGAAGGCTTTTGCCGAAAAGCACGGATGCAGGGGTTATGAGAATCTCGATGAATTCCTCAGGGATCCTGATCTTGAGATCGTTACGGTAGCCACACCGTCGGGACTCCACATGGATGGGGCCATTGCCGCAGCCAATGCCAAAAAGCATGTGATAGTCGAAAAACCCTTGGATGTCACGCCCGAGAAGTGCAAGGCGATAGTCGATGCCTGCAGGAAGAACAACGTCAAGCTTTCGGGAATCTTCCCGTCCAGATATCATGAGGTCTCCCAGGTCATCAAGAATGCTATAGACAAGGGAAGGTTCGGAAAGATCGCATTCGCCGATGCTCAGATCAAGTGGTTCAGGACACAGGAGTATTACGACAGCGGAGCCTGGAGAGGAACCTGGAAAATGGACGGAGGCGGATGTCTGATGAATCAGGGCATCCATGCAATCGATCTTCTGCAGTGGTTCATGGGTCCGGTCGAGGAGGTTTCCGCCTTCATCAACACCGTTGGTCATGAGCGCATCGAGGTGGAGGATACTGCTGCTGTCGCACTCAAGTTCGCCAACGGAGCGGTGGGAACCATAGAGGGATCCACCTGTGCATATCCGGGATTCCTCAAGCGTATAGAGGTCATGGGAACCAAGGGAACCGCAGTGATGGAGGAGGAGAGTCTTATCAAGTGGGAGTTCGCAGAGGAGACCGACGAGGACAGGAAGATCCGCGAGAAGTTCTGCGACAGCACCGCCACCGGAGGAGGCGCATCCGATCCTTCAGCAATCGGATTCCACGGACATCAGAAACTCTTCGAGGCTTTCATCAGAGCTTTGGACAACGGAACCGAACCCGAGATTGACGGTGAAAGTGCGAGCAAAGCCGTCCAGATCATCTGCGCCGCCTATGAGAGTGCGCAGAAAGGACATCCTGTCAAACTCTGAATGTCATCTCGTTGATCGGATCAGCTTGACCGGCCGTGTTCCCTGAGAATCGACCATGCACAGATGGTCAGCATGGTGTAGAACAAAGCCATGGTTGTGAATGTTATGCTGAATGCCATTCCCAGTCCAGCACTTGCCACAAACAGATCTATCTCGACTCCGGTCAGCCATTGCGATATCTGCTGTGAGAGACATCCTATGAAATTGTAAACCCCCATAACCGAGGCATTGTCCTGTGCCGTGGTGTTTTCCTTTACGAACACACCACCCTGAACAATGATGGAGCCGGTCGTGAATCCGAACAGAACGTCACAGAACAGGGAGAAGCAGAACATCGGCAGACTGTCCATCTGTTTGGAAAGACTGAGGAGCATCGTTGCCAGAATATGGAGGATGCAGATTCTCATCAGGATCTGTCCAAGCGTTCTGCCGGTGCGTCTTTTGTATGAATTGACCCAGTTTTCTCCCAGTGTACTGGCAATAATTGTTCCGATGCTGATGGCTATTCCGCTTAGTCCGGAGAGACCTGAGTAGGTCGGAAATGCCGTTGCAACCCATTTCGTACACCAGAGTCCCTGGTAGCAAACCAGGCTTGGAGCCTCGATCAGCCAAAGCATTATCCCCGCCAGAAGAAGGGGCGAGGTCAGTGTGAACCTGACATCCTTTGCAATTGTTGAGAGTATATTGCCCCGGCCTGTCTGTTTTCCCCTGTGTGTGTCGATGACATACAGGAAGATTCCCAGTGCGAAAGTCATGACCGCTATCGCAACGAAAAGGACATCGGTTGAGACAACCTCCATAAGGGCCTTTAGCGGGGCTGCCGCGACAATGCTTCCCAGAGCGCTGACAAATATCCCGTAGCCGTAGTATCTGGCGTACCGTTCAGACTCGAAGGACTCGCGCATGAAATAGATCATGCCGATGAAAATCGGGCTGGTTCCCAAACCCAGAAGGAATCTTCCGAGGGCAAGAACCGTCACAGTTGTTCCGTTGGAGAAGGTAAGCAGACCGATTGCCGCAACAATCAGGCCTGTCCCTATCAGTCTGCCGGCACCGATCTTTCTGCACAGGGTTCCGACGAAGAGCTGCATCGTGGCATATGGCAGGAAGTACATGCTGGCTATGAAACCGGTCTGGGCCGATGTGAAGCCATGCTTCTCCTGAAGCACCGGCATGATGATGGATGGTGACAGTTTTATGAAATAACTTAGAAAATAGGCGAGATAGACACCCATCAGCGCCGCAAAGAGACGCGTTTTTGCAATTGATTTCCCCATACGGTTTACTATCCTGCAAAACAGCAATGTTTTCAATAACATGCCCTGCGATTTGAGCGGTCCAGGCTCCATTCATGCATTCATTCATTCATGCTTGACCGCTCTTGTTCTCCCATGCTCAAATGCTCCGATGCTCTCACGGTGTCGATGATTTTATAATTTGTTGTATCATATATAAATATGTCA
>JBGVBT010000090.1:0-11497 GCA_045225895.1 Sphaerochaetaceae bacterium
GTGAAACACCATCTGCGGACTCCGATCAGTGTGTAGAGTCCGTCGATGAACGATCCGATTCCTGCCGAGATAAGGATGATCTTTAGAAACGATTCCGTATGCTGCATGATCAGGATGCCTACAAAAATGGCGGCAATACCCACTAAAAGCATCTTGATCAAACCCTTTATTCTGAATGTCATGTGATTTCCTCCCCATCACTTTACGATTGAATATGTCTCGATCTCGAATACCAGAAGCGAATTCGGCTCGATGTTTCCCGAAGGGCCCGAGCCGTATCCGATATCCGGATGCACGTACAGAATGTAATGTGAACCCATTGGCATGAGCATCACGCCCTCCCTGAAGCCCGCAATCACCTGAGTCATGGAAAGCTTTTGGTGTGTTCCCCTCTTGTAAGAGCTGTCCAGGACGGTTCCGTCCAGAAGCCTCAGCTCATAGTCCAGCTCCACAGTATCCGTTGCCGTGGCCTTCTCTCCGTTTCCCTGCTTCAGGACCTTGTACTGAAGGCCGGATTCAGTCACCTTTATCCCATCCCTGGTCTTGTTTTCCGCAAGAAATTCCTCAGCGGCCTTGAGGTTGGTCTCCGCCAAAACAGCCATTCTGGCCTCGTAGTCTTTGAAGTATTCCTGAAGGATGCCGTTGAGCTCATTTACCGTGAATTTGGACTTACCCTGGACAAAGTCGTTCATTCCCATATAGCCGTAGTACGGGTCAAGCTCCGGATACATGGTCTTCTGGTACATGGTAAAATAGTAACCTGCATTCTCGCCTGCGACCTGAAGCATATAGATGCCGTACGCATAGCTGAACTTGTCTTTCAGTGTCTGGGGAACCTCCGGTTTGGCAACGCTGTCTGCAGAAAAAACAAGACATGCTGCAAGAACTGCCACCAGAATGACTGCAACGGTTTTCTTGAACATCAGATTCTCCTTGATACGCTATTTTATATTCTCGAAACACCAGTTTCAAGACTTGAAAAAATCCCCCTGGAAGGCATTTCTCTCATGCATTTCCGCTTCAAGAGCCCTGAGAAAACGGTTCTTGTCGGCAAACAGTCTGGGACATGCCAGTCTGTGGGGAGGAGTCTCGCACATCAGGCGCTCGATGACCACATCCGACGGAATCCGTCTGAGGATGTAGATCACGTTCTCTATGTGACGGGTCATGCAGGGCGCCGTCACCTCACCTTTGAGAAAATCATCATACAGGGCAGTGCCTGCGACTATGTTAAGATTGTGGATCTTCAGCGAATCAGGATGGACCGTGTTGACCACTTCTATTGTCCTGTCCAGCTGGTCCCTGCCCTCGCCGGGATAGCCGGTCAGAACATGGAGGCACAGCTCTATACCATGCGCTTTCACAGCCATGGCTGCTTTAACAAGGCATTTCACATCATGGCCGCGGTCCATCTTATTCAAAATCTCATCGTCCCCGCTCTGAAGACCGAGTTCGACGCACACCCCGGTTCCCCTGTCTCCGTAAGAGGCAATCAGGTCCAGCTTCCTTTCATCAATGCAATCCGGTCTTGTGGAGATTATCAGCTCATGCCAGGGTCTCAACGACATGACGTAATCATAAAGCTCTCTGAGCTTCTCCACCGGTGCGAACGTGTTTGAGAATGACTGCAGGTATGCCGAGAAATGCTCTGCCCTGTACCTTCTTCTGACGAATTCCACTCCACGCTCAACCTGAGCTCTGATATCCTCTTTATTAAAGTTAAAAGAATAAACTTCAGGATTATCACAAAAACAGGACATTGAATCTATGTCAGATTCAAACCCGCTTGAGCGGTTGAACCGGCTTTCCGCTGTACGAAGGTATGCCGCCCTGGCTCCCTGGCTGTCGCAGTACGAGCACCCGCTGCCGTCGGGACTCTTGCATCTGTTCGGACATGAGAAGCCTGCATCGATGCCTATTCTGAATACACTGTATCCGTATTTCTTTCTGAGATGTTCGGCATAGGAGCTGTAGGGACAAGCCATCACTCGAACCTTGAATCAAGAATCCAGCGGTTGCCGTTGACAAAGGCCCTGAAATCCAGTTCCTTCTTTGCAGGAAGCTGAAGTGCCGTTATCCACAGGATTCCATCCCCGCAGCAGACTCCTATTCCCCTGTCCTTTCTGAAAGAGACCACCTTGCCCGGCTCAATGACATCCGGAACCTCTGGATTGTCCAGATAGGAGAATCCTCCCCAGACGCCGGTGATTGCGATGTCGCCACCGTTGACGCGGGCCCAGGCCTTAGGCCACGGGTAGCAGGAGCGGATCCTGCAGTGAAGTTCCCTGACGGGTCTGTTGAAATCAAGCTGCCCGAAGGCCCTGTCTATCATGGTGCAGTAGCTCGCATCCCCCATTTGGGGAACCGGTGCAACAGAACCTACGGATATGCTCTGAAGAAGATCCGGGACAAACGCCGCCGCCTCGGATGCCACACGCTCCGTAAGCGACAGGTTAGTCTCCGTTCCGTCCAGAGGGAAGCTGTGCACTCCCCAGATGTCTCCCTCGTCCATGGCAAGCCCAATGTCCTGGAGAGATATTGCGGCGAATCCCAGACCGTTGTCTATTGTGAACTGTACAGGAGAAGGTCCGCGGAACTGTGGAAGAGCGGAAGGATGGACGTTGAATCGTCCCTTCGGAAAAAGATCCAGAAACATGGGCCCGAAGATCCTGCCGAATGCAAACGAGATCAGGGTGTCTGCTCCCAGGGCCTTGACGGCCTGCCTTGCCTCAGACCTGATTGTATCGAACTGGAGAACGGGAATGCCCATCTCCATGGCAGCGGCCTTGACGGGACTCGGGACAAGCTTGTCAGAACGCCCCACCTTCTTGTCGGTAGATGTGAGAACCCCGACAACATTGAACCTTCCGGCAAGGGCCTTGAGAAGAGGTACTGCTATTTCCGGCGTTCCCGCAAGCAGGATCCTGTGGTCTTCCATCTTATCTGTGTCTCTTCTTCCTGTTCTTCTTCTCGTAGGCACGAACGACTTTGTTCTTCTCCTCCTCGTCCAGACGGTCGATGAAGAGAACTCCGTCAAGATGGTCGTACTCGTGCTGGATCACACGTGCCATCAGGCCCGAAGCCTTGAGAGTGAACGGAACCCCGTTCGCATCCTTTGCCTCGATGATGACCTTGGACGGTCTGACCACGTCATGATAGACACCCGGGAGGCTCAGACAGCCTTCCTCATATGGATTTGTCTCAACGGACATTCCGGTGATCTTCGGGTTGATGAACTCCTTCTTTGTTCCATCGGGAAGAGAGACAATGAAGAACCTCTTGTCAACACCTACCTGAGGTGCGGCAAGACCGACCCCGTCGGCCTCCTCAAGGGTCTCGTACATTGCCTGGATCAGGATGTGAAGGGCGTCGTCGAACTGCGTCACATCCGAGCATTTCTCACGGAGGACTTCCTCCCCAAGTTTCATTATATCAAGCATGATTCGATTATATATCAGAATGGGGCCAACTGTTCAATGAGACAGACTGATTGCGGAATTAAAGCAGATCCACAGGATCCACATCGATGTCCATGGAAACGTTGTACGGGACCTTCAGGCCGGCGATGACCTTGTTCAGCGATGAAAGCAGAAGCGACGGATTCTTTGAACGCACCAGCACCTGGAAGCGGTAGTAGGACCTGATCTTCTCTATCGGGCACTCGTTGGCACCATAGACCTGGATGCCGCGGCCGTTCTTACGCAGCAAGTCCGCTACGCTCTGGGCAAAGGTCCTTGCGGCATCGGCGTTGACTGAACGGAAGACTATGTTCGCCATTCTGGAGAAAGGAGGGAACATCGTCTCCTCGCGAATTGCAAGCTCCTGGTCGAAGAACCCCTTCACATCCCCTTTTGCGGCAAAAGTGATGGCCGGGTTGTCCTTCGTCCTTGTCTGGATTATCACCTCGCCTTCGGAATCCGCCCTTCCCGATCTTCCCGAGACCTGAACAAGAAGATCGAACGTCCTTTCCTCCGCGCGGAAATCGGGAATGAGAAGCCCGCTGTCGGCCATGATTATCCCAACCAGTCTGACATTGGGGAAATTCAGACCCTTGGCTACCATCTGAGTTCCCAGAAGGATCCGGATGTTCCCGGTGCGGAAATCGTCCAAGGTCTTCTGAATCGTGTTTCTGTCCTTGGAAACGGCATCCGTGTCCAGTCTGGCCACCCTGTACAGGGGGAACAGCCTTTCAAGTTCCTGCTCCACCTGCTCCGTTCCGAATCCCGAGTACATCACATCCATTGAACCGCACTGAGGGCACTTCGTGATGGGCCTCTGCGTGTATCCGCAGTAGTGGCACTGGAGCATGTTGCGTCGCTTGTGATAGGTCATGGCCACATCGCAATGGGGGCACTTGAGCTCATAGCCGCAGCTTCTGCAGTGGAAGTAGTAGCTGTAACCTCGTCTGTTGAGAAACAGAATCACCTGCTTTCCGGCGGAAAGGGTACGCAGCATCCTCTCCTGGAGAAGAGGCCCGAAAATTCCGCTCTCGCGGCTCATGTCGGCGATCTCAACCTTGGGAAGAGACCCTCCGCCCACACGCTTGGTGAGGTCGATCCTGACCATCTTGGAGGGATCCTTCATCAGATGCCAGGCCTCAAGGCTCGGGGTTGCGCTTCCCATCAGAAGCTTTCCTCCACAGTCGGAGATGCGTTTCTGTGCAACCTGGCGGGCATGGTACCGGGGAGCGTTTCCGCTCTTGTAGGAGTTCTCATGTTCCTCATCGATTATGATCATCCTTAGATTTGAGAAAGGAGCGAACACAGCGCTTCTTGCACCGATCACAAGACTGACTTCGGACCTTTTGATCTTGCGCCACTGGGCAATTCGCTGGGAGTCTGTGAGTCCCGAATGGAGGATTGCCACATTGTTCTGGAACCTCTTCATGACCTGGAGCGCAAGCTGGTGCGTCAGGGTAATCTCAGGCACAAGATAGATCACCTGACCACCCTGTTCTATAACCTTCTCGGCACAGCGCAGGAATACTTCCGTCTTTCCTGATCCTGTGACTCCGAAGAGGTAGTACAGAGAGTTTTTCCCTTCCATAACGGTGCGTACGGCATTCTCCTGCTCATCCGAAAGAACAACATCCGGACGGGGTATCGCCTCTTCCGCATCAAGTCCTCCGAAGCCTATGTCCTTCTTTCCTCCGGGTATCATCGTATCCAGGATCTCACCGCGGCTCGAGAAGTAGAACTTCTCCATCCACAGGGCAAGCTCATAGTCCTTCTTGTCAAACAGAGGCTCCTTATCGATGACCCGTATGATGGGTTTTATCTCAAAACCTTCGTCTTTCACAGAATCCAGGACATCGATTACATAACCTTGGACCTTTCTGGGAATCTTCCCCTTCACGAACCCGAAGGGCACGATGACCCTCTCTCCTGGGCGGACATCCATGACATCCGGATCGAAGCTGTATGTGAATTCGTTCTTCAGAGGAACCGGTACGGCAACCTGGGCATAACGCAGCATCAGGATCCACCTGCCGGAAGGCCAAGGTATCTTGCCAGTTTCTTCAGATCATCCCAGACCGGACGCTTTAGGCCAGGATCCCTGAGCACTGCGGCCGGATGGTAGGTGCAGATCATCGGTATTCCGTCATAGAAGAAGAACCTTCCACGGAGGGAACCCATTGAGGCTTCCGGCTGCCCGGTCATCAGAGTCGATGCCGGCCTTCCCACACAGAGGATGATCTGCGGATGGATTATGCTTATCTGCTGCTTCAGGAATGCAAAACAGGCCTGTTTCTCATCAGGATAAGGATCGCGGTTCTGCGGCGGCCTGCATTTGACGGTGTTCGTGATGTACACGTTCCTGTCACGGGAGAGCGATATTGCGGCAAGCCATTTGTCCAGAAACTGTCCGGCCTTGCCCACAAACGGCAGCCCCTGAATGTCCTCGTTCTCTCCCGGACCCTCGCCTATGACCATGACGGTTGGCCTGTCCGCGCAACCTGTGCCGAACACGACATTCTTCCTCGTGCTGCAAAGGCCGCACCTTGTGCACTTCACGGCATCCGAGAGCAGTGAGTCGAACGACATGTGGAGCCTCTCGTCGTCAGGACCCTTTGAAGTCTCCTCAAAAAGTACATCTGAAGGCTCCGTCGCAGGTTTACCAATGACCGTCACCTCCGGCTTCTCCTCGGGGACAAGCTTCTTGACGGTTTCCGAGAAATTCCTGACATCATGTGGCTTTCCTGAGAAATCCTGCCTGAGGACATCGGAAAACGAGTCAATTAATTCATCTGTCTTAATGAGCGCGGCCTCAAGAGCCCTGCGTCTTTCTTCGTTTTCCATACTCTTCCTCAAACCACTGGTACTCCTGCGGGTCATAGCTCACACGCCAGAGATAAAGACCGTCCGACGGAGCCGTCTTTCCTGCAAGGCTTCTGTCCTTTGAAGCCAGAACCCTTTCGAATTCCTCTGCAGGGCATCCGCGGCTTCCCATTTCAAGCATGGTTCCCACAAGGGATCTGACCATGTGGTACAGGAACGCATTGCCGCAGATGCGGTAGCACAGAAGCTTCTCGCCGTAGGTGGACTGGGTCCAGCTGAACGACGACTCATATATGTCACGTACCTTGCTGGGACAGTCGTCCTTTGCAGAGGTGAACGTGTTGAAATCATGCGTCCCCACAAGGATCTTCGCATATGAATTGAGCAGATCGAAATCGGGGAAGGCCCTGACAAGCGTCACAAGACCGTCCTCAAAACAGTCATGCCCCTCGCCCACCTTGCAGAAATAACGGTACTCGCGCGCCATGGCGCTGTAGCGGGCATGGAACGATGAATCCACGTCCCAGCTCCTTCTGATCCTGACGCTAAGAGGAAGGATGGAGTTCAGTCCGGCGTAGAAAGCCTTGACGGGAATGCTGCAGTCATCGAACTCCGCATGGGCGACCTGACCGTATGCATGAACCCCGCTGTCCGTCCGTCCGCTTCCGACCACAACCACGTTGCGGTCTCCCACAAGCTGCTCAACCGCAGCCTTCAGGGCATCCTGAACGGACTTTCCGTCCACCTGGCTTTGCCAGCCGCAGAAAGCCCTTCCGTCATAGCTGACCTCAAGGGCAACGCGCCGGCGCCCCTCCGGGGCAGAGAAATCCTTGGGACGTCTCCAGTCAGACCGTGCCATCGGAATCTCCGCTGTCTTCGGATTCAAGAACAACCATGGCAATGGCCAGAGGTTTCTCGTGGGTAAGTGAAAGATGGACCACAGCCCTGGGGGCGTTGTCCAGAGTCTTTCCGCCGAGAATGACGAACGGACGTCCGTCCTTCTCCTTGCCTGTAGTTATCTCGTTGGGAACCACATCGGCATTGAAACCGGTTCCGCGGGCCTTCGCGTAGGCCTCCTTGACGGCGAACCTGGATGCGAGGAACTGGGCCCTGATGTCCTCATGGGCGTTTTCCAGTTTTGAGTACTGCTCAAGTTCCTTTTCGCTGAACATCTTCTCCAGCGCCTTTCCCTTGAGTTTCTTGACTCTTTCGATCGAGACAGCGTCAACGCCTATGCCGAGTATCACGTTCAATTTCCCCCAAGCGAGAAGTAGACCTTGATCTGCGAAGGCTCCGTGAAGATGTGTATCTTGGACAGATCCACATGCTCCTCAAGTCTGTGGGTGTCGATGTTCACCACAGCGTAGTTGACACCTTCGCGGTTGACGTGTGAGAAATCCGCACTCAACGAGATCTGGGAGACATCGATCATGTATATCTGGTCCTCGGTTCCCTGGATGACAAGCTTAAGGCTGGAAGGCACATTGCTCTCGGCCCTGTATATCTCGGGCATGGTCACCGAAACGGGAAGAGTGACTGTCCTCTCCGTCTGGATGGAGAACACAAGAAGGAAGTAGACCAGTACGGCAAACAGGAAGCACAGGATCTTGGCCTGCCAGTTGTAGAAAATCTTCTGGAAAAACTTACTGCGCATCGTTCTTACCTCCCTCAAGCTGCATCGGCGAGACGTCGAGGTTGTTGAACAGAGACAGCAGCATGCTCTTTATCTCGTCGTGCGAAAGGTCATAGTAGAGGTTGCCGTTGCAGGCAAGCGAGATCGCTCCCGTCTCCTCGGAGACAACGATGATGGCCGCATCCGATTCCTCGGCCATTCCCAGAGCCGCACGGTGTCTGGTTCCGAACGATGCCCTGATATCGGTCTGGCCCGAAAGGGGCAGATAGCATCCAGCGGCGATTATCTTGGAACCCTGGATTATCATTGCTCCGTCATGCAGCGGCGTGTCGTGGTCGAAGACCGTAACTATAAGGGCGCTGGAGATGTCGGCGTTGATCTTGGTTCCGCTGTCGATGATGTTCTTCAGGGCAAGTTTTCTGGGGAATACGATCAACGCTCCGCGCTTGGACTGAACAAGCCTCTGGCATGCGTTGAGGATTGTCTCTATCTGCTCCGACGAGGTCTGGACTCCGCCGATTCTGAAAAGTCTGGTCCTGCTGACTCCCGGAGTGAATGTTCTTCTGAGCTCCGGCTGGTACAGGATGCAGAGGAAAACAGCAGCGGGAACCGTACAGATCCTCAGAACCTTCTCCAGAACCGTAAGGCCGGCAAGTCTGCAGGCGATATACGTGAAGAGGTACAGAAGAACAGACCTGATCAGCTGTGTGGCCCTGTTCTGCGCCAATGCGATGTAGAAGTTGTAGAAAAAGACCGTCAGCATCATTACCTGCACGGCGGCCCGGATCCAGTCAATTGTTGAAACAGGCATCAACTTCCTCCTGATTCCAAGAATTATATGTCATCCTGTGTCAAATAGGAAGTGCCACCGTCCTGAGCAGACTCTGATTTCTGGTCATGTCCAGACCGCAGACCACGGTTGCGCTGCTGTTTCCGGAAACGGTTGCCAGTATCTCCCTTGCCACAGCCTCCAGGTCGGATGCCTTCATCTGGAGAAGCAGCTTGCGGCGCTTCAGGTACAGCGATGTGCTCATCCCGTAAAGGGCACGACGGAAGGCCTCGGCACTCTTTGCCTGAGGAGAAAGCGGCCTTATCTCCTTGCCGATGATCGTCACTATGGCATACTCCATCTGCACGGGATCGATTCTGCTTCTCAGGGCCTTTCTGAACACCTTGTAGGTCTCTCCAATTCCCGGATCCCTGTAGGATGAGAACACAAAGAGATTCTCCATTCCGTCCACATGGCTCTCCACTCCGTAGGCACCCATCTTCCCGCGAACCGTGTCCCACAGATAACCTGATGAAAGAACTGAGGCAAGAAGCGATGCCGCCACATATTTCCTTTCGTCTTCCTTGTGGAATCTCACAGCAAGGGCATTGAAAGCCGGTCCCGATGGAACGGTATAGGCCAAAGGTCTTTTCATGCTTCCGAACGGCTTCTCACATTTGTGGCTCCTGTAATAGTCAGAAGTCCTTACAAACTTGCCAGCATTGAATCTATCTGCAAAGTCTGAAACAAGTTGAGTCAGGTCGTCATCTTCCTCGTCATGCCCCACATGGATCGTCATTGAACGCTGGACAAAGACCTTCTCCCACAGCTTTGTAAGCTCTGCTGACAAAGACCCGAGGCTCTTTTTCCCGCTTTCAATGTCCTTTTTCAAGGCCGCCAGGTATAGCCAGAGGGATGTTCCCATGTTTATCTCGCTCTCATAGGCCGAGGCGGAGAAAACACTCGATGCATTCATCACGGCATAGGAGTTTCCGCTGTATGTGTAGCCGCTTTCGAACTCGGTAATCATGTCCGTCAGCGATGCCTGGATCCGCTGTTTGTCCGAAAGCTCACACTCCGTAAGAAGTTCCGCGATCAGATCAAGAGCTCCGGCGAGATCGGACCTCAGGGACTTGGCCTTGACCACCACATTGCTCACGGGATTCCGGTGCACGTCAGAGCCTGCGCTGGGGTACAAGAAGAAGCTTCCTGTGAGCATCTTCATCATGGTGCTTATCTGGGTGAACGAATGTTTCTTTGTTCCGCACATCTGGATGGCACGTACCAGCAGAGGAAGGAGTTTCTTCTCCTCCAGCGAAAGGTTCCGGGTATCGAAGGCAATGGAAAGGTAGACTATCCTGCGTGTGAAGAGCCGATAGTCGTAATAGACGGTTCCGCAGGGCAGTCTCTTCCTGTTCTGGTCATAGCGGGCAATTGTCCTGGGAAGATCGGAAAGCGTTATCCTGTCAATTGTGGCAAGAGCCTCAGGAGAATCGGGAGTGTTGACGAACTTCTCGAACAGCGACTTCTGTCCTGACGTATCAAGACCGGCAGAGACCTTTTCGGAATACTTTCTCTGAAGCTCCTCTTTGAACCTCCGGTCGAAATCGTCTGAAGACTCGACAGTCAGAAGACAGCGTCTGGGGTTGTCCAGAAGATTCCTCTGCATCCAGGACTCGAAATAACGTCCCTTGGAAACCCTGTCCTTCAGCTTGGAAAGACGCTCCATGCTCAGGGCTCCCTCGTGGGGATCCCTTCCCCTCATCCAGCTTCTGGCAACCTTGAGGCATATTGCCATACCGAAAGGAAGGCCACCCGAGGGAATCTCCTGCTCCTTGAACTCAAGACGCTTGATGGCGGCGGCAACGGCATCCTCGGGAAGCCCGTCCCGGACATAGGATGAGATCTGGTCCAGAAGAAAACTCTCTATCTCTGCTTCTGCGCCCTTCCTGGCGTGGCTGAAACCGGCAGTGAAGGTCAGAACCGGACTGTCCACATCCGTTCCGCTTAAAGGATTGAGATCCTCTCCCAGATCCGATTCGGTGATGGCCTTGTAAAGCGGAGCTCCCGGATTGCCCAGAAGGATGTCTACCAGAGTTGAGACAGTTAAAACTTCCAACGTGTCATCGCCTTCCGACGTGAGCCAGGTAAGCACAACACTTCTTGCATCTCCAGCCGGACAACTCTCATGAATTTGCATTGGTTTTAATGCTTTCATTAGATAGTCAGCCGATTTAGGAATGATTTTTTCACCTTTTTCACGTCCTTTCAGGTATCTTTGCTCCAGTTTGTCCAGGTATTCGGAAGCATCCAGATCCCCGTAGAGGAACAGCCTGCAGTTGGACGGGCTGTACCATTTCCTGTATCGTTCAAGATATTCCCCGTATGTCAGGTCTACGATTTCAAGCGGATCCCCGCCCGAGTCGAACTCATATGGTGTTCCTCTGAACATGTCTCGTGTGCTGCAGGTCTGGACAACGGAATCCTCCGTGCTCCGCGCCCCGCACATCTCGTTGAACACAACCCCGTCGAACTTTCCGTCAAATGCCCTGATACCCTCCTGAAGGAAGGACTCCCTCCTGAGCAGCGGTGCGAACACTGCATCGGAGTAGATGTCGAACAGAATGTCGAAATCCTTTTTCAGAGGAGAGGCGAACGGGTACATCGTCTTGTCCGTGAATGTGATTGCGTTAAGGAATGTATTCGGACTTGAGAGAAGCACCTGCGAGAACGGATCCTTGACCGGAAAGCGCTGCGATCCGCATAGGACCGTATGCTCGATTATGTGGGCGACACCCTTGCTGTCCTCCGACGGGG
>JBGVBT010000091.1:0-10439 GCA_045225895.1 Sphaerochaetaceae bacterium
AAAGCACTTTCTGAAGCGGCGAAGAAGGGCAAGGAAGTGGCAGCCAAGGAACGTGAAAAAAGAAGGCAAAGAACAAAAATAAAGCAATGAAACTTATTGCGGAAGGTATCCCATTAGATGAAGTTGCTACTAGACTTGGCATGTCTGTTGCAACAATCAAAAGATACATAAAAGAAGAGTATAATGGGAATATTAGTAATAAATGAAATTACCTATAGAATAGCTTTTTGTACCAAATTTGTACCGGTACACGAAATTGAGACATCTAATTCATTGTAATGAAAGAAAATCCTGTGATGCTGTAATCATTCCCACTCCACTGTTGCAGGTGGCTTGGCCGTGATGTCGTAGACAACGCGGTTGATGTGGGGGACTTCGTTGACAATGCGGTGCGAGATCTTCTCCAGAAGCTCATACGGGATTCTGGTGAAGGTGGCAGTCATGAAGTCCGAGGTGCTGACGCATCTGAGGGCCAGGGTGTACTCGTAGGTCCTTCCGTCTCCCATGACGCCTACGCTGCGTGTATCGGTCAGGACGGCGAAGTACTGGTTGGCATCCTTGACTCCTGCAACTTCGATCTCGGATCTGAAGATCCAGTCGGCCTCGCGGAGGATCTCAAGCTTCTCTTCGGTGATGTCCCCGATTATGCGGATGGCAAGACCCGGGCCGGGGAACGGCTGGCGGCTCACAAGGTACTCGGGAAGTCCGAGCTCGCGGCCGAGCTGTCTGACCTCGTCCTTGAACAGGAACCTGAGGGGCTCGATTATCTCCTTGAAATCGACATAGTCGGGAAGACCGCCCACATTGTGGTGGCTCTTGATCACTGCCGCGTTGCTTCCGAGACCTGATTCGATCACATCGGGATAGATGGTGCCCTGGACAAGGAAATCTACCTTTCCGATCTTCTTGGATTCCTTCTCGAAGACCCTGATGAACTCCTCGCCGATGATCTTCCTCTTCTTCTCGGGTTCCGAGACTCCTGCGAGTTTGTCCAGAAACAGTTTTCCGGCATTGACCCTGATGAAGTTGATCGGATATTTGGAGAAGATGTTCTCAACCTGGTCACCCTCGTCCTTTCTCATGAGGCCGTGGTCAACGAAGACACATGTGAGGTTCTGCCCGATTGCCTGTGACATGAGGGCCGCTGCAACGGAGCTGTCAACGCCGCCTGACAGTGCCAGAAGGGCCTTTCCGTCCTTGACCTTGGCTCTGATAGCGTCGATCGCTGTCTGTTTGTAGTTCGCCATGGACCATGTGGTACTGGCCTTTGCTATGTCCACAAGGAATGTCCTGAGGATTTCCCTTCCCATCTGGGTGTGGCTTACCTCCGGATGGAACTGTACGGCATAGAACCTTCTTGTGTTGTCCTCAAAACCTGCGAACGGGCAGCCTGCGGAATGCGCAATGGCTGTAAAACCCTCCGGAAGCCTCTCAACACTGTCTCCATGGCTCATCCAGGTGATGCTCTTCGGGGTTATCATTCCGAATAAGGAAGAATTTGTATCGAATTCTGTTTCCGTCCTGCCGTACTCGCGGCTGGCGAGATCGTCTGCCGGAACAACCTTTCCGCCGAGGCTGTAGGCCATCAGCTGGGCTCCGTAGCAGATTCCCAGAATTGGAACGCCGAGCTCGAAGATGCGCTTGTCGATCTTGGGTGACTTCTCCTCATAGACGCTCGAAGGTCCTCCGGAGAGGATGATGGCTATGGGATCGAAGGATACTATCTGTTCGTAGGGCAGGGAGAAGGGTTTTACCTCGCAGTAAACGCCGGTTTCTCTTGTCCTGCGTGCTATCAGCTGGTTGTACTGGCTTCCGAAATCCAGGATCAGTACTTTTTCCATATCAGTCCCGGAATTTGATGGTGCCGTTTTCGGTCGACTCGATGACTGCAAGGCTGTAGATGTCGATTCCCGCTTTGCGGAATTTGTCTCCACCTCCCTGGAATCCCTTCTCGATTCCTATTCCGATTCCCTCAAGGGTGGCACCGGCTTCCCTGACCAGGTCGGTCAGGCCTCTGATTGCCTCGCCGTTTGCAAGGAAGTCGTCAATAATCAGGACATGGTTGCCGGGCTTGAGGTAGTCGGACTCGACCATGACTGTGACGTTCTTCTTGTAGGTGTATGAATAGATCTCACTGCAGATCAGGCCGTTCTCGATGTTGTCGCTCTTTGCCTTCTTGGCAAAAAGAAGGGGCACACCCCACTTGTAGGCGCACATGGTGGCCAGAGCGATGCCGCTTGCTTCGATTGTGAGAACCAGATTCACCTTGGAGATGTCAAAATGCTTTCCGAATTCCTCTGCCATTCTGCCGAGCAGGGCAGTGTCCACCCTGTGGTTCAGAAATGACCCGACCTTGATGATATTACCTGGAAGGATCTTGCCTTCAGTCAGGATTCGTGTCTTGAGTTCGTCCATGATTTATCCTTGACTTTTTGGCTGTTTTTGTCAATTAAGGCGAAATAAAAACAGGGACTATTTGATGCCTTGCGCAACGAAAAGCAACAAACAATCCCTGTCTCAAATGAACGGGTTCTATTACGAAATCACTTCTCTCCCGTAGACCTCGATCATCTCTCTGAGCCTGTCCATCATCCATCCCTGCATCTGGGACGGATCGTAGCGCCATGACCAGTTTGCGCTTCCGACAGATGACGGAAGATTCATCCTTGCACTGTCATCCAGACCCATGATGTCCTGCATCGGGATAATGGCTGTGTTTGCAACACTTGCAACGATTCCGCGGATCATCTGCCAGACAACATCGCTGTCAGGACACTGGAAATAGCGTCTGACAATATCCCTGTAGTTGTCTGGAAGACTGTTGAACCAGCCCTGCGAGGTCTGGTTGTCATGCGTTCCCGTGTATGCCACGCAGTTCTTCTCGTAGTTGTGGGGCAGATAGGCGTTTCCCGTATTGAACCTGCCGTCATAGAAATCCCAGGCGAACTGGATGATCTTCATTCCGGGGAAGCCGCTCTTCTTCTGCATGTCCCTGACTTCCTGGGTCAGAAGTCCGAGGTCCTCGCCGATGACGTTCATGTGCTTGAACTGTTTCAGAAGATCCAGGCCCGGGCCCGGAACCCACTTTCCGTTTCTGGCTGTAGTCTCTCCGGCCGGGACCTCCCAGTAGGACTCGAATCCCCTGAAGTGGTCGATCCTGACGATGTCCACCTGTCTTAGGGTCATTTCCATTCTCTTCTTCCACCAGGAATAATCGTCCTTTTGGTGCACGTCCCAGTCATAGATGGGATTGCCCCAGAGCTGGCCGTCTGCGGAGAAGTAATCAGGCGGACATCCGGCCATGGCTGTCTGCATGCCGTCCTTGTCGATCTTGAAAAGGTGTGTGTTAGTCCAGGCGTCAACGCTGTCGCCTGCCACATAGAAGGGGATGTCTCCGATGATGCTGATTCCCAGTGAGTTGGCATATTCGTGGAGGCTGTTCCACTGTGTATAGAAGAAGAACTGCAGGACCTTGTATATCTCAATCTCATCTGCAAGTTTCTTCGTCCACTTTGTTACGGCGCTCTTCTTGCGGAGCCTGAGATCCGGTTCCCAGAGGAACCATCTGGAATCGTTGAATTCATGCACCAGTGCCTGGTATAGGGCATAGTCGTCCAGCCACCATGCGTTTGCGCTGCAGAACTTCTTGTAATCAGTCTTGGGACTCTTTCCGTTTATGAACAGTGATGCGGCATACTTCAGAAGCGGCAGCTTGTGCTCATAGACCCATGGATAATCGACCCTGCCGGTGCAGTGGTTGTCGGAATCAGCGATGATTTTCAAGGCTTCGGCTTCCTCGGGACAGATCTCGCAGAGAGACCTGATGTCTATCAGAAGCTCGTTGCCGGCGAATGTGGATCTTGCCGAATAGGGGCTGTCTCCGTATCCTGTCGGGCCAAGCGGCAGTATCTGCCAGAGTGTGACCTTGGCGTCTGAAAGCATCTTCAGAATCTGTCTTGCCTCAGCTCCCAGGTCTCCGATTCCGAAAGGAGAGGGGAATGATGTGGGGTGGATCAATACTCCGCAATGCCTTCTGTTCAATATATTGTTTACCATAGTTTACCTTCTGTACCATTATTTGGATACCAAGCGTATACTATACCCCATGCGGAATCTTTTTTCTATAATCCTTGCTTGTTAGTACCCTTAAATTCGGGTATAATAACAACATGAATTCAGAGACAAAACCACAGTTCAAGATAGGCGAACACGTTGTTTATCCGCTTCAGGGAGTAGGTGTCATAAAGGACATCCGTGAGCGTGTTGTCCGTAACGAGCCTGTCATGTACTATGTCATCTATATCGATATGTCTGACATGACTGTCAGCATCCCCGTGCAGAAGGTCTCTGAGTCGGGTGTCCGTGCCATTGTCTCCAACGGCGATGCCATGAAGGCCCTCGAGAGCATCTCCAGCAAGTACGAGCCTGTGTCGGTGGATTGGAAGGCCCGCTATCAGATGAATGTGGATCTGATCAAGGAGGGTTCTATCTTCTCCATTGCAAAGGTAGTCCAGGGACTGTACCACAGAAGCAAGGTCAAGGAGCTTCCGGTCCAGGAGAGAAAGCTCTATGACAACGCCCTCAGCCTTCTGATAGACGAGTGCTCGTATTCCCTCGGCAAGGACAAGAAGGAAATTGAGAAGACCATCTTCTCCCATCTGGAGAAGTGAATGTCGCTACGTCATGCAGCCGTAATCACAGCAGCAGGTTCCTCCCAGAGGTTCAACATGTCTTCAGGTTCCAACCTGAAGAAGGAGTTCATGAGACTTGGATCCACGAGCGTCCTTTCAAGTTCAATTAAGCCGTTTCTGAGGGTTCCGGGATTGGCCGCACTGGTGGTCACATACAGGAAAGGAGAGCTTGAGGCCACACGGAACCTGCTTTCCGACATTGACTTCGACATCACGTTCGTCCAAGGTGGAGCAACAAGGCAGCGATCCGTTTTCAATGCCCTGAAATATCTTTATGACCATAAAAATGAGTTGGAATTCGAGTATGTGAGCATCCATGACGGCGCAAGGCCGTTTGTTACGGAGGATCTCATCTCTGCCTGTCTTCTGACGGCCAACAGACTTGGCGGATCCTGTCCGTGCATCCGCGTCACAGATACTCTGGTGAAAGTGGATGATTCCGGACTTCTCTGCGGCAGACTCTCCCGTGAGGGGGTGTGCACTGTGCAGACTCCCCAGACTTTCCGCTTCCCGGACATCTACGATGCGCACCTGAAAGCCGATCCTCATAAGGCATATACCGACGATACCGAGATCTTCATGGACGCAGGCGGAAAGGTGGGCTTTGTCCAGGGAGATGCCAAAAACAGGAAGATCACCTATGCATCAGATCTTGCGGAGGGCAGATGAGCAGAATAGGAACAGGCTGGGATATCCATAAACTTGTGCCGGGCAGAGACCTGATTCTGGGAGGAGTGAAGATAGAAAGTCCGAAAGGCTGTCTAGGGCACTCCGACGGCGATGCCCTGATCCATGCCGTCATAGATGCAATTCTCGGTGCATGCTCCATGGGCGACATAGGAACCCTTTTCCCTGATACGGATCCGAAGTACAGGGGAATTTCCTCTGCAGTTCTTCTTAGCCAGGTCATGGACACTGTTCATGGGAAGGGTCTCAGGATTGTGAATGTGGATACTACCGTGATTCTCCAGAGTCCGAAGATGGGGCCTTACAAGGATGAGATCCGCAGGACGATGGCAAAACTCCTGGACATCGGAGAGGACTGTTTCTGCGTGAAGGCAAAGACAGCCGAGCACATGTTGGGAGAGCTTGGAACAGGCGATGCCGTCGTCTGTCAGGCAGTGTGTCTGGTGGAGTGATTCTCCAAGATCAGTGAATGAATGAAATTGCCTTGAAAAGGTGGATGTCCAGCGGATTCGCCTCCCAGCCGGATATCAGGTCACGCCTTACGAAGTTTGTGGCAAAGGCTGTGGACATGGGAATCACAACACCGGAATCAAGAAGCAGCTGCTCCGCCTGAAGCAGGATGTCCTTCCTGGAAACCTCGTCCGCTGCATTTGCGGCAAGTCTGAGGAGGTTGTCGTAGCTTTGGTTGGAGAAGTTCGCAAGATTGAATGAACTGTCTGAAGAGAACAGCTGCAGGAAGGCCATGGGGTCGAAGTAGTCTCCAATCCATGTGACGGAGCAGAAATCGTAGGGGTTGTCCTCGGGACTGGAGGCAAAGAGCGTGAGCGGAACCGTGTTCAGCGTGACGGTGATTCCGAGCGTCTTTGACCAGAGCTCTGCGATCATCTCCGCAACAGCTGCGTTCTGCGCTCCTCTTGTGACCGCCATGGCGATCATCGGAAGCTGTTTCTTCCCGTACGGATAGCCGCCTTTCTCCAGGAGGTCCAGGATGTCCGGCGATATGTTTGCCGCTATTCCGCTTTCGGGAACTATTGAAGAGCTCTCCATCAGGCTTCCCTGAAGTCCCCTTATGATGTTCCATGGAATGACATCTATCAGGGCTTTTCTTATGTTCTCATTGGAATAGGCACCTGTCTGTGCGCTGAAGTAGAAGAACGTCGTTGCATAGAGCTTGGACAGGACCATGTAGTCCGCGGCATCCGTGATGGGTGCCATGGACCACTGAACCTTTCCGCTCAGGAAGTCATCCGGAGTTGCCGAACCGATTCTGATCTCCACAAGCTCCACGTTCACGGTATCCCAGTAGTACGGGTTGTGTCTGAGGCGGATCTCCTCGTCGGACTGACTCTGCAGAATGAATGCTCCGCTGTAGGAAGTTGTATCCTTGATGGCCGCGAGACAGGGCTGGCAGAGCAGGCTGGGCAGGTAGGGTACCGCATATCTCAGCCTTACCACCAGAGTGCTGTCGTCCGGAGTCTCGATGTCCAGGTCTCCGTTGTCAAGCCTTGCCACGAAGTCCAGGTTGCTCGCAAGCGGGCCGCCGGTCATGTAGTTCCATGAATCAGCGAATGTCCTGGATGTGATTTCTGTGACATCGGAGAAACGTGCCTCCCTCAGATGGAACGTCCACTGAAGGCCGTCATCCGAAACCTCATAGGACGTCGCAAGAGCAGGACGGGCCTCGCTGGTCACCGGATCGTACTCGAAAAGACCGTCGTAGAGGTTCTGCATTATGATGATGCTGTTGCTGTCTGAGGCTGTGTACGGATTGAGCACAACCTCGTCCTTTCCCGGATCAATGAGGATTCTGAGACATTCGCCCTGAGACTGAGCAAAGAGCGGGGACAGTATGGCTGCCAGGGCCAGAACGACCATGGCGGCAAGCATCTTCTTTTTCATAAACCTAATGGATTCTATAACAATAATACTTTGTTATCAACCTTTGTCGTTTGTGGTATCATCTTCCCTATGAACATAATACTGTTTCGGCAGATGCCGCAGGATAATCTGATTCCCTCTTCGGATGAGAGGGCACAGCACATAATCTCGGTTCTAAAGCTCAAGGATGGAGACTGTTTCCGCATGGGAATAGCCAACGAAAGCGAGGGCGAGGCCACCGTCACAGGCATTTCTGAAGAAGGGGTCCGTTTCAGCTACACGCCACAGAGTGTTCCGTCGCTGTATCCGGTGACGCTTCTTTGCGCACAGGTGCGGCCCATCTGCATGAAGAGGATCCTGCGCGAGGCAGTGAGCCTTGGAGTCGGCCGGATCATCCTCTGCGGATCGGATACCGGAGAGAAATCCTATCTTTCGAGCAACCTGTACAGGAGCGGCGAGTATCAGTACTTCCTGATGGACGGAGCCATGCAGTCAGCCCATGCCGGCATTCCCGAGGTCCTTTTCGCAGACACCGCCTTCGGTGCCGTACGCATGGCGAAGGAAACATCGCCGGAGGATTCCGATTTCATCCTGCTGGACAATGTGACAGGAGCAAAGGCCCTGAGTTCTGAGAAAGTGGGAAAACATGCCGTTCTGGCAATAGGTCCCGAGCGCGGATGGTCCGACAGGGAGAGGAAGCTCTTTACCGACAACGGCTACCGGCCCATGCTTCTGGGTTCGCGTGTTCTCAGGACAGAGACTGCCTGCAGCGCAGGTATTGCCGTGCTTTTATCAAGAATGGGACTGCTCTGAGGCCTTCTTCGCCTCTTTCCTGGCAAGTTTCTTCTGCTTCTTGAGTTCTTTCATCTTGGCCTTGTACTGGGCTTTTGTCGGTGTGTCCTGTGGAAGCTCGGGAACCTTCTCAAGCTCCTCGGGATGGTTGAGAAGATCCTGGAGCATGAGCATCGACTTGATGAAATAGAAGCCCGATGTGACTCTCTCGTCGACGGAGAATCCGATCTGCATGGTCTCGCGGGTGGCGATCACTTTTCCGTTGTCGTCGAAATCACGGGTCCTGTCCATTCTTCCCAGGGTGATGAACATGCTTGTCGTTCCCCATTCGTAGAGGTGATGATGCGGGCTTCCGCCCTCGATTCCGATGGATCCGAGGTTGGCGATGAACACCGAGGTGTGAAGTCCGTCGGCATCGCGGACGAACTTCGGGCATCTGCCGTGCTTGTCCAGGAATCCGAGGAATCTGACTGCAAGAGACACTACCCATGCCGGGAAGTGCATGAAAAGACCGATTGTGTCATCGGTGTAGTTCTCATAGTCTTTTGAGACGTGCCTTGCGCCATTGATGTAGTCATCCATTATCTTGGCATATTCGAACAGCGTCATCTCGGGTTTGAACACCAGCGGGTTGCTTGTCTCGGGCGCGTCGTCTGTGAAGTTCTCCTTGACTACGAAGTTCAGGGAAAGCTCGTTGCGCTGCCAGTAATGGTTGGAGGCGATGAACCTGTTCAGCTCGGGTCTGAGGGCGAATACCCTCATGACGGCAGCACAGAAGACGTAGAAGAACTTCAGTCTGAACTCCGGCTTTTTCGCGTTGTATGCGCGGATGTATTTTGCTGTCTCAGTCAGATCAAGAGTCATCGTGTGGTACACGATCGACTCGTTTCTCTTTTTCATGAGAAACGGGAAAATCTGATTGTACAAGGGAATGTCATAGCAAAGTCTTGCATCATTTCGTTTCATGCTGACAGATGATATAGTAATATCAGTAAAAAATCAATTTATGTGCTTTCCGCGGATCTTGTCCATGTAGAAATGCTTCATATCCGCCTCGAAATCCGCGTTGCATGCATATGAGCGGCCAAGGCAGGGCTCCCAGAGTGACGGGTCCTCCATGCACAGATAGAAGAAGACCTTGTCCTTCCAGTCCTGGGGGAAGCAGGAGTAGACGTGACGGAACATCTTCCGTTTGGTCTCGTTGTCGTATGAGAACTTTCCCGCAATCGGTGCAAGAGGCATCTGCGTCACGCGGGTCGGGCGGCCCGACTGCCTGAGGGTTCTCAGGTTCTGTTTCGTGAAAGTGAGGGTCCCGATTCCCACCATAACTGCATTTTCCGGGTCAATGTTGTCGCATATGGTCATCACAAGGTCTGAGTATTCATCCTCCCAGCCTGAGAAAAAGACCATGGGATGGATGTGGAAACCTACAAGATGGCCGGCCGTCGCACACTTTGCAGCGGCTTCTATCCTGGCCTCGGGACTTGCAGCTAGATGCTCTTCCTTCATAGCCGGGGTCCTGGCATTGACAGACCATGTGATGACGACGTTTCTCGGGATTCCGCTGTGGATCCAGTCCGTCCTTGCGCTTTTTGTCTTCAGTTCCACGACTACATCCGGGTGCTTCTCGGCAAACGCTTCCAGTGCGGTCAGGGTTCCGTAGTCATCGCCCAGAAGAAGCGAGTCTGAACTCTGGCCTGTTCCTATGTGCCAGGTTCCTTCCTCGAGCACCATGTTGTCTAGATGCTGGCCCAGATCGGAGAGTACGCGGACCTCGTTCTGTGAGTAGAAACTCTGGATGGAGCAGTAGGCGCATGCGAAGGCGCACTGCTGTACGGCATCAAGTGTCTTCAGATTGCAGCAGCGCGTCTGTTCGCCGTCACGCGGACAGGGGCACTTTCCCATAATCCTGTCGGGGGATCTGAAATCCGTGTTTATGCTGGAACCCTTGCCCCTGAAATCGTAATCCGGGTTGAAGGTTCCGTAATCTGTTTCCGTTTTCCTGAGCCTCTCCATGTATGACATGAAGGACGAGAAAGCCCTGCGCACATCGTTTTTGGATGTGGTGTCGCACTCGGGCCAGAGGGTCATGACCGAAGCGTCCTTTCCCGGAAGGCCCCAGAGTGCCAGATCCTGGGCCTGCTCGAGCAGCATCCTGCGCTGCTGGAAGGTGAGGAAGGGGATGGACTGGACGAAAGATTCCTCTCTGGTCATGGGCCAAGAATAATGCACCTTCATACTTTCAACAAGTACACCTATCGGTTAAGATTGCCTTGATGGACAACAACGCGTTCGAGGTCGGCCTGAGCTACCAGGTCGACAGGCAGGCTACAGAACAGGAACTCAGGCAGAGAAGGGAGAACTTCGAGGCTGCCAAGGCAAAGGCCCACG
>JBGVBT010000092.1:0-7215 GCA_045225895.1 Sphaerochaetaceae bacterium
CCAGGGCTCTGATGATCTCGAGCCTGCGCTGGGATCCGTACGGAAGGTTTCCGGCGTTCTCGTTGGCAAGGTCTTCCATGTTGAAGACATGAAGCAGCTCCATGGCCTTCTGGCGTGCCTTCTTCTCCTCCTTCCAGTATCTGGGGAGTCTGAGCATGGCCTCGGCTATAGAATAGTTCATCCTAGTGTTGAAGCTGTTCATGACGTTGTCGATCACGCTCATGTCCTTGAAGAGCCTGATGTTCTGGAACGTTCTGGCAATACCCTCGTGGTTGCGGGCAACGGTGCTCATGCCTGCAAGGTCCTTCTCGCAGAGAGTGATGACGCCGCTTGTGGGGGTGTAGACACCGGTCAGCAGGTTGAAGACCGTGGTCTTTCCGGCACCGTTGGGTCCGATCAGACCAACGATCTCGTTCTCATTGACCTCGATGTTGAAGTCGCTTACAGCGGCAAGTCCGCCGAACACAATTCTCAGGTGGTCGCATTTAAGTACGTTGCTCATGCCTTCACCCCCTTTGAGGAATCGGCTTTGACCTTGCCGTTGCGCAGTCTGTTCACGATGTTCTCGATGGTGTTGCCCATTGAGAAGTCATATGTTCCCATGAGTCCCTTCGGCCTGAAGAGCATCATCAGGACAAGGGCCAGTGAGTATGCGACCATTCTGTAGTCGCTGAACGACCTGAGCATCTCGGGAAGAGCTGTCAGGACAATGGCCGAGATCACCGAACCGAGCATGGATCCCATACCGCCCAGAACCACCATGACGAGGATCTCGATCGACTTCATGAACTTGAACGTCGAAGGATAGAGCGATCCGATGTAGCCGGCGTACAGGCATCCCGCCACTCCGGCGAGCATTGCGGAGAACACGAATGCCGTGGTCTTGTAGAACGTGGTGTTGATTCCGACTGACTCGGCTGCGATCTCGTTGTCGCGGATTGAAAGGACTGCCCTGCCGTGGCGGCTCTTCATGAACACGTGGATCAGGAAAAGACAGATCACGGTGAAGACGAAGATCACGTTGAGGCTTGTGAACTTGGGGATTCTGGCAAGACCGGAGGCACCGTATGTGAACTTGAAGCCCAGGACGGAGTCGATGTTTGTCAGGACAACCCTGATGATCTCACCGAAGCCAAGTGTGATGATTGCGAGATAGTCACCCTTGAGCCTGAGGGCCGGGATACCGATCAGCAGGCCGAAAAGTCCGGCGACAAGTGCCGAAAGCAGGACGGCGATGATCAGGTACGGGGTGACGGCT
The DNA here is from genome assembly GCA_045225895.1 of Sphaerochaetaceae bacterium. Taxonomy (GTDB): domain Bacteria; phylum Spirochaetota; class Spirochaetia; order Sphaerochaetales; family Sphaerochaetaceae; genus UBA9732. Next base: position 1,259 of record JBGVBT010000092.1, read on the forward strand.
GCGTTGTTGCCGGCCCTGAGAAGCTGTGCGACAGGTGTGCTCTTCATGAAGATCGCACCGGCATATGCACCCACGGCCATGAAACCGGCATGTCCAAGAGGAAGCTGGCCCAGGTATCCGCACACAACGTTGAGGCTGGTTGCGAGGATGATGTTGATTCCGATCGTGATCAGGATTCCGCGGTAGTACTCCCCTTTCAGGCCTGCGCCTGAGATGAAGATGGTCAGAATAACCCACACGATTGAAATCAGAACTGCATTGATGATGTATCTGACCGGAGTCTTGAGTTTGAATTCTTTCATGGCAACCTCCATCAGACCTTCTCCTGGATCTTCTTGCCGAGGAATCCCGTGGGCTTGAAGAGCAGGACGATGATGAGGACCAGGAAGACAGCCGCATCCTTCCACATGGAAAGACCGACCGCGGCGACCAGGGCCTCGAGAATACCGATGGTGAATCCGCCGATCATGGCACCGGGAATGGATCCGATTCCACCGAGGACGGCGGCGACGAAGGCCTTGATACCCAGCATGGAACCCATGGTCGGGCTGGCCTGCGTGTAAGCGCAGAGGTACAGGACGGAACCTATTCCGGCAAGGGCGCTTCCGATTGCGAACGTCATGCTGATGGTGCGGTTGAGGCTGATTCCCATCAGCTGGGCTGCACCCATGTCCTCGGAGACGGCTCTCATGGCCTTACCTGCCTTGGTCTTGTTGACGACGAACGACAGAAGGACCATGACCACGACGGATACCAGAATGGTTACGATGGCTACGAAGCTGACATTGATCTGACCGAGCATGATGGAGCCCGTGATCAGCGGATCCATGCTCTTCTGGTCTGCACCGAATACGAGCTGCGCACCGTTCTCGAGAAGGAACGACACACCGATTGCGGTGATGAGGAGAGAAAGTCTCGGAGCGCTGCGAAGCGGTGTGTAGGCGACCTTCTCGACAAAGACACCCAGAAGGGTGCTGACGGTGATTGCAAGGGCAATGGCCACCACAGGCGGCAGAGCGAAGCTTGCAATAGCATAATACGTCATGTAGGCTCCGACCATGATGATGTCACCATGGGCGAAGTTCAGCAGCTTGATGATTCCGTAGACCATGCTGTATCCCAATGCAACGAGTGCATAGACACTTCCGGTCTGCATTCCGTTTATCAGCTGTGCAATCAGCAAAGAAAACGTCATTAGTTGGTTTCCCCCGGCACTTGGTATTGCTAAAATATATCAGTCCTTGTAAGAACTTCCTATAAATATGAATAAATAACAAAAAAGGCGCAAGTAACCCTGCGCCTTTTTTTGGATTTATTGCCTGCTTTTTTATCAGAAGAACTCGTCAAACAGCTCTTCGCCAGCGGCAATCTTGATGATGGCAACGCTCTTGATGGGATCGTTGGTTGCGTTGAATGTGTAGCTTCCAGTGATTCCCGGGAAGGCGTTCATGCCCTTGATGGCGTCGATGATGGCCTGCTTGTACTCGGCGGAACCGGCCTTCAGACCCTTGCCTTCAGCTGTCTTGAGAGCCTCGGCCATGATCAGTGAGGCATCCCATGCCAGCGGAGCGAACATGTTGGGGACTTCCTCGTTGTACTTTGCCTTGTAGTCTGCCTCGAACTGAGCGACTGAAGCTGTTCCGGGAGCATAACCTGACATGTAGATTGTTCCCTCGAGGTCAGCGGCGCTTGCATAGTTCTTGACTGAACCGAAACCGTCACCACCGATGATCTTTGCCTTGCATCCTGCAGCTCTGAGAGCTGTGATTGCACGACCTGCCTCGCCGTAGTAGATCGGCATGAGGACAACGTCCGGGTTGGCGGCTGCGATGTTGGTCATCTGAGCCTTGTAGTCGACGTCACCGGTTGCGAAAGCCTCTTTGGCGACAACCTTGAGTCCGCATGCTGCGAGCTGGCTCTCAACACCCTGGACAATGGCCTCGGAATAGTCTGAACCGTTCTCGTAGAAGATTGCGATTGTCTTTGCACCGTACTTCTGTGAAGCGTACTGAGCCATCTTCTCGCCCTGGAACGGATCGAGGAAGCATGAGCGGAAGACGTTTGTCTTGACTTCAGACTTCGGATCGTCCGGATCCATGACTGTGAGCTTCGGGTTGGTTGCTGAAGCTGAGATCTGCGGCATGTTGTCATCGTAAGTCACGTCTGAGAGAGCAATTGAAGCTCCGGAGAGAACCGAACCGATGATGGCTGTTGCGCCGTTGGCCTTGGCCAGGTTGTATGCGTTGATGGACTCTGTTCCGTCTGCCTTGTCATCGTACTCAAGAAGCTTGATCTGCTTGCCGTTGATTCCACCGGCTGCATTGAGCTGCTCGAAGAACATGACAACAGAGTTGCGTACAGGAACTCCGTACATTGCGTAGTCACCGGTTGTGTTTCCGATGAAAGCGATTGTGATGGTGCCGGATGCGGCACTTGAAGAAGCCTCACTGTTACCGCCGGCGAAGACCGGAGCAGCAATGAAAGCGGCAATTACCAAAGCAAAAAGCAAAACTTTCTTCATTGATTTCTCCCTTGTTAGATTCCAAATATGGTTTTTTATGTGGCAATACTACAGGTTTCAGTATTTTTATGCAAGATTTCTCCATATTTTTTCATTAAATTTCTACTTTTCCCTGCCTTCAGGCCCCTTTCCATGTCTTGTTCATCACACTTGAAAGTTGATATCATCATTTTCATGCAGATAGAACTGAAGAATCTGGTAAGAACATACGATACGGTCCATGCCGTGGAAGGCGTCAGCCTCTCCATACCCTCCAACGAGATTTTCGGCATCATCGGACTGTCCGGAGCCGGCAAGAGCACGCTCGTGCGCCTTGTCAGCCTTCTCGAGAAACCCGACAGCGGTGAGGTCTGGTACGAAGGAGAAAGAGTCGACAACCTCCCCGAAAAGGACATCATCATGCGCCGCCGTCATCTGGGCATGATATTCCAGAACTTCAACCTCTTCTCGTCCCGCACGGCCGGCGAGAACATCGCCTACCCCATGGAGATCTGCCGCTACCCCAAGGACCAGATCGCATCACGCGTCACCGAGCTCCTCGAGGTCGTAGGACTCTCCGACAAGGCCGATGCCCCCATCTCCACCCTCTCCGGCGGACAGAAACAGAGAATAGCAATCGCGCGCGCACTCGCATGCAAGCCCGACATCCTCTTCTGCGACGAGGCCACCAGCGCCCTGGATCCCAAGACAACCCAGCAGATCCTGGCCCTGATCAAGGACATCCAGCGCAAGATGAACCTCACCGTGGTCATGATCACCCACCAGATGGAGGTCGTCCGCGACGCCTGCGACCATGTCGCGGTCCTTTCGGACGGAAAGGTCGTCGAGCAGGGAACCGTCAGGGAGCTGTTCGAGAATCCAAAGACCAACGTCACCAAGGAGTTTTTGTCCCACCTGACACCCAACACCAAGAACGTCAGGGAAGACGGAGTGGTCATCTGGTCCGACGTACCGGCACGCTATGTGCTGAGGTTCCTCAACGACAGGGTCGAGACCCCCGTCATCTCCGACATAATCAGGGAGTTCGACGTAGTCTTCAACATCAGCGGAGCCGGCATCCAGAAAGTCGGTGATTCCAAGATGGGAACGATGGTCTGCGACATAACAGGCAGCCCCAAGGCGGTCGAGGCCGCCCTGAAGGCCATCCGTGAGCGCGGAGTAAAGGTAGAGGAGGTACAGGCATGACACCGGCAATCTGGAACCTTATCTGGCAGAGCACACTTCAGACACTTAGCATGGTGCTCTTCTCAACAATCTTCTCCGTGGTCCTGGGCCTTCCCCTTGGAATCCTGCTCTGCATCACATCCCCCGAAAGCCAGGGAGGAATCAGACCCAAGCCGGTTCTGAACGTTGTCCTGAGCAAGATCGTCAACGTCCTCAGGTCCTTCCCCTTCATCATCCTGATCATAGTCCTGTTCCCGCTTTCAAGACTCGTCGTCGGAACCGCAATCGGAACAAAGGCAACAATAGTGCCTCTTTCGATCGCGGCAGCCCCGTTCGTAGCCCGTCTTGTAGAGACATCGCTTAAGGAAGTCGACAGAGGCGTCATCCAGGCCGCAAGGATCATGGGATCCACAAACTCCCAGATAGTCTTCAAGGTCCTTCTGCCCGAGGCACTCCCCTCACTGATCTCAGGACTGACACTGACAATCATCAACCTCATCGGTTACAGCGCAATGGCCGGAGCAGTCGGCGGAGGCGGACTCGGAGACCTTGCCATCCGCTACGGATACCAGAGATTCAGACCCATGGTCATGTTCATCGCGGTCGTCGTGATCCTCGTCCTGGTCGAGCTCATCCAGTTCATCGGAAACAGAATCAGCGCAAACATGATGAAAAAAAGATGATTGGGTATTGCACAACTGCACGTTTCTATGTACAGTAAAGCCAATTCAGGCAAAGGAGGAGTCACATATGGTTACCAACACCGCTATCATGATGATGTGCTTCTCCATGTGCATGCCCTCGCGGGCATAAGTACTTTTATTTTTTCATTCATAAAGTGTATTGTTTTTCCGGCAGAAGTATCATTCTGTAACCATATCCGGCCACATTGATGGCGGATTTAACATATGAACCTAATTATTTGAGGAGATAAACCATGAAAAAAGCCATCGCAATCACATTGGTAATTCTGGCTGCATTCGCAGTATTCGCAAACGGATCCGCAGAGGTCAAGGCGTCCAACAAGATCACAGTCGGTGCCACACCGGAGCCCCACGCAGAGATGCTCAACCTGATCAAGGATGACCTCGCAGCACAGGGAATCACACTTGTCGTCCAGGAATTCACAGACTATGTCACACCGAACGAGGCAGTTGAGAGCGGCGAGATCGACGCCAACTTCTTCCAGCACATTCCTTACCTCGAGTCATTCAACACAGAGCGCGGTTTCCATCTTGTCAACGCCGGCGGAATCCACATCGAGCCTCTCGCACTTTACTCAAAGAAGTACAAAGCCCTCGCCGACCTTCCCAAGAACGCAAAGATCGCCATCCCCAACGACCCGACCAACGAAGGCAGAGCTCTCCTGCTCCTTGCCAGCGCAGGCCTGATCACACTCGCAGATCCCAACAGACTTGATTCAACAACAATCGACATCACAGCCAACCCGAAGAACATCTCCTTCGCAGAGGTTGAGGCCGCTTCCCTCCCGAGAGTCCTCGATGACGTAGACGCAGCAGTCATCAACGGAAACTATGCAATTCCCGCCGGATTCTCAGCAGCCAAGGACGGTCTCATTGTCGAAGGTGCAGACAGCCCATATGTCAACATCATCGCAGTCAAGGCCGGCAACGAGAACAAGGATGCCGTCAAGGCTCTCGTCAAGGCTCTTCAGAGCGACAAGATCAAGAAGTGGGTCGCAGACACCTACAAGAACGGAGAGGTTGTCGTAGTCTTCTAAGACAAACCGCCAAACACAAAAAAGGGACTGTCGCATAATAGCGATGGTTCCTTTTTCTATGTCAACTCGTTCCAATACAAGCAAATAGGCAAAGAAAAAGGTTGACCACGGCACTGATTTCTAATATAATTACTTTTACCACAAAGAATTAAAAAGAAGGAAGCCGTTAATCAACCCATGTCCAATGATACACTGAACAGCCTAAGAAAACAACTGACATTCGATTTCATGCTTGATTTTACAGTGGAACTCACATATGAGGAGGTCGCACTGCTGACCTTGTTCGAGAATCTGGACTATTCAGCCTTCGGTACAAGGCTGGGGAGAAAGGACAAGGTCGAGCCGTTCAGGATGATACTGCTTCTGGTGCATGGAGCAATGAACAACAGGACAAGCAGCAGGGATCTTGAGCGGCATGTTGAAAGGGACCTGTTCATGAAGGACGTGTTCGGGCCTGACGTTCATGTGGACCACAGTACCATCAGCAGATTCATTGCAAGGTATTTCAGATTGGAGCTGACTGATTTTGAT
>JBGVBT010000093.1:0-4934 GCA_045225895.1 Sphaerochaetaceae bacterium
CCGACCCTCAGTCTCAGAGGTTTCATCAAGGATCTGGGAGGAAGCGCGTTCAGTCTTGACATCAGACTGAAGAGTACAGTCAACAAAACCACGGATATCTCGGCATCGGCTCTGTACAGATTCACCAAGGATGCGGGAGAGAGGGTCTTCGCACTCGGCCGTATCCGTTCATCGATAGGATCGCTGACCGCATGGACGGATCCGAACGAGATACTCAGATTCAAGCAGCTTGAGGGAAATATTGCCGCGGATCTCGGCGTCCTCATCACAAATGAGAAGGAACACCAGCTCAAGGCCTATCTGACAGCGGACAATACATGGCATGTCCAGAATTCCCTTGAGGCATCATCTTCTTCGTTATATGGTTTCGTTCCTTCTTTCACCGTCGAAGGTGTCTACTGCCCGAACTATTCAACCGGGTTCTTCGGCGATGTCGGAAGCCGCTATGACCTGATCGGTAAAATCGGGTACAACGTCAAACAGGATACGCTCATGTACAAGATCGGCCTTGCCGCCGAATCCACATTCAAGGTAGGCAAGAACGTCTCCATGTGGGTGGATTTCACAGCTTTCACTTCCAAGGGCATTGCGGGACTGCGTACCACATACGAGAAGTACGGAGGCTGGGAAGGAATGCCGGGCTATTCGTCGGATATACTCTGCGCCGATTTCATAACCGGCGGAGTGGGGGCACAGTTCAACCTTTCAACCGGCATCGCTTCCGGCTATCTCTCAGTGGTTGTCAGAGGCGGAGTAAGATCCGATATCCTCTACGGACTCACGCAGGAGACTGAATTCGAATCGATGATTCCTTTCAAGGACAGCTTCACATCCGGCAAATGGGATCTTGGAATCTCCGTCGGTTACGGTTTCAGCACTCCGGTCGGAGACATCATCCTCGGAGCAGGCTTCAACAAGAACATGCAGCTGGCCCTGTATCTCGAACTGACGTGATTCATTGTTTTCATTGAATCTTTTCATTGAATCCGAAGCCGGAGGTCATCAACGCACCTCCGGCTTTTGTGTTATAATGTGATCCGATTCGGAGGGTGGATATGAAACGACGGCTGTTCCTGTTTGCAATTGTATTTGCAATTTCCTTATGCATGTGCGCATGCGTGACCAAGGCGGAGGTTTCCTCACCGGCAGGTGTCTGTTCCTATGCACATGACCCGCGCCTGTGTTCCGAGGCCATGAAGGACATAGTCGTGAATCCGGATGCCGTCTACGGCTTTTCCCCGGATCCACAGTCCAAACGTCTCGGTTCCTATGCCGCCTATGACTGGACGGACCCCGTGTTTGTGGAAAAGGCCAAGGTGGAACGCACCGCATATCATGACTCCTTTAGGAGCATGACGGATATCCTTGAAAGGATGAAGGAGCAGGGAGCCTCTGACGAAGAGATCGCAAGGGCCGTATCGGCGGAACGCAACCGACTGCGCTTTGCCGCATACGACGGGGATCCGGAGGGCCTTGCCCAGGTCAGGAAGAGCAATCTTGAGACCTACGGGCACGAGGAAGGGCCCACACCGGACGAGATGTTCGCAAAATACGGATCATGGGAAGCCGTCACACAGAAAGCCTTCAGTCCGAACCTTGGAATGGATGCCTGTTGCGGCCTGTATGACGTATATTATCAGCAATACATAGAGCTCGGGTACATTGAGAACTGATCTTTCAGGCGGCTCAGACTGAGATTGCGGTCTCCAGGGCCAGGGTTATCATCCTTGAGAACGAGGACTTTCTCTCTTCCGTTGACATGTGGCCGCCTGTGACGATGTTGTCGGATACCGTCAGCAGGGTGAGGGCCTGCTTGCCGGCTCTCGCCGCATTCACATACAGTCCGTAGGTCTCCATGTCTATGCAGAGGATGTTCATGGCCCTGAGCCTGTCATAGATTGAAGGATCCTGCATGTAGAAGGTGTCCGAGGAATAAAGGTTTCCGATTGTTACCTTTTCACCGCTCTTCCTTGCAATTTCTGATGCCTTCTCGATCAGGGGGAAGCTTGCAATGCCGCTGCATGTACCTATTCCGAACTGCTGTCCGTATGCCGAGTCCGTAGAGGCTCCCATGGCCATGACAATGTCCCCCAGCTTCAGGTCCGCCTGGATGGAGCCGGTGGAGCCCACCCTGATGATGTTCTTCACTCCGTAGAAGTTGAAAAGCTCATGGCTGTAGATGGCCATGGTGGGGATTCCCATTCCGCTTGCCATCACAGACACTTTCCTGCCCTTGTACAGGCCGGTGTAGCCCTGGATTGAACGGACGTTGTTGACCAGAACCGGATTCTCCAGGAAGGTCTTTGCAATGTACTCCGATCTCTGCGGATCTCCCGGCATGAGTACGGTCTCGGCAAAATCACCGCCGACTGCGGTGTTGTGAGGCGTGGGGTATGTGCTTCTGTCCATCTGTTAAACTCCTTTTGTTGTTTTGCTGCCTGAGGTTTCCGATCAGTTTCCGTCGCGGCGCATGGAGAACTTGTCCATCGGATAGTTCTTCAGGTTCTCCAGTATCTTCCTGTCGTCCGCCTTGTCCAGAAGCTCGGAACGGGCCTTGAGAACCACGGACTCCGCCTGGTGCTTCGAAGGTCCTCCGACACAGCCGCCCGGGCAGATCATTCCCTCGATGAAATCCACATCAAGTTTGCCGGCTTTCAGGAGCATCAGGGCCTTTCTGCATTCGTCGCCGCCGGCGCAGGTCATCAGCTTGATGTCGGAAGTGTCTTCTCCCATCTCCTGCATCACCTCAAGCACGGCACCTGCCACGCCGCCGGTTCCTGCAAAGCGCTTTCCGAACAGCGAGGCTTCCTGATAGGCTTCGTCGACAGGCTCAGGGGTGATTCCCTTGGAATCAAGCAACGCGACTATCTCGCCGTATGTCAGGGCGTAATCCGCCGAATCCTTGATGAATCTGTTCAGGGTCTCGCCCTTTTTGGCGATGCAGGGGCCGATGAAAACGGTGACGCAATCCGGGTCCTGTGACTTGAGATATCGTGATACAGCCACCATCGGGGACACCGTCTGGGATTTGTTCTCCTCGTACTGCTTGGGGAAGTGATGGTGGAGCATCGAGATGAAGGCGGGGCAGCAGGAGGTCGTCATGACCTTGCCCTCCTTGCGGGCCTCGATCCATTCCAAGGCCTCGGAGGCGGCTGTCATGTCTCCGCCGAGTCCCACCTCGACCATGTCGGCGAAGCCTGCCTTCTTCAGGGCGGCGCGGATGGCTGCCATGCTGATGTCCTTGCCGAACTGGCCCTCCGTTGCCGGGGCGCACATGGCGATGACACGCTTTCCGTCAAGGATGTGCCGGATGACATCGGCGGCATAGATCTTGGAGCCGATCGCTCCGAACGGACAGTTGTGTATGCAGTGGCCGCAGTGGATGCACTTGTTCTCGTCTATCCTGCAGATGCCCGCCTCATCATAGAAGATCGCATCCACGGGACATACCTTGCGGCAGGGTCTCTCCTGGTGGATGATGGCGCCGAACGGACATGATTTCGCACACATGCCGCAGCTCTTGCATTTTGACGGGTCGATCTTCATCTTGTGGTCGCCCGGTGTGATGGCGCCGAACCTGCAGCTGCTCAGGCAGGCCTTTCCAAGGCAGAACCGGCAGATGTCGGAGACAAAGTAGGTCTGGATGGGGCAGTCGTCGCAGGCTGCGGAAATCACGGAGACCACGTTCGTGGAGGTGTTGTTCGGATCGGGGTCCTGTCCCATGGCGAGCCTTATGCGGCCGCGGACAATCTCCCTTTCCTTGTATACGCAGCAGCGGTACTTGGGCTTGGGCCCGGGGCTTACCTGATATACAATCTTCTCGGTTTCCTCTGCATTCAGTTTTCCTTCCCAGGCAAGTCGACAGACCTCCCGGAGAATGAAATGCTTTAACTCAACAATTCCCTTATCGTTAGTAATCATGACAACAGTATAACTGATTCCGGCTATCTGTCGTCATAAAGATTATTGTTTGATGAAGTCCGACATCTCTTCGTCTTCGTAATCCCACCAGAGGGAAAGCGTTTTGCCGTTGAGTGAATACTTGATCATTTCCACATAGACCACATCTTCAGCTGTTCTGAGAATGTATACGGGGCTTGAGGAAACACCCTCGGCATTCCAGCTCCATTAGGATGGATCGTTCCACTCCATCCTGGCTTTTGCCGATTCCTCAAAACCGTACAGGAGTGAACCGTTGGCATCATATTTACTGACGGCCGCTGTCGCGTAGTACATATCGCTGTAACAGGCCGCGTAATCGTAGTACTTGTAATTCAGTTCATCATCGATTTCTCTGTAAGTCAGCATGATAGGATATTTCTCTTCCTGTATCATGCCTCTGAAGTCGCCACCTTCACAGGTGTAAGGCACATCATCGAAAACAGGCTGTTCGGTCTCTGTCGTATATGCAAAATAGTACACGTATGACGGGGCTATGTCCGTTCCCTCGTTCACTTTCTTTACATAGGCCTTATAGTTATCTCCATCATCATCATAATCGTAGACCATGTTGATAAAGTCGTCTTTGATGTTGTAGATCCCGTGATTCGTACCCAAGTCCTCACCGTCATTGAAGTATGAAACGGAGAAATGTCCCATTCCATCGAATATGAGTTCAACATAGCCTTTACCAAGCTCGTTGTCGTACGAATACTTCCATGTCCCCGCAAGTTTGTCGGCCGTTGAATTGTCGCATCCGACAAAGACGCAGAGAACCAGGATCATTGATATGATCATCACAAAAACAGTTTTTCTTGACATGATTCCTCCTGAAGCAAAAAAGCCCCCCGAAAAATGATATCACATAATAGAGAGGGAAATGTAAAAAAAAATTTTCAGGAGTAAGAGGTTGCGCCTGGCGCGATTCGAACGCGCGACCTGCGGATTCGAAGTCCGACGCTCTATCCAATTGAGCTACAGGCGCTTCCGTATAT
>JBGVBT010000094.1:0-4618 GCA_045225895.1 Sphaerochaetaceae bacterium
CCTGTCTATGACAGCAATGGAAAGTGCCAGTGCTACATCGGAGTGGACCTGAACATGGACCAGATCGCCATAGACGGCTACCAGTTCCTTGCCAGAGTCATCTCCCTTCTGATCGGATTCTTCCTGCTGATCCTTGCTCTGACAATCTGGCTTGTCGAGTACAATGTCGTCCTACCAATCAACGCTATGTCGATAGCCACAGGTCGGTTCGCAAATGACAGCGAAACCGAACTTGAGGAGGCCGTCGAGGGTATACGCGAGCTGGACATCCAGACGAGCGACGAGATTGAGAACCTCTACCACTCTGTGACCAAGACCACGGAAGATATGGTCTCGGCGATCCAGAACGAGGAACATCAGAAGCAGGTCGTCACCAGAATGCAGAACGGTCTGATCCTTGTGCTTGCCGACATGGTGGAGAGCAGGGACGAATGCACCGGACAGCATGTAAGGAAGACAGCTGCCTATACCGATGTCATCATGCGCGAGCTGAAGAAGGAAGGCGTGTACACCGACCAGCTGACTGATGAGTTCATCTCGGACGTCTTCAACTCCGCTCCGCTTCATGACATTGGAAAGATCAAGGTCTCAGATATGATTCTGAACAAGCCTGGAAAACTCACCGATGAGGAGTTCGAGATCATGAAGACCCACACCACAGCCGGATCGGAGGTCATTGAGCATGCAATACGCCTTGTCTCCGAAAAGGACTCGGCATACCTGAAGGAAGCGAACAACCTTGCCCTCTACCATCACGAGAAATGGAACGGATGCGGATATCCGACCGGCCTGAAAGGCGAGGAGATTCCGCTTTCCGCAAGAATTATGGCCGTAGCCGATGTCTTCGACGCACTTGTGTCGGTCAGAAGCTACAAGAAGAGCTTCTCGTTCGAGGAGGCCATGGATATAATCAAAAACGGATCAGGTTCCCATTTCGATCCTGCAATCGTCACTGCCTTTGTGAATGCAAGCGACGAGGTACGCAGAATCATGAACACAAATATGGCAATCTGATGAGAATCATGTAGAGGACCGTAGGAAACACTATGCTCAGAAGGGTGTTTCGTTTCCAAACGTAGCTGACAACACAGACGACAACCGAGATTCCGGCGGCCATGGCTGTGGGGTCGGTGAACCTCACATCCTTCAGGCAGAAGATTACGAGCATTCCGATCAGGGCAGGTGTAAGATATCGGTTCAGACTTGCAAGGAACCGGCTCTCCGCCTTTCGGTGAAGCAGTCCGTTGATGATAAAGGGGAGGACTCTGAGAGAGACCGTGACTGCAGATGCTATGATGCAGACATAAAGCTCAGTTCCGGACATCCGTGCCTCCTTTTCTTTCCTTGACGGCCACTGTAGTTACTACAGCAACCGAAATCACGACGAGGCTCGGAATGAGGAAGCTTCCGGGGCCGAAGACAAGAAGGCAGACAAGTGTCGCCACAAGGCCCAGAACAGATGCGGGGATGCTTCTGTGCTTCAGAATCTGGTCAGTGAATGTTACGACAAACAGTGCAGTCATTGAGAACTCGACACCGTAGAACGGGATGTTGACCAGCTTCTGGAAGCAGATTCCGAGGATTGTTCCCAGAACCCAGTAGCTTTGGTTGAACAGAGAGAGAAGGAAATAGTATCTGGGGGCATCCAGTCCTTCCTGTGCACCGTCGCAGACTATGGAGAATGTTTCGTCCGTAAGGGCGAACTCCAGATACGGTTTGTACTTGCCTGTATCCCGGTACTTGTCCAGCATGCTGATGGAGTAGAACACATGTCTCAGGTTCACAGCGATTGTCATGAAGACAACATAAAGAGGGGAGGCTGAGGCCAGTATCAGGTTCACCGCCACATACTGCATGCTGCCTGCGAAAACTATTACGCTGAACAGTACGGCCGCCAGAGGGCTGAGGCCGCTTGAGGTATAGACCAGGCCGAATCCTATGCCTAGGGTTATGTAGCCTGCCATCACGGGAAGAGACTTGATGAATGCTGTGCGTGCCTCATTGTATTTCTGCATTATTATTGGAAAATATGGCATAAATATGCAAAAAGGTAAAGAAGACAGACATCATTTCAAATCAGTATTCCATCACAGATGTCATTGAATTATAATATTGAACCAGTTTCAAAGCATAAAAGGTGGCGGAAATGAGTATTGGAAAAAAAGCTCTGGCAGTTCTGTTGGTCGCTCTTGTTATTGTCTGCGGTGTCTTCGCACAGTCGGTTAGCGAAGCCACCCACGGTGAATACGAAGGGAAGGTAGTGATCCTCCATTCGAACGATGTGCATGGCGCACTGGAAGGCTATGCGAACATGGCCGGTCTCAGGGACCGCTTCAGAGACGAGGGTGCCGAAGTGATTCTTGTCGATGACGGTGATTTCAGCCAGGGATCTGCATATGTCAATGTCTACAAGGGCAAAAGCGCTGTGGATATGATGAACAGGGTAGGTTACGACATCGTGGGTCTTGGCAACCATGACTTCGATTTCGGATATCAGAATCTTGTGGACAACCTCAAGGACGCCCGTTTCAAGGTTCTCTGTTCCAATGTTTTCGGTCCGGACGGAACTCCGATCTACGACGCAAGCTATGTCTACACCACCCGTGGCGGGCTCAGGATCGCTTTCTTCTCCATGGATACTCCCGAGACCATGACGAAATCCAATCCTGCCAAACTCGGGGATGTGAAATTCGCAACAGGAGATGCTTTCTTCGACATCGCCCGTTCTATGGTGGATGAATACAAACACAATCAGGGCTGCAGCCTTCTCATCTGTCTCACACATCTTGGAACGGATGTCGCGTCAATGCCCTATACTTCGTACAATCTGTACAAAACGGTTCCGGGAATCGATTTCATAATCGACGGCCATTCGCACATTGTATTCAGTTCATACGACGGGCTTCCAATCCAGCAGACCGGAACCAAATTCCAGGAAATCGGTGTAATTGTCATTGATGAGGCTTCCGGCAGGATCGAGGCAAGCTATGTTCTTCCGATTGAGCTCATCCCGTCGGACGATGATGTCGCAGCCTATGCCCAGACCATAGTCGACAAGGTCAATGCCGAGTTCGAAATCAAGTTCGCAGAATCGGATGTCGATCTCAACGGAGACAGGGATCCCGGAAACAGAACAATGGAGACAAACCTGGGAGACCTCATCTGCGATTCCATGATGTGGGTAATCACGTCCGATGCTTCCGGTATCAAGGTTCCGCAGGAAAATCTGATCGTTCTGAACAACGGAGGAGGAATCCGCGACTGGATCAGGAAGGGTGACATAACAAAGAAGGGCGTCAACAATGTCCTTCCGTTCGGGAATACGGTCTACCTTGTATATGTCAAAGGTTCTGTGATTCTCGATGCGCTTGAGGCCTCGACATTCTGCACTCCTGCATCGGTCGGAGCTTTCCCTCAGGTTGCCGGAATCAATATGACTATCGATACTACAAAGAAATATGATGCAAAACCGGAGACATATCCGAACTCCACGTATTATGGTCCGGCCTCAATCAATCGTGTGACGATCGACAGCGTGAACGGCAAGGCGTTCGATCCGGATGCAACATACGGAGTCATCACGAACGACTTCGTTGCTGCAGGCGGTGACACATACTATGCATTCGGAAGCGCTGAGGACAAGTTCGATACAGGTCTTCCTCTTGACGAGGTTCTGATGGACTACATCACCGAGGTGCTAGGCGGGGTCATCGGCGATAAATACGCCCAGCCGGCGGGAAGGATTACCGTAAAACAGTAAACTCGAATGTAATGCTCGGCCGCTCCTGAGCTCTGGTGCTCTCATGCTCTGCTGCTCTCGTGGTGATGCGAATTATTTAACTTGTTGTAATATATAAAGATAGTTCAATCTGATATATCACTGATGGTCAGTAATGGGCTGTTTTTGGTGCTCTAGTGCTCTGGTGCTCATGCATTTTTGCGGGAGCATCAGAGCAAAAAAAAGGCTGTCAAAGAAACAGCCCTTTTTAATTTGTTACAGAATAATGAGTTAAGTCGCAAACTGACACGAGCACGAGAGCATCGGAGCTCAAGAGCGGTCTAGCAACAGATCATCAGAGCATCGGAGCTTATTTGACCCAGCGTCTGATGGCATCGTCGCAGGTGGCTGCGTCCTGACCTTTTATCGCAATGCCTTGCTCAAGCTCTCCGCCGTGGCGTCTCACAAGAGACTCAAGCTCCATTACGGCCATGCCGAAAGCTCCTTCCTCGTTCGTGCAGAAAGGTCTGACTTTCTTGCCTGTGAAATCCAGGCTGTCGATGAAAGTGGCTATGACGCGCGGATAGCTTCTGTACCAGATCGGGAAACCGATGTAGATGGTGTCGTATGCGTCAAGGGTCTGCAGATGGCTGATGATCTCCGGCCTGAGGTTGCCGTCGATCTCGGCCTTGGCTCTTCTGCAGCACTCGTCGTAGTCGGAGGAGTATCTCTCCTTGGGTTCGATCCTCATGATGTCCGAACCGGTGATGGCTGCTATCTTCTCGGCAACGACCGTTGTGTTGCCCCTTTTTGCTGAATTCTGTTCCTCGTATGAAAAATATGCTACCAGGCTACCCATAATGCCCTCCTGTTTGTGTTCAACCATGATAACACAATAAT
>JBGVBT010000095.1:0-4208 GCA_045225895.1 Sphaerochaetaceae bacterium
AGACCGTGCAGCGGCAGACTTTCTCGTCATCCCAGGATGCCTTGTAGACAATCGCAGCAGGTGTATCGGGACTGTAGCCGCCGGCAATGAGCTCCTGTGTCACTTTGTTCAGAAGTCCGGTACTCAGAAACAGCACCATCGTGGTTTTATGTGAAGCCAGGGACCGTAGACTCTCAGATGCGGGAACCGGAGTCTTTCCTTCGGCTCTGGAGATGATCACCGTCTGCGAGACATCCGGAAGCGTGTACTCCGTCCCCAGTGCCGCAGCGGCGCCGCAGAAGGAGCTGACCCCGGGAGTGATGTCATACTTTATCCCGAGCCGGTTGAATTCCCTGATCTGTTCCCCTATCGCTCCGTACAAAGACGGGTCTCCGGTATGAAGGCGCACAGTCATCAGTCCATCCTCTTCGGCCTGCCTGATAACCTCGGTGGTCTCCTCCAGCGTCATCTTCGAGCTGTCGTGAATGACGCAGCCCTCCTTTGCATGTTCAAGAAGCTCGCGGTTTACCAGAGAGCCGGCATAGATGATGACGTCCGCCTGCTCGAGATAACGCTCTCCGCGCAATGTGATCAGATCCGGGGCACCGCACCCTGCACCGACTATGTGTACCATGTTCAATACTCCTTGCGGATCAGATCCAGCAGTTTTTCCGCTTCACTTGTCATTCCCAGGACACCGTATTCCTTGGAAAAGACTATCACGCCTGTCCTTGTCTGTCCGAACCGTCGTTCCTCGATATTCCTCTCGATCTTCCCCATCACGCTTTCCATCACCCGATTTCTCAACCCGGCCTCTTCAAGGATGGTCAGCATGTCATCGGTCATCACGCTTTCCGAAATTCTCCTGATCACGGAAACAGGGGCACCGCAAAGACCGGCATGGCATGCCATAATCTCAGCCCTGCAGTCTCCGTAGCGCGAGTGTGTGTTGAACATCCCGCCGGCAAGCTTGATCAGCTTTCCGACATGTCCCACCAGAAGCGCACCAGAAAAACCCGTCTCCGCGGCGAAGGAAAACGCATTGCCTATGAAATTGGATGTCGTGACCGCAATCTCCTGGTCAAGACCAAGTTCCTCCTTTATGAATTGGGCTCCGTAGTTTCCCGGAGTAAGAAGGACTGTTTTCTTCCCGCTTGCCGACCTCATGGACAGCTCCGCACGGATTGTCTGGACCACTGCATCATCGCTCATGGGCTCCACGATTCCCGTGGTTCCCAGAATCGAGATTCCTCCGACTATGCCAAGGCGGGGATTGAACGTCCTTTTGGCGATCTCCGCACCTTCCGGAGCGGAGATGACCACACGTAGGCCTCCGCAGTAGCCGTTGTCCTCGCAGACCTGCCTCAACTCCTCCTCTATCATCCTTCTCGGGACGGAATTGATCGCGGCATTTCCCACCGCCTGGTCCAGGCCGGGTTTGGTAACACGGCCAACGCCCTCGCCACCGTCTATCGTTATCCCGGCTTCACGGTCTGCCTTCTCGACCCTGGCAAAAATCTTTATCCCGTTGGTCATGTCGGGATCGTCGCCGCTGTCCTTTACCACAGCACATGAAACGGAATCCTCACCGACCACCATGTCGCATATCTTAAGATCAAGGGAAATCCCGCCGGGAGTTGTGATGAAAACACTTTCCAGACGCCTGTGTTCAAGAAGCATGATGGCAGCCATCTTGGCCGCGGCCGCCGCACAGGTTCCCGTTGTGTATCCCCGTCTCAGTTTTTTCCCGTCTTTGGTGATAAAGCTATCCATCATCTGGTCAGTTGGTACATCAGGGCATTTACAATGGCGGCCGCCACATTGGAACCACCCTTGCGCCCTTTTGCCACGATATAAGGCACATCCGTCTCCATGATCGCTTCCTTCGATTCGACCACGTTGACAAATCCCACAGGAACGCCGATCACCAGTTCCGGCCTGAGCGTCCCCTCATCCATCATCTCCCTTATTCTCAGAAGAGCCGTGGGAGCGTTTCCAATTGCGAAGACCAGCGGCCCTCCGAGCCTTGAGGCCTTCTCCATGGATGCGACCGCACGGGTACATCCCCTCTTCTTTGCATTTTCCGCAACATCGGAATCGCTCATGAAGCATAGGACCTCACATCCCAGTTTTCCGGCTGCGGTTTTGTTGATTCCTGATTTCGCCATCTGGGTATCTGTGACAATCGTGCATCCGCCCTTCAAGGTCCGAAGGGCTTTTTCGACGGCACCTTCGGAAAACACGAGGTTCCGTGCGTAGTCAAAATCCGCCGTGCAGTGGATCACACGCTTGACCACATCCTTATTCTCCGGAGGAATCGGAACGGAAAGCTCGCTTTCAATGATTTCCATGCTGCGTCTTTCTATCTGGTTCGGATCATGAATGATCATTAGACTCCCCCTTGAACTTAAGACAATTCGTATAGAACGCCTCCACCGCCTCAATGGATGAAGGAAGGTACAGATGCGGATACCCGGCATAAAGATTATCCGTAGTCACCGCACAGTCCCATGTCTTTCCCGAAACCTTTCGTGCAGTGAAATCCGCACCGTTGTCCGTGCTGTCGTAATAGTGGAACTCATGACCTTTGAGGACAGTTCCGGCCTTGCCGAGAAGACCGTCCTTCTTAGAGGTCAGAGTCACATAACCGAAACGTACCAGACGCCCGCAGTCAGAGCTTTCATGGCCGAGCACCCCGCACATTTCCTTTCCGCAGAGCCTCTTTCCCAGATATTGGAATCCGCCGCATTCAGCGAGGGTGGGCATGCCGGAGCGCACCGCATCTGCCACGCTCTGTCTTGATTTACGGCTGTCTTCAAGCTGCTGGGCATACAGTTCGGGATAGCCTCCTCCCAGAAGAAGTCCATGACTGGCTTCAGGCACTTTCTCGTCTGCAAGAGGAGAGAAATAGCGGATCTCCGCACCCATCTTCTCAAGCAGACGCAGGAAATCGTGGTAGTAGAAGAAAAACGCGCTGTCCTTTGCAACAGCTATCCTGATTCCCGGATACTTCTTAATCTGCGGTGCATCGAAGCTCAGCTCACATGCCGAATCGGCAATGGAAACGATAGCCTCAACATCGATTGTCTTCTCACAAAAATCGGAAATCCTCTCAAGACGGGCCCTTAAATCACTGATCTCACCTGCGGAGACCAAGCCAAGGTATCTTGATGGAATCAGACAGTCATCCGCAAGCTTGGGAATATATCCCACAGGAACAATCCTCTCCCCGAGTCTGTTTAAGATCCTTTTCCTGAGGTCCGAATAGGTTGCCTCTGTCGTCCCGTTGAAAAGAACTCCGACGATTCTGCTTTGCTTGAAATAGTTCAGAAAGCCCTCGATCAGAGCAAGGGCAGATATCGACGTCCCTCTTGCCGGAACAACAAGAACCACCGGAGCATCTATGCTTTGCGCAACGGAATAGGAGCTGTTCTCCGTTCCCGTCTCCCCGGTCCCGTCGTAGTAACCCATAACTCCTTCAACAACGGTCAGACGCTCTCCGGCGTTCTCATGAAGAAGGTATCTAAGATGATTCGCATCGCTGAAAAACGGATCCAGGTTCGTGCATGGAACCCCTGTCACAGATTCGTGGAACGTAGGGTCCAGATAGTCAGGACCGCATTTGCAGGCTTTTACCCCGATTCCCCTTCTCTTCAGAAGCGAGAGGATCGTACAGACCGCGGTTGTCTTTCCGCATGAGCTTGATGTACCTGCGATCAGAACTCTTGGACATTTCATGCCTCAACCTCCGACAGCTCTTTCAGAGAGCCTACAACCATCATACCCTTTTCGCGGGCATAAGATAGAAGATCCGCATTGGCTTTGTTGAAATCCCCCACGGGACATCCGCAGTCTATGACAAAATCCACGCAGTCAATCGCCTTTCTGGCTTTCTCAACCAAAGTTTCGGAAACGGACATGAACGGCTCCGTACAAAAAACAGTCTGCGCCAGCACGGATGCCACAGCCATATCTATATCGTTCGGCTGGAGTATGCCGGCTGCAAACGCGATGCTGCGCTTCTGCAGGGCGCGGTAGAACGGAATCCCATATCCTCCGCCACCTATGACAAAGCACTTCGGCTCACCTATGGGGGCGGAAAGCTCCACACTTCCCAGCAGAGCATTGAACGAACCGTTCTCTATCCCGTAGAGATCGGCAATCGTCTCGTCCGAGAAGATCTCATCGGGCGTACCGTATGCGGCGATCCTCTCGCCTTTCACACAGAC
>JBGVBT010000096.1:0-5588 GCA_045225895.1 Sphaerochaetaceae bacterium
CAGGCGTCGGGCGCCAAGGCTTAAGGCCGCGCCCCGCCTGGCATGTGCAAAGCGCTGCACAGGCAACCCACAGCCAATGAACAATCGTAAAAAAAAGGGTATCCGACCGGTCTGATGAAACAGACCTTTTGGATACCCCTTTATGCAGTGATAATATGCAGCTTATTTGCTGAATCTGTCGATCACGGCCTGGGCGCTGTTCTCGATGGAGGACGGCATGCTGACTCTTCCGTCGAACACAGCCATGTCCTTGAAACCGATTCCTGTAAGGAGCACGCAGACGTTCACATCCTTTCCGAAGCGCTTTATCAGCATGTCCTTGTCCTTGATCAATGCTGCCCAAGCAGCGGAGCTGGCGGGCTCGACAAAGATTCCACTGTCGTGCACAAGGCTCATCTGGGCGTCAAGAATCTCCTGCTCCGTGACCTGGGTGCACCATCCGTCGTACTCCTTGAGGTACTGTACAGCCATGCGGCCGCTGGCCGGAATGTCGACAGAGATGGAGTCGGCTCTGGTGGATGCCTCGATGCTCTTGAACTCGCCTGTCTCGAAGGCCATGCTGATGGCGTTGGATTTCTCGCTCTGCGAACAGACGATGTGTGGGATTCTGTCGATCAGGCCCGCCTGGAGGAGGTCGTAGAAGCCCTTGTAGACTCCGCTGATGATGCATCCGTCTCCGACTGGAACGTAGACGACATCCGGGACCTTGCGTCCGAGCTGCTCGAAAAGCTCGATGGAGATGCTCTTCTTTCCCTCGATGGTCATGGGGTTGTAGGCGGTGTTGCGGTTGATTCCGCCGAAGTGCTTGGTGTACTCGATTGAAAGCAGGAAGGCATCGTCATAGCTTCCCTTGACGGGAACGACGGTTGCGCCGTACAGAACACTCTGCATCAGCTTGTTGATAGGGGCTGTCTCCGGAACAAAGAGGATGATGTCCAGTCCGTAGGCGGCACCTGCGCAGCTCATGGCCGCTCCGGCGTTTCCTGTTGATGCGAGGGCGATCTTCTTCTCGCCGTGTGAGATGGCCTGGGCTGCGATCAGCTGGCTCGCCCTGTCCTTGAAGGAGCCGGAGGGAAGGTAGGAGTCCATCTTGCAGCAGACGTTCTTGAGACCTGTCTTCTCGTTCAGGCGTCTGGGCACAACCACAGGTGTGATTCCAACCGGATAGACCTCCGGGGTGGGGACGGTGTAGGGGAAGAAGTCGTAGATGGTGACATGATCCTTCTCTGCGAGTTTCTTCAGGTCTTCCTTGTCATAGATGACCTTGAGGTATCCTCTGGGGAACTCCCCTTCCTTCTGCTTTGCAGCACATTCCGGGCACTGGTAGATGATCTTGTCGGTCACAAACTCCTTGCCGCAGTCAACGCATACATATTTGAACTTCATGAAATTTAACTCCTTGTGTCTGGGACAGATTGCGCAAGACTGAATGTCTCAGACAGAAAAACGGGCTGCCCGAAAGCAGCCCGGAGAAGAAGATCCGCCGTCAGGCGAGAACTTCCTTGTTGAATGCCTCGATGAGCTCGTCGATCTTGGCGGCCATCGGCGGGATTGACTTCCAGTAGTCGCGGTCGTACCACTGTCTGTTGAGCTCCTCGTAGGTCTTGCCCTGCTGCTCGACCCATGTGTAGTACTTGAGGTTGTGCACGCGCAGTCTCTCGTAGTAGGTGAGCTCGAGTGCATCCTGGATGCTCTGGTGCAGAAGTGCTCCGCTGTGGACTCTTGCAGCCTCCATCTCGGAGAACTTGCCCTGCTGCTCGTCGAGCTCTGCAAGTCTTGTCTTGTACATGATTGCGGAGTCTGTGCAGATTGTGAACAGGACATCGTCCTCGTCCATCTCGTAGTACTTGGCCATCTTGATTGCGCTGAGCATGTTGCCGATACCGGAGATTCCGAAGAGCTGGAGATCCTCGATCTGCTTGTCAGAAAGACCGACTGTCTCCTTGAGGTACTTGATTCCTGTAGGCTCGTTGAAGAGTCTGTAGATATCCATACAATCCTGGTCGTCGATTGCGCAGATCATGTCGGTGTTCTTGACGTTGTGGATCCATGGTACGTGCTTGTCTCCGATACCCTCGATCCTGTGTCCTCCGAATCCGTTCCTGAGGAGTGTCGGACACTGCTTTGCCTCACCGGCAGCGATCTTGAGGTTGGGGTAGACGTCCTTGAGGTGGTCACCGGCAGCCAGTGTTCCGCCGCTTCCTGTGCTTGATGCATAGCCGCGGACGTTCTCAGGTTTGACGCCGAGGTTCTTCAGGACCTCGAGGATGGCGGCACCGGTTACGGTGTAGTGCCAGAGATAGTTCTCGAACTGCTCGAACTGGTTGAAGATGACGATGTGCTTTCCGCGCTCTGCGTCGAGCTCGTGGCACTTGTCGAAGATTTCCTTGACGTTGGACTCGCAGCCCGGTGTCGCGATGACTTCGCCGGCAACGGTCTTGAGCCAGTTGAATCTCTCCTGAGACATCTCTGCAGGAAGGATTGCGATGGATTTGCATCCGAGGAGGGCGCTGTTGTAAGCTCCGCCGCGGCAGTAGTTGCCGGTTGACGGCCAGACTGCCTGCTGGTTCTGGGCATCGAAGTTACCTGTGGCGAGTGCCGGGGCAAGACATGCATATGTGGCACCGACTTTGTGTGCGCCAGTGGGGAAGTACTTTCCTACCAGGGCAAAAATCCTCGGCTTGACACCTGTGAGCTGTCTGGGGATCTCGATGTAGTTGACACCGCCGAATCCGCCGCCCTGCATGACAGGCTCGTTCTTCCATGTGACTCTGAACAGGTTGACAGGATTGACATCCCACAGACCTGTCTTTGCGAGCTTCTCCTTGATTGAAGCCGGTACGGTTGAAGGATCGACCATCTGCTTGAATGTCGGAAGGATGATTCCCTTTTCCTTACATACCTTTACGTTTCTGGCCCTTACTTCGGGGTTGACGTTAAGATTGATGAGCATTTTTGCCCCCTCGTATCAGATTGGATTTACGGCCCTAAGGGCCCACTTTGGAATTATCGCACAGCTTCTGTTGGTTGTAAACAATTTGTTGCGCTTTGTTGCAAAAACATTTGACTTTGGGGTGAAGTGGTTTAGAATGGACTATAGGGTGGGATACGCCCAGATCAGCCCTTTCGGGCTCTCAGCGTGACATAAGAATCAACAGGGTCCTGTGTGGCCTGAAAAAAGGAGAGTGTATGGGAGACAGAATGCGCCCGGTTCCGTTCGAGGAACTAGTTGAGAGAATATTCTCGGAATACCGCAATCATGGAACGATCTTCGGAATCCACAAGGAGGATTTCTTCAAGCCAAGCGGAAAGCACAGCATCAACGTGTTCGGACAGAAGTGTGCAACCCCGCTCGGACCTGCAGCAGGCCCGCATACCCAGCTGGCCCAGAACATAGTCAGCGCATACATGGTCGGCGGAAGATTCATGGAGCTCAAGACAGTCCAGATCATGGACCATCTGGAGATCGCCAAGCCGTGTATCGATGCACGTGATGAAGGCCACAACGTCGAATGGTCAACCGAGTACACTCTCGAGAAGGCCTACGACGAGTACCTCAAGGCATGGTTCGCCGTGCATCTAATCCAGGCCGCCTTCACAGGCAAGGCCGAGGACCCGGACTTCATCTTCAACATGAGCGTGGGCTACAACCTCGAGGGCATCAAGCAGCCCAAGATGCAGACCTACATCGACAGCATGATCGATGCCACCAAGAGCCCGCTTTTCGAGCAGTACAAGGCATCGCTCAAAAATATCATTGAGGAAGGCACTATCCTTGAGGGCACGGACCTCGAGGGACACGCAAAGGCCCTGAAGGGACTAGAGAACAGAATCAGCGCCAACATCAGCCCCAGCGTGACTATCTCCACAATGCACGGATGTCCTCCGAAGGAGATCGAGGCCATCTGCTCCTACATGCTCACGGAGAAGAAGCTCAACACATTCGTCAAGCTCAACCCGACACTCCTCGGATATGACGAGGTCAGAAGGATTCTGGATCTCACAGGTTTCTGCCATGTTGGTCTCAGACGCGAGAGTTTCGAGCACGACCTGCAGTATCCGGATGCCGTCGCAATGCTCCGCAGGCTTATCGACCTTGCGAAGGAGAAGGGTCTTGGATTCGGCGTCAAGCTCACCAACACTCTGGGCAACATCAACGACGGCAAGGTTCTTCCCGGAGAGGAGAAGTACATGTCCGGCCGCGCACTGCTTCCGATCTCGACGACAGTCGCAACCCGCCTGAGCGCTGAGTTCGATGGCAAACTGCCCATCTCATACAGCGGCGGATGCACCATCTACTCGGTGCAGGACATCTTCGATACCGGAATCAGACCGATCACACTGGCCACCGACATGCTCAAGCCGGGCGGATATGCCCGCATGGCACGCATGGCCGAGAAACTGGACAAGGAGAGCAAGACCTGGGGCAGGACGGATATCGATCCCAAGGCTGTGGAGGATCTTTCCATGAGTGCAAGGAACGCCTTCTACAGCCAGCGTGAGTTCCGCGGCGAGAGACAGGCGAAGGTCAACGATGATCTTCCGATGTTCGACTGCTATGTCTCACCCTGTATGGAGGCCTGTCCGATCCACCAGAACATCCCCGATTATGTGGGACTTGTCGGTGACGGCCGCTATGCGGAGGCTCTGACCCTCATCTATGAAGGAAACGCACTTCCGAACATCACATGCAACATCTGTGACCACCAGTGCCAGTTCCACTGCGCAAGAATGGATTATGAAGGTGCGGTCCATATCAGGGACATGAAGAAGATTGCTGTCGAGAAGGGAACGGCAGAGTATCTGCAGAACTGGGAAGCTCCCGAGGCTCCGGCTGATGTCAAGGCCGCCGTCATAGGCGCAGGCCCTGCAGGACTTGCAGCAGGTTACTTCCTCGCTCGCGCAGGCTTCGACACGACACTGTTCGAGAAAGAGGCCAACGCCGGCGGAGTTGTGGCAAACATCATCCCGAACTTCAGAATCGATCCGAAGGCCATCCAGGCCGATATCGACCATGTTGCCGCACACGGCGTGAAGTTCAAGTTCAACGCCAGAATCGAGGATGTCAAGATCGACGCCCTGAAGAAGGCCGGTTACGACTACATCTACTACGCCATCGGAAGCGAGAAGAGCAACGAGATGAAACTCGGCGGAGACCCGTCCAAAGTCATGGGCGCACTGTCTTTCCTTGAGGCTTTCAAAAAAGATCCGGCTCTTCTCAATCTGGGAAAGCATGTGATTGTCGCCGGTGGCGGAAACACGGCAATGGACAGCGCCAGAGCCGCAAAGCGTGTGGCAGGCGTCGAGGATGTCACGATTGTCTACAGAAGAACTGAAAAGGAGATGCCCGCGGATCCTGAAGAGGTGAAGCTGGCAGAGGAAGAGGGAATCAGGTTCAAGTTCCTCCTCAACCCGACGTATCTGGACAACGGAAAGGTCTCATGTGTCCAGATGGTCCTGGGCGAGCCCGATGCCTCCGGAAGAAGACGCCCGGTCGAGACACGCGAAACGCTGGATCTTCCGTGCGACACACTGCTTACCGCAATCGGCGAGCATCCGGACAAGGAAGCCCTGAACATCTTCGGTGT
>JBGVBT010000097.1:0-2898 GCA_045225895.1 Sphaerochaetaceae bacterium
TGTCGGTTGCCTGTGTGAGGACCATCTCAAGCGTGTACCTGCACTCTTCCTCGCTGAATACCCTGTCCGTGTCGTTTGTCGCGCAGGAGACAAGCAGAACGAGGACAATTGTGATGACGGCCAGCAGGCGGGGCAGGGCTTTTCTCATGCTGGAATTCTATCATTTGTTGACATGTTTGAGAATGTCAAATGCAAGCAGGTTTTGAGCTCGGGAGTCGCCTTGAGCCGTGCCTATGATTTGCGTCGGATTTGGTTTGGGGCTGCTTTGGCTCAGCGCGCGTTCGGGGAGTTGAACTTCGAGAAGAAGAACGGCTTTCCGTCCTCAAGCGGGAAGTTCACCGAGATGCAGTCGAGCTCCAGGATGTCGGAAGCGCTTCCGTTGCCATAGATCTCATCGCCTCTGATGGGCCTTCCGATCCATGCAAGGTGCGCTCTGATCTGGTGGCGGAAACCGCGGGTGATCATGCATCCGTAAAGACCGTCAGTGCCCCTGATTTTCTGGATCATGGTGGTGTACTGCACCTTGGAATCAGCCCTGTTGATGTCCGAAACCGGCCTGACCTCCTTGGAACCTTTGCCATATGAGCGGAAATAGGACACTATTTTGGTATAACCATTGGCATCGTACACTGGCTCCAGCTCCATGAGCCTGTCCGAGAATATCGTGTTTGCGATATAGGTCTTTGAAAACAGGTTCTTGCTCTGGATATCCTGCAGATGGTCGTACATGGCCTGGTTCTTGGCAAAGATCACAAGGCCTCCTGTGGCGGTGTCCAGCCTGTGCACTGCCCCGTGCTCCCAGGGGTTCTTTCCCACTACGGACATGACGGAAGGACAGAATGAGGCGACAATTCCCAGAAGGGTGTTGTCAGGCAGCTGGCTTTTCAGAGGAACCGTGGGAATGCCGTGTTCCTTGTCTGCAATCGCGATGTTGTCATCTTCGTAAAGAATAGGATTCTTAGCCATTGTAATCTTCCGTTATCACTCCGTCGGGACTCTCGCCGGGACGGCTTGTGACAATCTGGACCCTGCGCTCGATTTCCGAAAGCTGCTTGTCGACTTCCGATGCAAGCTTCATGCCTTCCTCGAACAGGGAAACGGCCTTCTGAAGATCCGTATCCGGATCGGAAAGAGTCTTCGAGATTTCCTCCATTCTGGAAAGCTTCTTTTCAAAGGTCCTGTCATTGTCTGCCATCCTCAACCTCCCTGACATTAGCTTTTAAGATGCCATCCGACATCCTCAGATTTATGTTTTGACCCGGTTTTGTATCCGTTGTTTTCTTCAATGTATTCCCGTCTTCCGACGTCACTATAGCATACCCGCGCTCCAGGACCGCAAGAGGGGACAGTGCCTGGATCTTGTGGCTCAGCATCTGGACCTTCGCCTTCCTCATGGAAAGCATGCTGTCCATCTGATGCATGATTGACATCTGCTCCGAATCCAGCCTCATGCGCACCCTGTTCAGTCGGTTCTCAAGTTGCGCCCTTGCGCTTGCCGGCGAGAACGCCGCTATCCTCAGCTTGACCGAGCTGATTCTGCCGGTGATCGCCTCGACCATAGCCTGCCTTGTCTTTCCGACCTTCTCAAGCAGGTCGATGCTGCTCTCACAGACCTGCTCCGCGGCCGCAGACGGGGTAGGTGCCCTCAGGTCCGCCACATAGTCGGAAATGGCCCAGTCGATCTCATGGCCAACCGCCGAAATCACCGGAATCTGCGACTCGTGTATGGCCTCGATCACACATTCCTCCGAAAAAGGCAGAAGGTCTTCAACGCTGCCGCCGCCACGGCCCACAATCATCACATCGGCCAGCAGGAACTCGTTGACCTCCCGGATGCGCGTCGCAATGGAAGCGGCCGCCTCCGCACCCTGCACCACAGCCGGCAGGATGATGATGTCCATCCCGCGGTTCCGGCGTCCTGTGATCTGCAGAATGTCCTGCAGTGCCGCGCCGGTCGGGCTTGTGATGACAGCCACCTTGTTCGGGTGTTTGGGAATCGGCTTTTTAATGGCAGGGTCGAAGTAGCCAAGGCTGTCATAGCGGCGCTTTCTTTCCTCCAGCATCGCCAGGATGTCACCTTCGCCCGAGCTCTTCATGCTCGTGCACACGATCTGGTACGTTCCCCTGGGTTCGAACACGCTGATGTTGCCCGTCACCGTGACCTTCATCCCGTCCTTGGGCTTGAACTGCACCCTTGCCGCATTCGAACGCCACATGGCGCAGCTGATCACCGCATCTGCATCCTTCAGCGAGAAATACCAATGCCCCGTGGAGGCCGGCCTGAAGCCAGAAATCTCACCTTCAACAGTCAGCCCGTAGAACGAGCCCTCCAGAGTGGTCTTGATGAGCTTGGTCAGCTCTCCTACAGTGAGTTTCGGCAGTCCTGTATCCTGGGAAGCGAAGCGGAATTCATCCATGTCTCTAGAATATCAGAAAGAACAGCAGTCCGCAATTCAGAAGCCAAAGTTCAGTCAGCTTTCAGACAGTAATCTGACAGCTTCATGTCAGCATCCAAGTAGCTTTCAGTCAGTTTTCTGTCAGTTTTCTGTCAGCCGAAAACTGAAAAAAACGCGTTTTAGGCTGACAAATCAGCCGAAAAGGCCTTTTTTTGAAAAATCGGCTGACGATAACATGAAAATAAACTGAGAATATGCGGTCAAAGAAGGAATTCATTTATCAGAATGTCGATGTAGTCCATGTTGATCGGACTGGCATTGGTCTCATAGGAGAAAAGCAGGTTCTTGCCCTGGATGTATCCGCAGCCTGCAAACACCAGGATCCTGTGAAGTGTCATGTTGCAGTACTGGTCATCATCCATCCTTCCGCAATGCTCCCAGATGAACTCTTTCCGGGTGCGTTTGTTCAGAACCGTGAAATCCGGATGCAGCGAGAATCCTG
>JBGVBT010000098.1:0-6895 GCA_045225895.1 Sphaerochaetaceae bacterium
GAGACCGGAACAAAACTGTAGGACTCGGCGTTCTCAATCAGGGCAAGCCCGTGGTTGTCCGCATAGTAGGATTCGGATATCTCCGAGAGGGCATCGGATATCTCCTTGTCGGAAAGACCGGTGATCTTACCAATATGCTCAACTGTAAGAGGTTCATTCTCAAGAAACAGAATGGCTTCGACCAATCTGGCATTATCTGTCAACGTCATTGAGACAATTATATTGAGAAACAGAGATTGACACAACGTCAATCAGACTTATTTGAGGTAATTGTCTATGGTCTTGGCGTATACGGCACAGGCTATGACTGCGGCACGGACATCCGGAATGAAAGTCGGTGAATGCAGAGGCTGTGTGCACCCAGCCCCGATGTTGCAGAAAGTCCCGCAGCACTCGTCGATGAAATAGCCGAAATCCTCGGTGGTCATCGACGGCTCGGAAATCCTGACGACCTTCTCCTTTCCCAAAAGACTCTGTGCGCTGCTTTCCAGAACCCTTGTCTCGTTTTCCGTATTAACAACACCTGCATAGGAATAGCCAATCTCAAGGTCTGTCTTCACACCGTACTTCTTGCTTACAGTATCAACAACGTCCCGGATCATCTGCCTCATTTCAAGACGGTCTGTGTTTCCCAGAGTCCTAACAATGCCCTTGAAGAACGCCTCGTCAGCTATGACGTTGCAGGCCGTGCCGCTTTCGAACTGTCCGATTGTGAGAACAGCCCTGTCTCCTGACGAAGGTCTGAGCGATGTAAGGCCGGTGACCATCTCGGAAGCCGCAAGAAGCGCATCATGGCCCTTTTCAGGAGTGGCCCCGTGACAGGACTTTCCATGAACATGGACTGTTATGACATCGGATGCGGCATAGAACTTGCCGTACATCACGCCGACGGTTCCAAGCGGAAGATCCGGTGTCACATGGCCGCCGAAAACCGCATCCACGCCTTTCATGGCGCCCTTCTCTATCATCCTCTGCGCTCCGCCCGAGCCTTCCTCATCAGGTTCGAACAGAAGGACAACCTCGCCTTTGAGGTTCTCCCTGTTCTCGGAAAGAAGCATCGCAGTCCCGAGTGCCGCAGTCATGTGGATGTCATGTCCGCATGCATGCATCATGCCTGGATTCTCGGATTCAAATCCGCATCCGGTAGCTTCGGTCACAGGTAGGGCGTCCATGTCGGCTCTGAGAGCCACAGTCTTCCCTCCGTCTGCGAATTTCATCCGCCCCACAAGGGCTGTGTCCAGCATGTGAGTGACTTCAAAGCCGAGCTCCCTAAGCGTCCTCTCTATAAGACTGCTGGTATAGAACTCGTGGTTTCCGGTCTCAGGATGCCTGTGAAGGTCCTGCCTGATCTCACGAAGTCTGTCTTCAAGCTGCTCTGCGCGTGCAAGATAGTCCATCATCTGCTCCTTTCAAGTTTTCCGATGAAAGCCTGAAGCCTGTCCAGGCCTTCCTTCAGCTGGTCGTCGGAATAGCAGTACGTAAGGCGTATGTGGTCATCAGATCCGAAACAGAAACCCGGAGTCGCCGCAAGACCGGCTTCTGAAATCATCCTCCTGCAGAAAGTGGCCGAATCAAGGCCGAATGCCTTTATGGAAGGAAACATGTAGAAGGCACCCTTTGGATCCGGAAGCTCAAGCCCCATTTCATTCAGGCGCGATAACATGTATGCCCTTCTCTTCCTGTATGTCTCCTTGAGCTCAACAGGGTCGAAATCAAGCGCCCTGATGGCGGCCTTCTGGAACGGCGCCGGTGTGGATACCACAACGAACTGGTGTACAAGCTGAAGCGGCTGCACAAGATCCGAAGGTGAGATCAGATATCCCATCCTCCAGCCTGTCATCGCATAGGGCTTCGAGAAACTCTGTACAAGGAACGTCCTGTCCCTCACATCCCCGAACTCAGTGAAGCTGTGGTAGCCGTCTGTGTAGACAAGCTCCCTGTAGACATCGTCGCATATGACAAATATGTCATTCTCCTTTGCAAAGTAATGGACCGCATTCAGAGACACTTCATCAAGAATCGTTCCCGTGGGATTGTTCGGTGAATTAAGAACAATGGCCTTGGTTCTTTCTGACAGAAGAGATTTCAGGTCATCTCTACGGATCTGGAAGTCCGTTCTGCTTATATCGAGATGGACGGTGACACCACGCGCAAGCTTGACGATCTCCTCGTAGAGAACGAATGCAGGTGTGGGAATTATGACCTCGTCTCCGGGATTCAGAACGCCATAAAGCGCCACGAACAGAGCTTCCGTAGCTCCAGATGTGACTGTCACCTGGTCTGGAGAGCATTCAAAACCATGCTTTTCTTTCTCGAATTCGGAAATCTTCTTCCTGAGCGCGTAATGGCCGCTGTTTTCGATATAATGGGTCTCGTGGTTCTCAAGGGAAGCCTCCGCCACCTGTCTGATAGGAGCCGGAGTGTCGAAGTCAGGCTCGCCCAGAGTCAGGGCAACGCAGCCGGGAGTTTCCTTGGCAAGGCGCGAGAACTCCCTGATGGCACTTCTTTTGAGACCGTAAACCGCACTGTTGAGCCTGTCTTTCATTTCAACCTCAGTAATTGAATTCAGAATCCACATCGAATGTGGCAAAGAGATCGTCCAGGGATTCGGATCTTCTGATCAGCTTCACCTCGCCCTTCCCGTCCATCAGAAGCTCGCCGCAGCGCAGCATTCCGTTGTAGTTGTATCCCATGGACCTTCCATGGGCTCCTGCATCATGGATCACGAGTATGTCACCGTAATCGACATTTGGAAGAGCCCTGTCTATGGCGAACTTGTCGTTGTTCTCGCACAGACCTCCGACCACATCCACAGTGGTGTCCTTCGGTGCGTTTTCCTTGCCCAGAACGGTGATGTGATGGTATGCGCCGTACATGGCGGGCCTTATCAGGTCACATGCAGTGGCATCAAGCCCAACATAATCTTTATAGATATGCTTGAAACCGCGCACTGATGTCACAAGGTATCCGTGAGGGCCTGTGATGAAACGTCCCATCTCCGTGTAGATTGCAACCTCCATGCCATTGGGAACAAGGATGGAGTCATAGACTTCCTTAACCTTTGCACCGACAGACAGGATGTCGACGGCCTTTTCGGCGTCCCTGTAAGGGATTCCCACTCCTCCGCCGAAGTCCACGATCTCGATCCGGATGCCGAGTTTTTCCTTAATTTCCACAACCAGGTTGAACAACATCTCGGCCAGAAGAGGATAATAGGTTCCGTCTATGCAGCATGATGCAGCCATGCAGTGGAGCCCGAAATGCTTCACATTCTTCTTTTCCAATATCGAATAGGCTTCGAAAAGCTGGTCCTTTGTCAGGCCGAACTTGGAATCCTGGAGGTTCCCCATGATTCCGCTTGTGAACGAGAATGACCCGGGGTTGACCCTCAGACACACGGTATCGGGAATTCCCGCAGCCTTCTCAAGGACATCGATCTGGGTGATGTCGTCAAGGTTTATTATGACACCGAGTTCCACAGCTCTTCTGTATGTCTCGTCAGAGGTCTCGTTTGAAGTCAGAACGATCCTGCGTCCGCTCAGTCCGGACGCCTTGCTGATTGCAAGCTCCGAAATAGATGCGCAGTCGGTTCCGCAACCCATGGAAGCCAGAAGCCTGATGATGGCGGGAGTCGGAGTGGCCTTTACGGCAAAGCACTCGCAGAAACCCTTGTTCCAGGAGAATGCCTTCTGTACATCAGAGACGGTCTTTCTGATCGCACTCTCATCATATACATAGAAAGGAGTTCCGAATCTGTCACGCCAGGCCTGTGCCTGCTCCAATGTAAACGGTACGGTCTTGTTCACTTATCTCTCCGTCAAAGGGTCCTCAGAGCCGACTCAAGGGCGGTCTTTGAGTTGGTCTTGTCGTCTTTTTCCTTGATGATCCTGGCAGGACAGCCAGCTACGACCATGTTGTCCGGAACATCCTCGATAACAACGGCACCTGCTGCCACCACGCAGTTCTTTCCGATCTGAACGCCCTCGATCACAACGGCATTGGCACCCACAAGGGTTCCGTCACCCACTCTCACAGGCTGTGCCGATGCAGGCTCGATCACTCCGGCCAGCACGGCTCCGGCTCCGATGTGGCAGTTCTTGCCGACGGTAGCCCTTCCACCAAGGACAGCGCCCATGTCTATCATGGTGCCTTCACCGACAACAGCTCCGATGTTTATGATGGCTCCCATCATTATAACGGCCCTGTCCCCTATCTGCACCTGCTCACGGATGATAGCACCCGGCTCGATGCGGGCGTTGATGTTCTTCTTGTCCAGCATTGGGATTGCAGAATTGCGGGCATCGTTTTCGATCACGATGTCCTCGATCTTATCCCTGTTGGCCTCGATAATAGGACCAAGTTCCTTCCAGTCGCCGAAGACGATCTTGTCTCCTGCGCCGAAAACCTTGGCACTGCCGTAGTCGATGCCCTGCTTCTCCTTTACGAAAAGCCTTACCGGAGTCTTCTTCTCCGCCTTTGCTATGTATTCGATAATCTGCTGAGCGTTCATCCGACCATATCCTTCATGTTGTAGAGTCCGGGCTTCTTTCCTACCAGGAAAGCTGCTGCCCTTAGGGCACCTTCGCCGAACAGGGCCCTCGAGTGGGCCTCGTGTTTCAAAGTGATGGTCTCGTTACCAGTGGAGACCAGAATCTCATGGATTCCAACTACATTTCCAATTCTGAGTGAATGGATTCCTATCTCCTGGTCAGTGCGTTTTCCGTTCTCATGGCGTCCGATGTTGTAGACACCTTCGGGTCTTGCCTGACGGATAGCATCTGCAAGAAGAAGCGCTGTCCCGCTGGGGACATCGAGCTTCTGGTTGTGATGGGTCTCCACAATCTCTATGTTGGCATCGGGGAAAGCCGCGGCAGTTTTCTTTGCAAGGTCTGCAAGGACAGCCACTCCGATGGACATGTTGGCGCTGTGGAACACGGGAATCACCTCAGATGCCTTCCTTATCAGATCGAACTCCTGTGGAGTATGGCCTGTCGTGGCCACCACCACGGGAAGCTTCCTGCTGATGCAGAAGTCCAGAAGTTCTTTAACTCCGCCGTGGAACGAGAAGTCCACAACCACATCGGCATCCTCCGTGCAGGTGGTGAAACTGCTGTGGATGTTGCCTTCGTCCTTTGTCACATCAGGACTGACTCCTGCTGCGAAAACAGATCCGGCAAAGCCCTTTTCTGCCAGAGCCTTGATGATCTGGCCCATCCTTCCTGTGATTCCGTTGACTATTACTCTCATCAGGCGCTCCGATCAACCGAGTATTCCGTGATATCTCATCAGCTGCAGGAGGTTGGCCTCGTGCTCGCTCTCCATCTCTGTAAGAGGCAGTCTGAGGATGTTCTTTCCGAATCCAAGTGCAGAGACAGCGGCCTTTGCAGGAATCGGGTTGACCTCGCAGAACAGTGCGTTGATCAGCGGAATCAGATCCATCTGCATCTTGGCAGCTTCCTGGACCTTGCCCTCGAAGAACAGATGGCACATGCGGCTTGTCTCAGCCGGCATGATGTTAGAGAGAACGGAGATGACACCCTGTCCTCCGACAGAGAGGATCGGGATGATCTGGTCGTCGTTTCCGCTGTACATGTCCAGTCTGTCGCCGACAAGGGCGGCTGTCTCGACAATCTTGGAGATGTTGCCGTTGGCCTCCTTGATTCCGACAATCCTGTCGTGTCTGGCAAGCTCCACATATGTCCTTGGCTCGATGTTGACGCCGGTTCTGGACGGAACGTTGTACAGTATGATCGGCTTGTCGGTCTCATCGGCAATCTGTGTGTACATCTTAACAAGTCCCTTCTGGGTTGCCTTGTTGTAATACGGTGTGACGATCAGAAGTCCGTCGGCTCCGACCTTGCAGGCATACTGTGAGAGCTCGATAGCATACGGGGTCTCGTTCGATCCTGTTCCTGCAATGACGGGGACTCTGTGGTCGACTCTCTCGACCGCGAATCTGATGACCTCTTTGTGCTCTGCGTCTGAAAGTGTGGAGCCCTCACCGCTTGTTCCGGCGATTACCAGGGCATCGATTCCACTTTCAATCTGCCAGTCGATGAGGCGTCCGAAGTTCTCGTAATCTACACCGGTCTCTGTAAACGGTGTGACCAACGCTGTTGCAGCTCCGCGAAAAATAGGTTCTTTTCCTTTCATCCTAAAACTCCTCTACCTACCGCAATTTTAGCAAACAGGCGGGAAAAGGCAAGGCGCGTACGAGTGACAGTGCTATCTGCACGGCACGAGTATGCAACGAAGCATTTGCCCGGCATATTTGCAAAAGAAAGGCCGATGCGCTGTGCATCGGCCTGTACTTACTTCTACTAACTTATTCAGTTTGCAGCATTAATACATAGCTCTCCGCATCAGCGACAGTCAGGCGGATATTCTCCGATTGACCAAGCGGGTTTCGCAACCTCCCGCTTTCGGCGGCATCCCCCTTCACCCTGGCAACGACCCTTGCTCGGTCTTGGCACCCGGACTACTCATGTCTGCCGCACCTCTATCCTTTAAATGCAATATGTTGTCTGTAATTAACCACAAATTGTTTTTGTGTGTCAATACTCCATTCCTATACACGAAGAATGACACTTGCATTCAATGAAAAACGCCATGCCGGGACAATTCTGACAGCACCCTCTTCGAAATCCGTTCTTTTGGGATAGAATTCGTCATTTGTAATGATGAAAGACTCCTTCAGCCCAAGGTTCTTCATGGCCGACCTGCAGCCTTCAATTTCACGTTCCGCATTGTCGGCAAGATGGTCGGTGACCTGTATTATCGCCTCAGGATTCATATCATCGTCCGCCAAAACGAAATCAGCTTCTTTTCCGGCTTGATCACGGTAATAGAATACCTCCTTTCCAAGACGTACGAGATCCATCAATACAGCATGTTC
>JBGVBT010000099.1:0-6532 GCA_045225895.1 Sphaerochaetaceae bacterium
TCAACGGAAGAGCGAAGATCTGATCCTCCGACATGAATGAGTTCGCCAGCATCCAGAAGAACGGGAAGATTGAAACGAATGTGGCGAGAATGATGAAGAAGATGACCAGGAATTTTGAAAAGCGTCTTTCTACCATGTCATCCCCCTACTCAAGCGGCTGGGCCCAGTACTTCTTTATGAAGAAGTTGCCCACCGTCAGAAGTCCGACAACCACCATCAGGACCCATGCAATGGATTCGGCATAGCCGACTCGGTTGTAGGAGAAAGCGTTCAGATACACGGAATAGACAAGGGTGTTGGTCGCGTTCTGCGGGCCTCCCATCGTCATTGCGTAAATGAGCTCGAAGTTCTTGAATGCATCCATTATGGCAACCGTAAGGACGAAGAACGTGGTGGGAGCCAGCATTGGAATGGTGACCCTGAAAAGCCTCTGGGTCGGAGTTGCGCCGTCGACGACGCTCGCCTCAATGACTTCCTTGCTTATGGCCTGAAGACCCGCAAGGAAAAGGATCATGTAGTAGCCTGACATCTTCCAGACCTGGACGAATGTCACAGTCCAGATTGCCAGACCGGGATCCTGTAGCCAGTATGGAGCAGTGATCCCTATCTTCTTCAGGAAGAAGTCCAGAATACCGTACTTGGGGCCGAGGATTCTGGTCCAGACTATACCGACGGCAACGGAGGAAGTGATCACAGGCATGTATATGGCGGCTCTGAAGAAGTTCATTCCCCTGAGTTTGTTGTTCACAAGAAGGGCCAGAAGAAGACCGAATACCATTCCCCCGGTCACATAGCCGGCCGTAATCTTCAGCGTGTTGCCCAGTATCTTCCAGAAAACGGGATCGGAGAACAGCTCCTTGAAGTTCTTGAGTCCGATGAACTTCGGATCTGTGATCAGATTCCATTTCGTGAAGGAAAGGAAAAAGGACGAGACAATAGGAATCAGCCTGAAAATGACAAGCCCGATCAGGGTCGGGAGAACAAGAATCCACGGGGCTGCCCAACTGTGCCATTTGAATTTCTGCTTCTCGGACATAGAACCACCTTTGAGTATCTTTCAATCATTATAGCAGAATAAACACGAAGAGAGCACATGGCGCAGAACCATGTGCTCTTCGATCATGATTTGATGAAAATCAATAGTAACGGGCGAGAATCTTGTCGATGGATTCCTTCAGAGAAGGAAGGACCTGGGCAATTGTCGTCTCTCCGTTGAGGATGCTGTCGACAGCGCCGTTGAGTCCCATCGACTCTGCAGCACCGTAACCGACCCACTCGCTCCATCCCTGTGTGTAGGAAGTTACGAATGTGTCGCTTGCGTGGTCTCTGAACAGCTGCATGTCGCCATAAGGCTGCTGTGTCATGTCTACGAATGCATCGGATTCGACAAGAGCCTTGTAAGCCGGCATCTTTCCTGCCATGAACTGATCAAGACCGATACCCTCACCTGCGATGTACTTTGTGAACTCCCAGGCTTCCTTTGCGTGCTTTGTGAACGGTGAGATGACATATGAGTCAGGCCAGCCATATGTTGTCTTCGGAGCACCGTGAGGTCCTACAGGAACTCTTGTGACACCCCACTGGAACTTGTCGCCGATTGTCTTTCTGAAATCGTCTGCGAACCAACCGCCATCAACGAACATCGCGCAGATCTGGTTCGGGAAGATTGTCTTGTACTTGATTGCGGACATGTCCTTCGGGGACGGGGCAACCTTGTAGACGTTCACCAGGTCGGACATGAACTGGATTGCATCGAGAGCGTTCTGGTTCGGCTCGAACTTGTGGGTCTTGTCGTTTGTCAGGACTCCGCCGTTTGCGAAGATCCATGCCTGGGCCTCTGCGTAACGTCCGTATCCGTAGTATCCCCACTGGTCAATCTCGCCGTCTCCGTTCTTGTCAATCGTCAGGGCCTTGGCGGCTTTGAGGAAATCGTCCCATGTCCAGTTCTCGTTGGGATAAGCGAGACCTGCGGCATCGAAGGCATCCTTGTTGTAGAACATGTCGCATGAGACATATGCGAACGGGAAGCCGGGCAGATAATCGGTCTTGGCCACATCCTTCAGGGATGTGAACATTGACTCGTAGAACTTCTTGTAGATCTCGGGATCGGAAGCAACCAGATCGTCGAGGTTTCTGCAAAGACCTGTGGAAGCCCACTCCTCGAGGTCTCCGGATGAAAGCATGAATACATCCGGAAGAGCCTTCTGCTGGGCAAGGACCGAAAGCTGGGTCTTGTATGCGCCGCCGTCGGTTGCAATGACAGTGTTGTTGATCTTGACGCCCGGATGGGTGGCCTCATACTCTCTAATGATCGACTGGTTCTGCTCGATCATTCCGGTATCCCAGGTCCACCACTCAAGTGTGACCTCTCCGGTCTTAGCCTCTGATGCACCCTGTGCGAAAGCAGAGAATGCAAGAAGGCATACCAATGTAAGGGTTAGTAGTTTTTTCATTGTTTCACCTCCTAAGTGAATCGATTGTATTCTATCTGATGCAATGGAAATTGGCAAATTCTTTCGCAAAAACACTCATGAAAACACATGGTAATTGCAGGCCCATCCATTTAGTGCTAGGTTTTTATCATGCAGTACGTCCTTCTTGCCACATCGCTCATATCAACCGCAGTTCTCATAGTCGTCCTCATCAAGCTCTCAAAGCTCGGAAACACCCGGGAGTCGGAGGAGCTTTCAAGACAGCTTTCCGCCGTCGAGGAAAGCCTCAGACGCATCGAGCAGGACCTCACCGTGACAAGCACGAGGATTGACGAGCTTTCCAAGCACAACAGCACTCTCAACACCCTCGTGGACTCCAGACTCTCCCAGTTCACCACAGGAAACGAGAAACTGACCAAGACGGTCGAGGACAAACTCACCGAAATCAGAACCGACAACGAGAAGCGCCTCGAGCAGATGCGCCAGACAGTTGAGGAAAAGCTCCAGAACACATTGGAGAACAGACTCTCCTCCTCGTTCAAGCAGGTGGGTGACCAGCTTGAAAGCGTCTACAAGCAGCTTGGCGAGATGCAGACCCTGGCACAGGGAGTTGGGAATCTGGAGAAGGTCCTGACCAACGTCAAGACACGCGGAATGTGGGGAGAGCTCCAGGCCGAGCGCATCCTTCAGGAAATCCTGCTCCCGGAGCAGTACCTCAAGAACGTGGTCACAAAACGCACCAGCCGCGATCCCGTGGAATTCGCAGTCCGCCTTCCCGGAGCCAACGAAGGCGAGCATGTGCTTCTGCCCATCGACTCCAAGTTCCCCAGGGAGGACTACGAGAAGCTGTGCGAGGCCACCCAGACAAGCGACCTTGAATCCGTACGTGCTCTCCGCAAGGCACTGGAGCGCAGGATCATGGACGAGTCCAAGGACATCCGCGAGAAATACATCGATGTCCCGAACACCACGGACTTCGCCATCCTTTTCCTGCCCATCGAAGGCCTCTACGCCGAGATTCTCTCCATTCCGGGACTTCAGGAACGTGTGCAGCATGACAACCATGTCATGATTGCCGGACCGGCCACCCTCGCAAGCCTTCTCAACAGCCTGCAGATGGGATTCAGAACCCTTGCAATCGAGAAGAAGAGCTCCGAAGTATGGCATGTCCTGGGCGAGGTGAAGACCGAATACGGAAAATTCGGCTCCGTCCTTGATGCCGTGAGAAAGAAGCTCGCATCGGCAACCAACGAAATCGACAATGCCTACACCCGCCACCGTGCGATCGGCCGCAAGCTGCGTGATGTCGAGGCCGTTGAATCCGACTCACCCGACCTTCTGCCGGAACCGGACGAGAACTGACAGACCGGATTCAAGTTGCACAATCCGTTTCAAAGCGTGTAGAATCATTCTATGACAAAACTGGAGCTGGCAATCACCTTTGCTATTCAGGCCCACCACGGAATGGTGCGCAAGAAGGAAAACATCCCCTATATCCTGCATCCCCTCGAGGTTGTGACGATTCTTGGAACCATGACGGACGATGAGGACATCCTCAGTGCGGCGGCCCTTCACGACACAGTTGAGGATACAAAAACCACACTCGAGGAGATTGAGGCCATTTTCGGTCATAGGGTTATGGAACTCGTGAAGTCCGAAACAGAAGACAAACGCAAGGATCTCCCGCCTTCGGAGACATGGTACCAGAGAAAGAAGGAAAGCCTCGATTTCCTGAAAAACACTAAGGACATGGGCGTGAAAATGCTCTGGCTTGCCGACAAGCTTGCCAACATCAGGTCCCTTCACAGGATGTGGAGGATTGAAGGCAACGCAATGTGGAAGGGTTTCAATCAGGAGAATCCTGCACAGCAGGCCTGGTACTACAGATCAATAGCGGAATATGTCCAGGACCTTCAGGACTGCGAGGCCTGGAAGGAGTATAAGTACATGATCGACGCGATGTTCGAGGGAGTTTGAAATGGACAATCTTGAATACAGAATCAAAGACAACATAATCAACGTCAGCCTCTCCGGGCATGTGGACTCCGGCAATGCCCCGGAACTGGAGGCAAAGCTTCTTTCCTTATGTACGGAGAATCCGCAGTGTGAGATCATCATCGACTGCGCCAAGCTGCAGT
This sequence comes from Sphaerochaetaceae bacterium, assembly GCA_045225895.1. Classification (GTDB taxonomy): domain Bacteria; phylum Spirochaetota; class Spirochaetia; order Sphaerochaetales; family Sphaerochaetaceae; genus UBA9732. The sequence goes on from JBGVBT010000099.1 coordinate 4,571, forward strand.
ACATCTCCAGCGCCGGCCTGAGAATCGTTCTCAAACTGAAAAAACAGAACCCTGAAGTGAAACTGATAAACGTCTCATCAGAAGTCTATGAAATTTTCGACATGACAGGCTTCACGCAGATGATCGACATACACAAGGCATTCAAGACCATATCGGTGGAAGGCTGCGAGATAATCGGAAGCGGAGCCAACGGAACGGTATACAGAATCGACCCGGAGACCATCGTCAAGACCTTCATGGACGAGGATGCGCTTCAGGACATCGAGAAGGAACGGGCCCTTGCCAGAACAGCCTTTGTCCAGGGAGTCCCCACCGCAATCTCCTACGATGTGGTAAAGCTCAAAGGCGGTGGCTACGGTTCCGTCTACGAACTCCTCAAGGCCGATAATTTCGCTAATCTCCTCAAAAAGAAGGTGAAGAGCCTGGACGAGCTTGTGAAAATGAGCGTCGACCTTCTCAAGATCATCCACTCCAAGGAGGTTGACCCGGACTCAATGCCCTGCATGAAGGAAAGGGCACTCGGATGGGCGATTTTCATGAAGGACCACCTCCCCTCCGACCAGGCCGACAAGCTTCTTAAGCTCTTTGCGGAGATTCCCGAGGACAACCACATGGTCCACGGTGATTTCCATCTCAAGAACATCATGTATCAGGACGGCGAGGCCCTTCTCATCGACATGGACACCCTAAGCCACGGACATCCCATCTTCGAATTCGCTTCCATCTACAATGCTTACCTCGGGTTCTCGGTCATAGATCGCGACAACGTCAAGGTATTTTTGGGAATCCCTTACGAGCAGGCGCAGGAGATCTGGGAAAAGACCCTGAAGATGTACTTCAGCGACAAAGACGAGAAATTCATCAGTCAGGTCCAGGACAAGGCGGCACTGATCGGTTTCACCAGACTTGCAAGACGTGCCATACGTCGCGACGCACTCAAAACGGAAGAAGGCCGCGCGTTCGTCGAATGTGCCAAACGGAACATTGCCGAGCTTCTTTCCAAAACCGCCTCCCTATTCTATTGATTCTTTGAACGGTTCATGCACAAAACTGGGGGACGCAGGTATATCCCTGATTTCTGAAACAGTCACGACTAGCATACCCGTTCTCAAAGATTTGACTGTTTCCGGGGCTGTTCATCGGCTGTGGGTTGCCTGTGCAGCGTTATGCACATGCCAGGCGGGGCGCGGGATTTCCATGGCGCCCTATGCCTGAAGCTTGTGCATAAGATGCCGATGCACAGGCCACACATCGGTTTATGAACAGTCCCGGAAAGATGTATCTACCATTGGAATATTGGTTAAGCAGGCAGTTTGTTTTTCATTTTGCTACCAGTATCTTTTTTCTCTTGTTTTTGGAAGCAAGGATTTACTATCGTTTCTGAAGTATTGCTTCCATTATTTCTCTTTCTGGAAAAGTGGTAGCAGGAAATAGCAAGTCTTTGCTACCAAAAACAATGCTTTTCAATTCCTAGAAGCAGGAACTTGGTTTTTTTATGCTTCCATTTTCATTCTTTTCTGTGTTTCGGAAGCAATCATTAAGGAAACAGGTGCTTTTCTTGCTTCCATAATCATTGTTTTGTCCTATATGGAAGCAATCCCTCTGTTCAGCCTGCTGAACTACCTATATGAGCTCATGTTCATAAACCGTGCACTGACCTGATGCATCGCAATTCTTTGCACAAGGCTTACCCGTATGGCGCTTTGGTAAAAACCGCGCCTCGGGTGCCATGTGCAAAGCGCTGCACAGGCGGCGCACAGCCAATGAACAATCGCGGAAGAAATATAGTTTCAGGAAACAGGACTGTCTATGAATCCCCCGTTTTTTAGCAAGAGCCCTGTTCTATTGATTCTTTGAACGCCAATGCATGCCACAAAAAAAGGGCACCACGAAATACGCGGTGCCCAAAAGGCATTGTAATAGAGAGCTAGGAAAGCGTCTATTGGCTTGATTTTACCCCAC
>JBGVBT010000100.1:0-6747 GCA_045225895.1 Sphaerochaetaceae bacterium
AAGATGCCACAAGTCCGTCCTGGGTATTCTCATTGTACCTGAAGTCAACATAGAACTGGTTGTCAACAACCGAGGCATGGAGTCTGGAAAGGCCTGACATCGACGTGAAGTCCATCTTGCCTTCCAGTCCCTTTGTCTTGAGTTCGAAAAGCGATGCTATGTCTCTGAAGCGGAAATCCATGGACCCGTCCAGCCTGTGGTGCCTTGAATTGATGTCGACCGATGCCTTGGACACCCTGATGCTTGAATCCGTGAGATCAAGATCGAATCCCACTCCCATTCCGTTGGAAAGAAGAGCGGAGAAATCTGTCAGAGTCAGTCCGTATTCGGATGAGGACGTGTTGAAGAAACCACCGAGTGAGCCGTCGATCTCAACCGACACTGAATCGGAAGGATAGATCATCATATGGCGCAGCTCTCCGGTCAGGTCGATCATTGCATCATCAAGGGCCGCCCTGAGGGAGACCAGATCACCCTCGAAGGAAACAAAAGCGGGATTCACGGAAGCGTTGGCCTTTACGTTCAAAGGCATGGGCCCAAGAACAGGAGCCTTGATCTTTACATCGGCTTCTATGCTTTCAAGATCCTGCCAGTTCACCGAACCGGACAGGCTGGAATCCTCCACAAGCGGGGAAACAAGCGAGAAATCGTAGCTTCTCATACCCTTCTCATGCGAGAAATCCATATGTGCGAGCTCGCTTCCGTCGGAAGCGTTCTGGAGGATCAGCTTTCCGTCGGGAATCAGCTCGGCGATCTCAAGCGTTCCTTCGTAGGACAGTCTGAGGCCACCGGTTGTCACGGCAAGCGTCCCGATTGTCGCAAGACCGTTGTCCAGTGTGGATTCGAACGAGACTGCACCGCTTCTGAGCGTATCGCCCATCGACATGTCCCTGACTGCCGTGTTGATCGAGACACGTCCGGATCTGATCAGACGGATGATGTCGATGTCATCCGGCAGTTTCCCAGGTCTGCCTTCCAGCACTGTGGATATGTAGTCGGAGAACTCCCTGTCCAGAACCGCGTTTACCACAACGTTTCCGTTCACCGCTGTCTTTTCCGAGACTAATCCGGACTGACTGAGAACCGAATCGTACAATCCCCTGTATCCGTAGGGAAAAAGATTGCTCAGGTACATGTTGAACGAGACCTGGCCCTCGGAATAACTGAAAAAGGCGCTAAGGTTGTTCGAGCAGCGGATCTCGCCGTGAAGCTGCCCTTCTTCCGGCAGCGTTACGGAGACGCTGGCACTTCTGTCCAGAGCCGCCATCCTTATGTCTGCAAGCTCAAGTTCCGCAGATCTGACGTCGAATTCACCGCCGAACAGGGCATGGGCATCCAGATTGAAGGAGAAATCGCGGACTAGAGGGCTTTCCATGTTTCCCCTGACCGAGGAGCGCACCCTTGCCCCTACAGATGAGTCCGAATATGAGAAATCAACCGTGAGAGTGGTTAATTCCAGGGAATTGAAGCCTGAACTCTCAAGTCCCCTGATGGATGAACCGGTCAGAGTGACCTGCCCTAATGTGCCGAGATTGACGGGATTGAAAGAAAAATCTCCTGCAATTCCCTGGGAAACCACGGAATAGTCGGAAACCGATGCACCCATCTCCTTTGAGGCCATGTTTCCCCTGATTTCTTCGGCACCGTTGTATGAGCCGGAAAGAACCAGACTGCTGACAAAGAAGACAATATCCGGGCCGGCCGACAAACCGGAAGTCTGCTGGACATCTACGTTGAAGGACAGTTCCCCGGTCTTTGTGGCGTAGTTGGCATTGACGGTAGTTCCCCTTACGGAAGCCTTTAGATCGATGTCCCCTCCGTCGAATGAAGCGTCGCTGAGATAGAGGGCAACAGAAAGCAGGCCCTCCTTGACCGCCGCAATTGCGGAACTCGATTCAACCCTCACCATGTTTCCAAACGATGCATCCGCAAAGGAGAGATACACGACCATGTCCTCGCCCATGGAGGCACGTATGTCATTTACCGACAGCTCGTCGGAATCAGGGAAAGACGCCCTTACCCCCGGGATGTTCAGGGCTGCGTTTTTCAGGACCAGGCCCCTTGACAGTTCCGCCGTGGCGTTGATTCCCGAGGACCTGGCCTTTATTCCGCTGTAGTCAACCATGACTGACAGATCCGACACCGTCACGGATATTCCGATTTTCCCGAAAGGAGGATCCGATGGAACGGCATCGGTGTTCCGTGACAGGGAATCTTCCGAAACGGAGGAATCATCTGACGGAGACAGAAGTGCCGTGATCCTCTGTACGGACGACTCGTTCACCAGAACGGACACATCGGAAACCAGGACATCGGCATGGCCGTTTCCTATTCCCAAGGCGGCGAAAACAAGCCTCAGAAGGTTAAGCGAGACATCAACCCGTCCTATGCTGACAGCTTCGGTGCCGTCGTCGCATCTGACATGGACTCCATTGATCCTTATCCCCTTCATCAGGGTGCTGTCCACACTGTCCATGTATATTCCCAATCCGGAGTCTCCCTTGGGAATCATTGAGGAAACCATCTCTCGTACTCTGTCCAGGCCGTATGCGGACGCATGGAAGAACAGCACTGCAAACAGCACCGCCGTGGCCAGCAAAACCGAGACAACAACTGAGGAGACAGTCCTTCTGAATTTCATTGCTAAGTAGTATAACAGTTGGACAGCCTTTGCGTAACATCAAAAGATTGAAATACACATTGGAAACCTAGTATATTTATTTGAGAATTCGCACCTCTGGAGGACGGTATGGCTGATGTTCTGAAGAATTTCTGGGTACTTGAAGGCCTGGACGGTGCCGGCACGACCACACAGCTGAAGAATCTGGAAAACTACATGGTTGAAAAAGGCATTCCTGTATTCCGCACGGCAGAGCCCACCATATACGAATCAGGACTTCTCATCAGACGGGTCCTCAGCGGACAGTTCAAGGTCCCCCAGTCCACAACGGCATACCTTTTCGCGGCAGACAGGGACAACCACCTGAACAATCCCGAATACGGAATAAAAAGCCACCTCGAAAAGGGCGAGTTCGTCATCTCCGACAGGTATTTCTTCTCATCCCTGGCATACCAGAGCATCGGATTCAGTTACGAGGAAGTGCAGAAGCTGAACAGCGCCTTCCCCTACCCTGAACTCGTCCTCTATGTGGACACTCCCGTTGAGGACTGCATAAAGCGGATCGATTCGCGCGGAAACGGGAAGGAGATATACGAGAAACTGGACTACCAGACAAAGGTCCACGACAACTACGAGCGCATTTTCTCAACCCTGCCCGAAGGCTGCCGGCTGATAAGGGTTGACGGGCGCCTCTCCCGAGAGGAGATATTCAGCAACCTGATTCAGGAAATAGGAATCTGACCTTCAGATTCCTTTTTCTTTTGTTGCTGTTTGTTGCATTTTATTAACTTTTTGGTTGCTACCGCTTTTTTCGCTGTGGTACAATCGAGATATCGTTTGAATGCCCTGCCAAGGCAAGGCGGAGGAATGAATAGTGCAAACAAACTGTGCGATTGAACTGAAGAACATCAGAAAGACCTTCGGTTCCATTGTCGCCAACGACGAGATCAACCTCCAGATAAACAAGGGAGAGATTCTCTGTCTGCTCGGTGAGAACGGAAGCGGAAAAACAACCCTGATGAACATGCTCTCAGGCATCTACCAGCCGGACAGCGGCGAGATCTTCAAGGACGGAAAGCCCGTATCGATCAGGTCCCCCCGCGATGCCTATGCTCTCGGAATCGGAATGATCCACCAGCATTACCATCTGGTCGATGTCTTCACAGCGGCCCAGAACATCATCCTGGGCATGGAAGACCAGAAACTTGACCTCGGTGCCGTCAACGACAAGGTGAAGGAGATCTGCGACAGATACGGCTTCCATGTGGATCCCAAGAAGAAGATCTACGACATGTCCGTCTCTCAGAAGCAGACGATCGAGATCGTAAAGGTCCTGTACAGAGGTGCAGAGATCCTCATCCTGGACGAGCCCACCGCTGTCCTGACCCCTCAGGAGACGGACAAGCTCTTCGCCGTCCTGAGGAACATGAAGAACGACAACAAGGCGATCGTCCTGATCACCCACAAGCTTGCCGAGGTTCTTGCCGTTTCCGACAAGGTCGCCATCCTCAGGAAGGGAAAATACATCGGAACAGTCAACACCAAGGAGGCAACCGCCCAGTCATTGACAGACATGATGGTCGGACGTGCCGTCAAGCTGAACATAGACAGACCGGTCTACGACAAAATCCATGACAAGCTGGTCATCAAGAACCTGACTGTCGTGGACAACGAGGGTATCAACAGGCTGGACAACGTCACATTCACTGCAAAGGCAGGAGAGATCCTCGGAGTGGCCGGAATCGCAGGATCCGGACAGAGGGAGCTTCTGGAGTCCATCACGGGACTCTACCCCATCAAGGACGGATCGATCATGTTCGTCAACGAGGACGGCAGCACGAACGAGCTAGTCGGAAAGACACCCATGCAGATCCGCCAGGCCGGAGTCGGAATGGGATTCGTCCCCGAGGACAGACTGGGAATGGGCCTTGTAGGTTCCATGGGAATGACCAGCAACATGATGCTCAGGTCCTGGAGAAACGGAAAGAGCATCTTCTTCAACAAGAAGTCACCCGAATCACTTGCGAACCAGGTCTGGAAGGACCTTGAGGTTGTCACTCCCTCCACGGAATTCCCCGTGAGAAGGATGTCGGGTGGAAACATCCAGAAGGTCCTGGTAGGAAGGGAAATCGCCTCCAGCCCACCCGTACTTCTGACCGCGTACGCCGTCAGAGGTCTGGATATCAATACCTCATATGCAATCTACAACCTCCTGACGGAGCAGAAGATGAGAGGTTCCGCCGTCATGTATGTCGGTGAGGAGCTGGACGTCCTCCTGGAGCTCTGCGACAGGATCCTCGTCCTGTGCGGAGGAAAGGTCAGCGGCATCGTGGATGCCAGGACAACCACAAAGGAAGAAATCGGACTTCTGATGACCACCGTCGGCGGGCATGAAGGAGGTGAAAAATGAGCGAAGCTGGAAAAACCCCTCTTATCAGGCTTGTCAAACGCGGAGTCATGGACCCGAAGAAGGTCTGGGCAATAAGAATCGGATCCATACTGTTCGCATTCATACTCGGAATGATTCCCATCCTCATGGCCAAGGCGAATCCTTTCGAGAGCTATGGAATCATAATAAGCGGCGCACTCTCCAAGCCGGGCTACATCAGGCAGACGGTAAAGAGAGCCGTTCCACTTCTGGGAGCCGCCCTTGCAATCGCCCCCTGTTTCAAGATGAGGTTCTGGAACATCGGAGCCGAAGGCCAGATCACAATGGGTGCCATCTTCGCATCCGCAATCGCAATCTGGTTCCAGGACAGCATCCCTGCCCTGCCCCTTCTGGTGATGATGATGCTCGCAGGAATCATAGGCGGAGCGATATGGGCGTTCATTCCCGGATTCTTCAAGGCAAAATACAACACCAACGAGACGCTCTTCACGCTGATGATGAACTACATAGCGATCGGAATCGTCAGGTGGCTTCAGGGTGGACCATGGGAAGGAAGACCCGGAACACAGATCATCCCCATGTTCAAGGACAACGCAAGACTTCCGAACGTATTCGGCATCTACTGCGGATGGATAATCGTCCTGGTCATGGTAGTAATTGTCCATATCTACATGAATTATACAAAGCACGGCTATGAGGTCGCAGTCATCGGCGACTCGATCAACACAGCCCGTTACGCCGGAATGAACGTCGGTTGGGTCATGATGAGGACAATGCTCTTCTCCGGTGCCATCTGCGGATGTGTCGGCTGGATGCTGGTCTCCGGAGCCAACGGAACACTGAACGCCGATGTCGCGGGAGGTGTGGGTTTCACCGCAATCACTGTCGCATGGCTGAGCCAGCTGAACTGCTTTGCCATGATAATCATCGCAAGCATCCTTGCGATAATCGGAAAGGGATCGGCAACGCTGCAGACAAAACTCAATGTCCCTGCATCCGTCGCAGACATCGTTTCCGGAATATTGCTCTTCTGTATGCTCGGTTGTGAGTTCTTCATCAACTACAAGATGGTGTTCAGAGGAAAGAAGGAGGTGAAAGCATGAGCTTCCTGAATTCAGTCATACTTCTGTTTGCAGCGGCAGGTGCTTACGGCACCGCACTCATGTTCGGAACCATCGGTGAGATCCTCACAGAGAAATCCGGAAACCTCAACCTCGGTGTCGAGGGAATCATGTACATGGGCGGAATCTTCGGTCTGATAGCGCCGAACGTGTACGAGATGGCTGTCGGAGAAAGCGCAAGCCCGTTCGTGGCCATTGTCCTGGCAATCCTCGCATCGTTTGCCGTCGGAGCCATCGCCGGAGCCATCTTCTCGTTCATAACCGTAACCCTCCGTGCAAACCAGAACGTCACGGGTCTTGCGATGACAACATTCGGAACCGGTGTCGCAAAGTTCGCCGGAGAGCTCAGGAGAATGCAGGTCGGAGGATATGTAACTCTTTCCAACAAAATGAAATTCGCATTCGACAAGCACTTCATGCCGGATTTCCTCAAAAAGATTCCGGTGGTGGGAAAGATCCTCTTCGACCAGTCCGAGTTCTTCTACCTGGCAATCATCTGCGCCGTTTTACTCCACCTGTTCCTGACCAAGACCAAGACAGGTCTCTACCTCAGGGCCGTTGGAGAATCCCCGGTTACAGCCGATGCCGCAGGTATCAACATCACCAAGTACAAGTAC
>JBGVBT010000101.1:0-2269 GCA_045225895.1 Sphaerochaetaceae bacterium
TCCTGGCATCAGAATAATCAGGCATGTCAAGAGTAGTCTTGCCGCACGAGGTGAAGATGTAAGGTTCTCTATCAATCCTAATCACGGGATTGTCTGGCTGAAGGATGAAAACAGTGGAAGCTCTGTTTCGAATGTTCCAGATACTAAACCTAAGGAAGAAGTAGCAACCAGAAAAGAGAAGAAGCAGACTATTGCTGCAGGGATGCTACGTGAGCTTCTTTCTGATGGTCCTATGCTGAGCTCGGATATCGAGGAGTTCTTCAAGGGTTCTGAAGTCGGATTCAAGACAGTTCAGCTTGTAAAGAACAATCTGAAAATTCTGTCCTTCAGAAAGGATGGCAAATGGTACTGGGGTGCTCCTGCCTCACGGGGAGACAGCGTATGAGTGTCTATAAAGTTGGAGCCTATGTGAAACTTGCAAAGCTGTGGGAGAGAAGGAGGTCTGCGGCCATCACCTACCATAACAACTACTACAAGGAGAAATACAAGGATAACTCTGAGATGGAACTTGTGGATGTATATGTGGACATAACAGGAAACAAGAACATCTGCAAACGCCCTCAGATGATAAGACTCCTATCTGATTGCAGGTGTGGACGGATCAACTGCATAGCAACACAGACAAAGGCATACCTTGCAGCTAACACAGAGGATCTGTTCTTCCTGCTTCATTATATTTCCCGGCTGAAGAACAGGATAGATATCGTGACCGAGGACCTCCAGTACAACATCAACACAATCGTTGACGCAGAACAGCAGAGGGAGAGTCTCTTGAAGGCGGCCGAGAAATACATCGCTGTGGAAAGCTACAGATACTCGGAATGGGAAAGAAGCATCGTTGATGCATTGGGGAATATGAATGACTGATCAGGAAAAGAACAAGGAAATCGAGGAGCAGGAAGCGAAGGCAGACTGGCAGAGAAACCATGAACAGAGGGAATTTGAAAGGGAGGCCATTCGTTCAAGGCACAATGCCATAAGGGAGTATATCGATGTTCAGTACAGGCATCCCAAACCGTATACCTCTATGTGGGATGACAAGAAGAATGTAGCAGTCTATACCCGTGTCAGCACCATGAACCTGAACCAGACTTCCTCGATCGAGAACCAGGAACTCTACTACAAGGACAAGGTCAAGAAGAATGAGAATTGGAACCTTACGGAAATCTACAGTGATGAAGGAAAATCCGGAACTTCAACAAAGAGGAGAGATGCCTTCAACAAGATGATGAAGGACGCCAAGGAAGGCAAGTTCAACCTTATACTCTGTGCCAGTGTGTCCAGGTTCGCAAGAAATGTTTCTGACTGTATAGATTATGTTGCTGAACTGAAATTAATGAACCCAAAGAAGCCCATCGGTGTCTTCTTCGAGACTGAGAACATATTCACTCTGAATCCGGATGCCGATCAGACTCTTAGTTTCCATGCCCTGCTTGCAGATTGGGAGTCGGGAAACAAGAGTCGAAGAATGATTCTTTCATATGACCAGAGGATCCTGACGAACCAGTTCCCGGTAAGCGATCTTCTGGGGTTCAGACACACAAAGGATGGAGATCTGATTGTTGAACCAGAAGAGGCGAAGACAGTCCGATTCATCTACCTGGCCTATATAAACGGCTACAGTGCTAAGGAAATCGCTGTTGTCCTTTCCGAGAAGAAGCGTCCGACTCTCAAGGGCCGAACAGACTGGAATGCCGGAATGGTCAGAAAAATCATGGAGAACGAAAGGCGCTGGGGAGACCTGGAAGCCAGGAAGACAGTGGTTTTGGATTACAAGAAAAAGAAAATTGCAAAGAATACAAACATAAGGGAAGGGGCGTTTGTCCCTAATCATCACGAGGCAATCGTCAGCAGAGATATCGCCGAGGTTGCAAAGATCATAACAAAGAGCACATCCCACCATAGTGGACTGCCGGACAATATCGTCATTGCAAATGGAGCCCTCAAGGGTTTTGTTAGCATCTGCCCGACATGGGGTGGAATCACAGACGAACATCTGATGGCGGTATCGATGAGTGTCTATGAGGAAGAAGAAGTTGAGGAGCTCGAAAGGGAAGCAAGGGTGAAGTCAGGAGAGGAGAAGAGCAGGATGCTCTCGATGAGCCTCCATGACTACCAGGTTCCCAACGGAGCCTTTTTCATCACAGACAGTCAACCTGCAATTGTGCTGCAGAAGCGGGGTATCACATTCAACAGAGCCTGCAAGAAGAGGTTCGGTGACTGTGAGTACGTTGAGCTTCTGTACCATCCTGTGCTGCAGACCATAGTT
>JBGVBT010000102.1:0-3650 GCA_045225895.1 Sphaerochaetaceae bacterium
TACAATCTTGATCCGGACAGGGCGGTTCTTGCAAAAGGCCAGGCTGCGGAGTTCATCACTTTCAGGGCAGGGTCTGACCGCTATATCATTGATTCGGTCTTCGACGGAGGCGACAGGATTCTGTGAACCGAGTCGAATTCCGGAGTTCAAAAGACCCTCATGCGCTTCTGAAAGCCGAGATTCTAAGAAGGTTGCGTCTTTCGGATGTTGATGAAGACGATTTGATGAAGCTTGTCATTCTCAGCGTGAAGCTTCAGACTCTGGGTGTTTCCGAGGAGAAGCTTCTGAATTCCGTGGAAAAATACGACTGTCATCAGACAGGTCTTGTTGCAAAGAAGAAAGCGCTTCTCCTGCTCGGCATGGAGAAGGACCTTGATGTCCATCTGGATGATGACAGGGCGGTGAACGCAAAAACCGTGGATGACCTTTGCCAACTGTTTCTGCAGGAGATGCAGGAGGGCAGCAGTGCGTAGCGATTTTCCTTTCTTCAGGGCCAATCCGGACATTGTATATCTGGACAGCGCGGCAACATCCCAGAAGCCTCAGTGTGTAATAGACTCAATGGTCGACTTCATGACAAAACGGAATTCCAATGTCGGCCGTTCCCTTTATCCGATTTCATCCGAGGCCTCGGCTCTTGTCGCAGAAGCAAGGGAAAAGGCCGCGCGATTCATAAACGCAAAACCGGAAGAAATCATCTTCACTGAAGGAACCACGCAGGCTCTGAACATGGTGGCCGCCTCCGTCTGCGGGACAGATGCAAAGGGAAACATCGTCATCACGCGGATGGAACATTCATCCAACCATGCGCCGTGGCTTGAGGCCTGCAGAAGAAACGGCATTGAGCTGAGATTGGCGGATGTTGATGCAGACGGTATTCTCAGAGCGGAAGCAGTGACAGAGCTGATCGATGATGAAACCATCGCCGTTTCCGTGACAGGGATGTCCAATGTGACCGGTCAGGTTACGGATATCGGGGCAATATGCAGTCATGCAAGACAAAGGGGTGTCCTGTCAGTGGTCGATGCCGCACAGCTTGTCGTCCACAATACTGTTGACGTCAGGACAATAGGGTGCGATTTCCTTGCATTCTCAGGCCATAAGATATACGGTCCGATGGGAACGGGAGTGCTTTTCGCATCAGGAGATTCAATTGGACGTCTGAAGCCGCTTACTGTAGGGGGCGGTTCCGTCGAGCGGGACTACAGTCCCAAAACCGGTATCCACGGCTTTGAGGCAGGTACCCGCAACATCGCGGCGATTGTGGGCCTTGGAGAGGCTTTCGATTATCTGAAAACCAATAGAAACACAATAAAAAACATAGAAGATGAACTTTCGGGGTATCTTTTCGAGAAACTGAGTGTAATTGACGGAATCAGGATGATTACAAAATCCCCGTCTCAGATCTGTTCTTTCACCACAGGCCTGCTGGGCTGCTATGACATAGGCGCCATGCTGGGGAAGTTCGGAATCTGCGTCAGGACCGGATCCTGCTGTGCCTACAGTCTGATGGACGCCCTGGGTGTACAAGGGGTCTGCAGGGCATCGGTAGGACCCTACAATACAAAGGAAGAAATCGACATTTTCACAGAAAGGCTTTCGTGGGTACTGAGACGCTGCGGAGGATTCAGGTGAGCAGTATCAGGGAAAAGGAGGACCTCCATATCCGCAGACTCTCTGAAACGGACGAGCTGGGGCAGTTCGATTATCTGGTAGACCTCGGTCTTCGTCTGGGCAGAGATGGTGAGACAGAGGTGGAGGAGAACCGTATCGAAGGATGCAGGACCGCCATCTGGCTGAAGATGGACGGCAGGACGGTGAGGGCGTCGTCCGACTCCCTTGTTGTCCTCGGCCTGATTTCCATTCTGAAGGATATCTATGACGACAGAAGCCCGTCGGAAATCAGGGCCAACCCCATGAGGTTTTTGGATGCCATATCGGTCCATGTGGTGTATCCTGAGATAAGGGAGAACGGAATACGCAGGTGTTTTGAGATTATCAAGGCTTCAAAGGAGGTCTGAAATGAAATACGCGATGGATGTGAAGGTCAACCTCAGACCGGTTTTCAGCAACCTTGTCCATACGGACTGGTGGGAAGGACCGTGCAGGGTCGGAATCTTCGAGGAGAACAATCCCGCGGTGGAGCGCAGGGCCGGCAAGGAGCAGTTCAAGATCTGGTATGACGAACTGAAGGCCAACATCGACAGCTCCAGATGCAATCTGATGGAACCTGTGTACATCGAGTTCGATGAAAGCTTCGTGGTGAAGGATTCGGAATTCGACAAGCTCATCCCGGAAAACCACCTTGTGGACATCTACCTCATCACGTACAGGATTCCGGGAATCGAGAGGCTGGGAAAACCTGTTTCCATGATCAATCTCGGCCCCACGCCCGTCGACCTTGTGGGCTATTACCGGGACATCGGCCTTGAGGCATACATGGCTCACGATTACCCGGAGTACAACGAGCTTCTCAAGGATCTCCAGGTACGGAAGGCCGTCGCCAACACCAAGATACTCATCCTCTCCAACTGCGAGCAGACCCCGGCATCAGTCAACACCAGCACATTCGATCTGACCGATCTGTTCAGGCGCTACGGAATCCGCAACAACAGGGTCGATTTCCGACAGATACTCCCTTATTTCGAACAGATTCAGATCGATGACAGGATACGGGAGGAGGCCAGGGCACTGATTGCCGGTGCGGACAAGTGCGACCTTACCGAGGAGTTCGTCTGCAACGACTACAGGTATTTCCATGCCGTGCGGGCAATGATGGAGAGATACGACTGCAATGCGTTCACAACGCCGTGCAAGGAGCTCTGCGCAAGCCGCATTCCCCAGAAATACAAATTCACTCCTTGTCTGACCCATACAACCAACAAGGACGACCGCATTCCGTCTGCATGTGAGGAGGACCTCAACGTCCTGCTTGCGATGATGGTGATGATGTATCTGACACGTCAGAGCGTCTACATGGGAAATCCGGTCCTCGTTCTTGCCGGAAGCAAGACCATAGAGCAGTTGGGAATGCCCAAGCTTCTGGAACAGCCTGACAGGGTCTTTGACCGTGATGTCCTCGAGATCCACCATGCCGTTCCGGTGCGCCTGATGCGCGGATTCAACGAAAAGCCCCAGAACTACAGCCTGAGCCACTTCACCACGCAGGGCTGGGGAACCCACCTTCAGGTCGACATGGCGGAAGAGGAAGGACAGGTTGTCACATTCGGCCGGTTCAACAGGCGCGGTACGAAAATGATGGTTGCGGTTGGACATACGATCGGATGCGAATTCCGTCCGTACTACTGTTCTCCTGCTGTCTATTACGATGTGGAGGGCGGAGTGAGGGAGTTCCGTCATGCCCTGGCGGATGGAAGCTACGGACACCATCAGGCCATTGTGTACGGCAACCATGTGAAGGAAATCCAGAGGCTGGGAAAGGTCATGGGATTCGAGGTTGAATATTTCCACTGAAAGTTAAAAACCGGTGGTATAATGTCAGATACTTGGATTCCGTGTCCAAAACTAACTGTGAATCATAAGGCTGTCTGTGCGGCAGCCGGAAAAAAGGAGAAGGAATATGAAGAAACTTTTGACAGTTTTGCTCGTGCTCTGCGTCGTCATGACAGCAGTGTTCGCTCAGGCTGCAG
>JBGVBT010000103.1:0-4874 GCA_045225895.1 Sphaerochaetaceae bacterium
AGCTTATCAAGTGGAATGCTCAAGGTGATTCTCCTTCAAACTGCGATGCAATGAGAATATATCAGCTTTCAGTTTTTCTGTAAAGCGTCAAGGATGATGTCCACAATCTGCTCGGGAGTCTTGCCTTCCGTGTCTATGACAAGGTCCGCCTGGCTTGTGTCGTTGTTGTTGATTCCGTAGATTCTCTGATAGCGCTCCGAGTCGTGGAAATCGCGTCTTCTGGTCTCTCCCAGGCGCTCGTCCAGAGTTCCGCCCTCGCGCTTGAGGATCCTTCTGGCCCTCTCTTCGTCCGATGCCTCGAGGTAGACCTTGAAGTCGGCCTCCTTGAGCATCCAGATCGCAAGGCGAGAACCCAGAACGCAGTCCTTCTCGGCCATGGCCATCTGGACCTGCCGGCTGTCAAGCTCCTTGTCTATGCTGTCGTCCCTGTTGGCAAGGGCGCAGAAGTCCCAGAAGTCCATGTTCCTTTCCTTGGCCATCTGGCGGAAGGTGAAGTTGATCATGGGATAGCCGAGCCGTTCGGCAAGAAGTGTCGAGACCGTCGTGTTGCCGCAGCCGCTTTTTCCTGATACCGCTATTCTCATATGTAGGACCTCCAGGTCATTTTTTATTACGATTTGCAGTCAGATCCAGAAGCAAGCGCGGGACAGTGCTTGTTGCACGGCCCAAGCGATGCGACGCCGATATGGCTGCAAAGCATCTGCCTTTTATTCAATATTCCTGATCTGTTCCCTTATATTCTCCAACGAGTCCTTCATATTGACAACCTCAAAGTTCACTTCAACTATCTGGCTCTTGGATCCGATGGTGTTGATCTCGCGGTTCATCTCCTGGGACAGGAAGTCCATGCGCTTTCCCACGGGCTCGTTGCTCTTCAGGAGCTTGCGGAACTCGGCTATGTGTGCGCCCAGCCTGACAACCTCCTCGTTGATGGTGTAGCGGTTGAGCATCACGGCAACCTCGGTAAGGACGCGGCTTTCATCGAACTTCTGGTCACCCAGCATCTCGTTGATGCGCGCCGTCAGGTTGTCGCGGATCATCTTCTCAAGGGTGTCCACGTTCTTCTTCACTATCTCAAGGGAATTCGCAATGGAGTCCACCTTGCTGGTAAGATCCTTCCTGGTGATCTCGCCCTCCCTGTCCTTGGCCTCGTCGAACTGGCTCATGACAAGGGCCATGCAGTGGTCCAGACCTTCCTTGTAGGCCTCGATTCCATCGGTTCTGATGCTGGTCAGGACACCGTCCTGGGAGAGGATGTCACCCATGGATGGCTTGAGGTCCAGGCCCTTCTCCCTTGCGATGGCCGAAAGGCTGATCATGGCGTCCATGTAGGCGTTGGCGGCCTCGGTGTCCACGCTGACGTCGACGTTGCTCCTGATGTTCTTGACCTTCACGGAGAGATCGATGTGGCCCCTCTGGGCGTGGGCCTTGATGGTCTCGGTTGCCACGGCCTCGTACTGGGAAAGGTACGGTGGGGCGAAGAAGCCTATCTCAAGAAAGCGGTTGTTGTAGCTCTTGAGTTCCATGGTCATCAGGTAGTTCTCGTTCTGGAACTCACCGTATCCGTATGCCGTCATGCTCTTCATGTTGTCCCCCATTATAAAATCGGGCTCCCTGCGGAGCCCTTTTCGGTTTGATTTACCGGATTACTTTGCCAGCTTGGCCTTGCACTGCTTGCAGACCTTCTTGGTCTCGCCGTCGACTGTGACCTCGTAGATGACCTTGATGGCCTCTCTCTTGCAGACCGGACATGTTCCGCGTCCGCCGAGTGCGACGTCCTTCAAACCTGTTCCTCTATGTGCCTTTGACATGATGCATCTCCTAGATTTGATTTCCAAGCTATATTAACTGCGATGGATAACGATTGTCAATAATGGGTTGAACGGTGCTACCGTCAGAACAGAAGTGTCAGGATGACCTTGGATCTTGGATAGCCGCCGATAGGGAAATCCCCGTTCAGCGAGACCTCGAACTTCCTGAAGCTTGCCCCCAGTCCCGCCGTCACCGTTCCGTCCCCGAGGTTCGAGAGGAAGGCGCTGTAGCCTGCCCTCGCGAAGATGCTGGAGTCACGGGCCATCCTGAACATGATCTCACCTCCTGCCCTGAGGCTCCTCACCTCGCTGAAGATGTAGTCCACGTCCACGCCGAAGCTGTATACGAACGGGTTTATCACACCTCGTGAGGAGTACTTGCTCTTGGAGTAGTAGATTCCGGCTCCCGCATGGGAGAAGAGGGTCTGGAAGTTGAGGATGGTGCTGGTTCCGTCCTTTCCGAGGATGTCGGCCAGACGGATGCCGAAGCTGAATTCCTTCCAGACAGTCATGAACCCGGCGCTGACCTGGATGAACTCGGAGTTGGCCACGCGGTCGAACGGTGAGAAATAGGCCTGAGTCGGAAAATCCCAGATGGAGTTCATCACCACGTCCAGCCTCTGCTGGGAAGAGCCACCGGTGATTCCTATTCCGGCGCTGAAGGCTCCGGTTCCAAAGCTGAAGTTGACGTTCAGCTCCGTCTTCTGGAACAGGTTCACATGGTTGTTCGTCTCGTTGAAGTTGTCCGTGATGCAGGCGATGGAAAGACCCAGCGTGATCATGTCGGCAACGAAGTTCACATCAACCGAGGAAGACGGCATGTATGGAAGGCTCCTGTAGCCCAGCGTGTCCTCCACGTCCATATGGAAGGTGAATGTCATGCGGTTGTCATCGAAGAACACCGATGCCGGGTTCGGATAGCTCTGCATGTCCGAACCGCGCACTGCGATGCCTATGTCGCCCATGGCCGAAAGCCTGGGGTCTATGGCCCACAGCGAGCCTGATGCGAGAATCAGTGCTATGATGACAAGCGCGGCTTTCTTCACTTGTTCAGGGCCTGCCTGAGTGCCACCGCAACCTGGTCGGGACAGGATGTGGGTCTGAATCCGCAGGTGATGCCGGAAAGGCGCTCGATGGCCTCGTCGGCCGTCATGCCCTTGATAAGAGCCCTGAGGCCCTTGTGGTTTCCGTCACATCCTCCGACGAACGACAGGTCCTGGACCTTGTTGTCGTCATCCAACATGATGGTAATGCTTCTTGCGCAAATTCCCCTTGGGGTAAATTCTATTTGTCTCATGGCTTGTGATGATATCACAAATGGTTCGTTGATGATAGAATTACATTGTGCAGACAGTGTTCTTCCATGTGGATCTAGATGCATTCTTCGCCTCCGTGGAGCAGCGCGACCACCCCGAGTAC
This sequence comes from Sphaerochaetaceae bacterium, assembly GCA_045225895.1. Lineage (GTDB taxonomy): Bacteria > Spirochaetota > Spirochaetia > Sphaerochaetales > Sphaerochaetaceae > UBA9732. Next base: position 3,231 of record JBGVBT010000103.1, read on the forward strand.
CGCAACAAGCCCCTGATCATAGGTCATGTGGCGCCCCGCTGTGTGGTCTCCACCTGTTCTTACGAGGCCCGAGTCTATGGCGTACACAGCGCAATGCCAACCCTCCAGGCCAAGCGCCTCTGCCCTGACGGGATCTTCATAGGAGGGGACATGCACAAGTACAGCCGGGTCTCAAAAGAGGTCATGTCCATCCTGCGCGAGTATGCGCCCCAGATGCACCAGGTCTCCATAGACGAGGCGTCGCTGGACATGACAGGGACAAGGAGGCTGTTCGGACCTGCAAGGCAGCTTGCCATGAAGATGAAGGAACGTGTGAAGAACGAGATAGGCATCACAATGAGCATAGGGATCGCCTCCTCGCCTTTCATAGCAAAGATGGCAAGCGACTACAACAAGCCTGACGGGCTGTGCCTTGTGTCTCCGGGAAAGGAGCAGGTCTTCATAGACGCTATAGGACTGAAGAAACTCTGGGGTCTTGGAAAGAGCGGCCTTGCCGCGCTACAGGCCCGCGGAATCACCACGCCCGAGCAGGTCAGGCAGATGAGCCTGTCTGCCCTCCAGAACACGTTGGGCAACTCCTTCGGCAGTTTCCTGTACAGCGCCTGCCGCGGCCAAGATCCCGGAATAATGTTCCAGAAAGCCAAGAGTCATTCGATTTCAACGGAGACAACCTTCTTTGAGGACATCACAGATGAGGACACCCTATGTCAGATCCTGCTTGGGATGAGCTCTGAGATCATGGCCCGCTCGTTCGACGAGAAGATGATGGCGCGCACAGTCGGTCTCAAGCTCAGATGGGGCGAGGACTTCAGGACAATCACCGTCCAGGAGACCCCGGACGATCCCATCCTCAACACGGAGCAGATCTACAGGATCGGGCGCAGGCTTCTTCTCTCGAAATGGAAGCGTGGCCAGGGAATAAGGCTGATAGGCCTTGGTCTGTATCAGCTCTACCAGGGCGAGCGCCCCATGCAGGACAGCCTGTTCTCGCAGCAGGACCACAGGAAACGCGATTTGGACAAGGTCATCCACACGCTCGGATCGAAAGGCGTGACGCTGGTCAAGGCAAGCGAGCTTGAGCTGAAAAACAGGGACAATGAGAAGTCTGTGAGCGAAAGATCCGTCTACGAGAAGTCAGTCGGTGAAGGCTCTGTAGCAGGTAAGAAGTGAGGCGCTCAGAAGCACCGCTCCCATGATGTCCGTCAGCCAATGGACTCCTGAAAGAAGCCTCAGGGCGGCCATCGAGAACATGGCTATCCAGCAGAGGACAGTCAGTGCCTTCTTTACAAGGATTCCCTTCTCCACCCTTCTGAAAAGGATCGTCTGGCTGTAGAGGACGCAGATCGCAAGCATTGTGTGGCTTGACGGATAGGATGCCTCGGGCTCGGTGGGCCTGACGTTGATCACCACAATCTCGAAGAATACGTAGAAGCAGACCACAGCGGCATAGAGGACCATTGTGGCAAGGTAGGTCCTGTCCATCTTCCTCAGGCTCTTTGTCCTGATCAGGTCGAAGAGCGCCACCATTGCGTTCATCGCGGCAACCAGAACACAGGCATAGCCAAGATACTGGGTGATCTTGTAGCACAGTCGGCTTTGCGGGAACCTTGCGTTGAAGGCAGAGTTGATGTGAGAGAATCCAAC
>JBGVBT010000104.1:0-3684 GCA_045225895.1 Sphaerochaetaceae bacterium
CTCGGCTTTCTCGAGCTCCTCCAGCATCGCCTGGAACTTCTGTTCTCCGAGCGGGAAGAATGTTGTTTCGGTGTTCTCATAGATGGGGAAGCATCCGTCGCGGTTGATGTAGTGGTTCAGTGCCAGTGTTCCCGAGGTATCACCTCTGAGGTCTTCAATGACCTTGGGATTCTGGACAATCGCATCCTTTGTTTCTTCGAGAAGCTTGCTTACCCTGAATGTCGTGGATCTCTGGCCTACGTTGAGCTTGCAGTAGATCAGGAATATGGCTCCCGGGATGGGTGCCAGGGCAATGACCACCAGCCATGTCAGCTTTGCCGATGTGTCCATCTTGCAGTTGAAGAGATAGAAGATGACGATGATGGTGAATATAGGTTCAAGGATCTCGATAAAGGGGAGTGCGTTCGCCAGTGTGCCGAACAGCATGACAAGCAGAAGGATCTGAAGTGCGATCAGAAGTCCTATGATGAGGAATCTGCTGAAGATCAGACGCCACAGGCCTTTTTTCTTTGGTTTTGCCAGTCTCAGGACATTGCTCTCTTCTTCCATGTCAGATTTCCTTCTCGAGTATTCCCACAAAGTCTTCCAGGCCCAGTCTGTCATCCTCTCCGAATCTGTCGAACAGGGTGCTGTCGATATCAAGTACGCCGAAAAGCTCACCTCTGCGGTGGATGGGAATGACGATCTCAGAGTTGCTTGCGCTGTCGCAGGCTATGTGACCGCTGAACTTGTGGACATCGGGAACCACAACAGTTCTGTCCTCAGCGGCTGCAGTTCCGCAGACTCCCTTGCCCATGGGGATGATTGTACAGGCTACTTTGCCCTGGAACGGGCCGAGAACCAGTCTGCCGTCCTTGACGGTGTAGAATCCTGCCCAGTTTATGCCTTCAACCTTCTCGAAAAGTAGGGCACTTGCATTGGCAAGGTTGGTCATTGTGTAAGGAACACCTGATATTATGGATTCGAGCATCCCGTTGATTTCAGCGTAGTCTGTTTTTTCCATGACACCTATGATATTTCGGATGTTTCATTTTTGCTAGACATAATATAGAATTACCCCCATGAAACGGACTATGGGTACGGAGCTCTCATATGTTCTGGGTCTCGTGATACTTGCATTAGGGGTGGCGTTCATGGAGAAACCGGATTTCGGTGTGTCCATGGTTGTCGCTCCGGCCTATATCCTTCATCTGAAGATTTCCCAGACGTACAGCTTCTTCACATTCGGCATGGCGGAGTACACGCTCCAAGCCGTCATCCTGGTGCTGATGATAATAGTCCTCAGACGCTTCAGGATAAGCTATCTGTTCTCGTTCGCCACCGCATTCATCTACGGCTTCATCCTGGACTTCTGGATGATAATCGTATCCTACATCCCCATGGAAAGCCTTGTTTTGAGGCTGGTATATTACTTCCTGGGTATGGTTCTGTGCTCCATAGGAATTGCGTTCCTGTTCCACACCTACATATCGCCGGAGGTCTATGAGCTCTTTGTGAAGGAGCTTTCGGCCAAGTACAGCCTGAACATCCACCATGTGAAGACCGTCTACGACATCTGCTCGTGCATTGTAGGTGTGGCCATGTCCTTCCTGTTTTTCGGTTTCGGAGTGTTCAAAGGGGTGAAGGTGGGCACGATAGTCTGTGCCCTTGTAAACGGTACGATGATAGGTTTCTGCTCCAGATTCCTTGAGAGCCACTTCGTGTTCAAGGACAGGATCAAGTTGAGAAAATACTTCTGATATGCAGACCGTCCCGTTTTCAGAACAGGACGGTTGTTGCGATCTTCAGATATACGAGAAGTGAGAGTGCGTCGACGATTGTGGTGATGAACGGACTTGCCATGACGGCGGGATCGAACCCGAGTTTCTTGGCAACCAACGGGAGCGTACATCCGATCATCTTGGCCATGACAACGGTAAGCGACATGGTGATGCTGACCACTATGGCCACAACGGGGAACGAGTAGCTTACGGCCTCGGCCATATTGCCGAAGATGATTCCGTCAACGACAATGACCTTTCCGAAACAGACAAGACCCAGGGCCAGACCGCACATCAGGGCTGTTGTGAACTCCTTCAGAAGGACTTTGCCCAGATCCTTGAAATCAAGCTCGCCCAGCGAGATTGCACGGATGACTGTAACTGACGACTGTGAACCTGAGTTTCCGCCTGTGTCCATCAGCATGGGGATGAAGGCAGTCAGGATGACCAGCTGGGACAGCGCCTTCTCGAAGCTTGTGATGATAAGTCCGGTGAATGTGGCCGAGATCATCAGCAGCATCAGCCATGGAATCCTGTGCTTGAACAGCTCCCAGGGTGAGGTCCTGATGTAGGACTTCTCGTACGGGGTCTGAGCGGACATGATGGTGATATCCTCGGTTGCCTCTTCTTCCATGACGTCCATGGCATCGTCGAATGTGATGATACCGACCATTCGGTTGTCACTGTCGACTACAGGCAAAGCAAGGAAGTTGTACTTTGACATCTGCTTTGCGACTTCTTCCTGGTCCATCATCGTGCTCACGGTGATGACGTTCGTAGTCATCAAGGTGTCCACGGTTACGCTCAGGTCTTTTGCAAGCATCAGGTCCTTTGCCGAAACCAGACCCAGGATTCTGTTGAATCTCGACAGGACGTAGCAGGTGTAGATTGTCTCCTTGTCCACGCCCGTGTCACGGATCTTCTGGAATGCCTCGAGAACGGTCATGTTCGGAGCAAGCGATATGAACTCCGTGGTCATGATGGATCCGGCGCTGTTCTCCGGGAACTGCAGGATCTCGTTGATCTCTCGTCTTCTGTCCGGTGTGACATGCATCAGGATCCTGCTGACCACGTTGGCCGGCATCTCCTCGACGATGTCCGCGGCATCATCGACATACAGTTCATCCAGAACCTGCTTGAGCTCTGTATCCGAGAAACCCTTGATCAGAAGCTCCTGATTGTCCGGTTCCATTTCAACGAATGTGTCCGCAGCCAATGCCTTTGGCAGCAGACGGAACATAATGGGCAGCTGGTCCTCTGAAAGCTCATCGAATATCATGGCGATATCCGAAGGGTTCATCGTGACCAGAATGTCCTTCACAGTCGAGTACTTCTTGTTCTCGACCAATACCTTCAATGTGTCTTCAACACTTACGTTATGCTGTGCCATAACAAATTCTCCCTGACGTTATCAGAGTTGACGAGTACGAGAGCAGATGTGACGATGTATTTGACCTGTTGTCAGCGTTTATTGACGGAGGACTGCAAATCAGGCACAGGGTCAGGATCTGCGAACAATCTACTACTGCCAGCTTCCACGACAAGTCCTCCTTGACGCAACCATTATTCCGTACCGCTCTTGTGCTTCGCCTCAGAGCCATGCATAGCACCGTCTTTTCGGCTCATCCCAATTCGATATCGGACCAATGTCTGCTTAGATTATATGGGCGGCTGCCCAAACACAGATTTTAACAACTCAAGCCTGAGCTTTCAACCCTTTTATATTATACAAGGTGAATGCTCGGCCGCTCCGGTGCTCTGATGCTCACGTGGTTCGATGCTCCGATGGTAGTGTTGTCTGAATAACATGTTATATATATAAAATTACTATGGACTCATATATCAGAAGGTCTCAAGGAGGTGGGGTTCTTCATGCTCTGATGCTCCGATGCTCCTGCATAAATTCATGAGCACAGGAGCATCC
>JBGVBT010000105.1:0-2309 GCA_045225895.1 Sphaerochaetaceae bacterium
GTCCGCGCCACCAAGGAGTTCGCCCTCTCCCTCAAGGGAAAGGCCCAGGTCTATTCCGGCGACTACGCCGGTGCCAAGGCCACCCTCGAGCAGGTGATCGGCTCCGGAAAATACGCGCTCATCCCCGGCGAGCAGCTGGCCGACCTCTTCTTCACCTCCAAGGGCAACCACAACTGCGAGTCCATCTTCGAGACCAACTCCGTGATGACGAACGACAACTACAAGACGGTCGCCGCCTCGGACAACTGGGGCGCCTACACCCCCGTCCGTGTCGACAAGTTCCGGATTGCCGATGGTTCTTATCTGAAGGAATACAGCGCCGGCTGGAACCACTACACCCCGACGGACAAGTTCCTGCGCGCCATCATCGCCAACGAAGGCATGTACTCCAACCGCTTCAAGGCGTGGATCTACGACTATGAGATCCTCCAGGAAATGGGCCTGGTCGAGTTCAGTTCCCTGCAGGATCCCAGCCGCAAGGAATACCTCGCCTCGACGACCATGGAGACGCCCGACAAGAATTGCCCCTATGGCTACGGTGCCGACTATTGCGCGGAGACGCTGGGCTTCTGGCAGCGCAAATTGACGGTGACCCCGGAGGACATGTACAACAAGGGATACAACTACACCAAGGTCAACCGTCGTTACTTCCGCTATGCCGAGGTCCTTCTTCTCTACGCCGAGGCCTGCGCCCAGCTGGGCGAGACCAGCGGTAAGGGGCTCGAGTACCTCAACAAGATCGCCGAACGCGCCGGCGCGCCGACGTACTCCACCCTCTCGATGGCCAACGTCAAGAAGGAGAAGTGGTTCGAAATGTGGGGCGAGATGACCCGTTTCTTCGACCTCGTCCGCTGGGGCGACGCCGAGACCGAGCTGAAAGACCACTATACGACCCTGCCCGTGTTCTTCGGTTACAAGGAGGGCAAGAGCGGCGCCGACCTCAACGCGGACGGCTCCAACTTCGACCAGGTGTACAACATCCGCTATTTCGATGTCAAGAGCTATACCGGCGTGACTTACTCCTTCCAGAAGGGCAAGAGCGAATACTTCCCCTTCCCTTCCACGGAAATCGCAAACAACCCGGAACTGAAGCAGAATCCGGGTTGGTAATAGGTTTAGTTGTTTTTAGAAAGGAGAGGCGGCACGGTACCTGTGCCGCCTCTATTGTTTTACTTGCTCTTCCTGTGCATCTCGGAAGGAGTGGCTTCAAACTCCTTGGTGAAGCATTTGGTGAAGTACTTCGGATCGTTGAAACCGACCTCGTAGGCGATTTCGGAAATGTTCATGTCATCGTTCGTGCCGTTGCAGATCATTTCCTTCGCGACGTTCAGGCGATAGGTACGGATGAACTGCACGGTGGACATGCCGAGCGTTTTCTGTATCTTGTCGTTCAGGAGGCTGCGGCTCATGCCCATGTCTTCGGCAAGCTCGGGGACGTCGAGGTCCGGATTCTTGTACTTCTTCTGGATGGCCTCCAGCAGCTTGGAAGAGAATTCGGTGTCCCGGGTCGACAAAGTAGTGGCCAAAAGCGTATTATGACTGGCGATCATCTCATTCTGCCTCTGCAGCAGCGCGTTCTGCTCGGATAGCTCCTCAGCCTTGATCTTCAGTTCCTTTGTCTGCCGGTCCACCTCCTGCTGCAGCAGATTCTTCTTTCTGTTGATGGACTTGGTATTCCATCTCACGAGCAAGTATACGATCTGGGCGAGCAAGATCAGGAGAAGAAGGCGGAACCACCACCGCTTGTACAGGACAGGCTTGACGTTCAGAACCTTTTCATCCTCAGACAGGACCTTTCCATTTTTATCGACCGCGCGGATCTGGATCCGGTATTCTCCGCCCGGAATGTGTCCGAACTTGACATGGGTGTCATTCTCAAAGACAGGGGACCAGTCTTTTTCCAATGGCCAGATCCGGCTCTCGTAGGTTACATCCGTTCCATTGGAATAGGAAAGATCCGAGAATTTCAGGGTGAAATCCGTGTCTATTTCGTCCTTGCTGACCGTGTTGAAATGCGAAAGACTATGGAACTGGTCCTTCGAGTAGTATCCCGAGATGACAACCTCGGGGGTGTTTCCGTGTTCATTCGGGACAAAACTGGACCGGAGGACGCTGAAACCGCCTCCTTTCAGCCCGAGAAAGATTCTTCCGTCTCTTCCTTTCGCGATGCTGTTCTCGCAGAAAGCCATGGAGTTAAGCCCGTCGTTCAGGCCGTAACCGGTCATTTCTCCGGTCTGCGTGTCGAGGCGGGAAAGGCCGTATTCCGTCGTGATCCACAGATAGATTCCGTCCAGCAATAGACCGTTGAT
>JBGVBT010000106.1:0-2402 GCA_045225895.1 Sphaerochaetaceae bacterium
TACAGGGAGGTATTCTCAAACTTCAGCTTCGCACTGTACACATGGAACTCCTTCTTCGTGTCCTTCCTTGCCGCCCTTGGCCAGATAATCGTCTGTCCGATGGCCGCATTTGCCTTTGCCAAGATGCGTTTTCATGGAAGACGTGCAATATATACCCTTCTTCTTATGACCCTGATGATTCCCGTCCAGGTCATAATCATTCCCGAATACTACCTTATGATGAAGCTGGGCTGGCTGAATTCATACCTGCCCCTGATAATTCCTTCGTTCCTTGCCGGAGCGTTCGGAACCTTCATGTTCATCTCCGTGTTCGAGGCGATTCCCACAGCGCTGTTCGATGCCGCCGTCATAGACGGGGCCTCGGCATACAAGATCCTCTGGAGGGTCTATTTCCCGCAAGCGACAGCCTCGACGGCAACACTGTTCATCATCGCATTCATGAACAACTGGAACGACCTTCTCAGGCCTCTTCTTTACATCATCAATCCGAAGCTGTTCACCGTTACCATGGGTCTCACAAGATTCCAGAACCAATACACCACAAAGTGGGGTCTGATCCTCACGGGTTCCGTGATATCGGTTCTGCCGTTGATTGTGGTGTACATCTTCTGTCAGAGGTATATCATCGAGAACCAGATGAGCTCGGGGGTCAAGGGATGATTGAATCCAGGATTGATACGGTCAGATATGAAAACGGAGAGATGCAGAGGTTCCAGGTTGTGTCCGGCTTTGCATGGAACGACCTTGAGTTCGTCCAGGCTCCTTTCTCAAAGGCGGCTTTTGACGAGCTGTCCAGGATCTACAAGAAGTTCGTCATCCCGAAGCACCATGACCTCTACGGAACATTTGTCGTTTTCCACGTCCCCGATGACATGGAAAGCCCGTTCCCGAACGACACGGACGCCGGTGTTGTCTTTGACAGACAGCTTGCCGCCGCCATGGGGCTCAGGAAGCTGGTGAAAGAGGGCAAGATAAGAAGGGACGGACAGTCGCTTGTAGTTGAAGACAAAACGGCCAGAGACTTTCTGGACGAACTTCAGAAGCGTGGTCTTCTGGAAATCGGATACGGTGACAAGACCGATGAGATCAGCATCCTCCCGATAGGAGAGGACCTGGGCTATATGAGCGAGGTCAGCCCGAGACCTCATTTCATCTGCAATGCCCCTTTCTTCATCATGGACCTGTTCGACTGCGATTCCCCTTTTGATGTATTCGCGCTTCCGTACGGGATGGCGGTCAGAAACGGAATAATGTCGCAGCCGCCTCTGAACGGAAGGGAAGCCCTGGTTGTGGATATGAACGGAAATCCCAGGATCACAAGACCTGACATCAGGCAGATTGGCATGGAGATACAGGGAATCAGGTTCACCCACGGTGACAACTGCACCATATACAGACGTCCCGAGACCCGGCTGACTCCGGAGGACGAAGGGCTTGATCTGATGATTGTTGGGGACGAGGTGATTGCATTCCATGAGGGCGGCGGAGTTCGTGTCCCAACCGGTGGATTTGTCCTGCATACCAGACAAGAGCTTGCAATAGAGCCCAGCCCCGTTGTGTATCTGGGGTTCGAGGACTGCCTTTTCGGAATCCAGGTGGGATCCTCGTCCGTCAAGGACGGGGTTGTGATGCAGGGCTTCGAATCTCCTTTCTACGACATACACAAGGATTCTGTTCCGTATCCTCCCACACTTTATCCTCTGGATTACGTGAAGGACAGGGCCCCCAGGATGGCCATATGCTCGGATGCGGACGGAGACCCCGTTCTTGTCTGGGCAGAGGGATGTTCCAAGCTTTTCTACAGATTCGGAGAGGAGAGCTGCGGGGCATCTCTTCTGGAGCTCGGAAACTACTGCCATTCGATAGGGCTTGTGAATGCCCTGAATCTGGACGGCGGCGGATCCTCCGAGATGTTCATTGACGGAAAACTTCTCATGCATGTCTCGGACAGGCATGATGACAACTCAGACGCTGAAAGGCCCGTTCCCATGGGGCTTATGATAAGGTAGGGAAGCATGATCAAATTCGGTACAGGCGGATGGAGAGCGATAATCGGAGACGATTTCACAAAGGAGAACATTTCTCTTGTCGCACAGGCGATTTCCGAAATCCTGATCGAGGACGGGAAGACGGACAAGCCTGTGATGATAGGCTTTGACAGACGTTTTCTGTCGGAGAAGGGAACTACATGGCTCTGCGAGGTCTTTGCCGGAAATGGAATCCGCACCTTGAGGATGAAAAGGTCCGCACCGTCGCCGTTCGTCATGCATACCGTCATGAAACAGGATCTGTACTGCGGACTGGAGGTGACAGCCAGCCACAACCCTCCCGAGTACGACGGAATCAAGGTGATTGTGGAAGAGGGCAGGGATGCTCCGGTCGAGGTCACGGACAGGATAGAG
>JBGVBT010000107.1:0-6560 GCA_045225895.1 Sphaerochaetaceae bacterium
TCCTTAGCGCCCGACGGGAGTCGAACCCGCGTCTTCAGCTTGGAGGGCTGAGGTAATACCGTTATACCACAAGCGCAATGTACGAAGTATTTATAAACAAAAACCCAAAACGCGTCAAGCCATATCGGCAATCACATTCTGATTCTTGTTCCGGTTTCTCCGTTCAGAGCCTGAAGAGCCTTGTCCAGAGACGTGATCAGGGCAACTCTTCCGGCCTTGCTTTCAGCGAACTCGACACATGCGTTGACCTTCGGAAGCATCGATCCGGGTGCGAACTGGCCTTCCTTTGCATAAGCCTTGGCCTCATCCGGAGTCATAGAAGCAAGCCACTGCTGGTTCTCCTTTCCGTAGTTGATCGCAACCTTCTCGACAGCCGTGAGGATGATAAGCATATCGGCATCGATCAGTTCAGCGAGCTTCTCTGAGGCATAGTCCTTGTCGATGACAGCAGGTGTTCCGTACAGGATTCCGTCCTTGAGAACAACAGGAATGCCACCTCCGCCTACAGTGATGACAACGTTGCCGGCCTTGATCAGTCTTTCGACCGTCTTCTTCTCAATGACATCGATCGGTCTCGGTGAGGGAACAACCCTTCTGTATCCGCGTCCGGCATCCTCGACCATCTTGTAGCCCTTCTCCCTTGCTATCTTCTCTGCAACATCCTTGTCGTAGAAACCTCCGACAGGCTTTGTGGGATTCTGGAAAGCCGGATCGGACTCGTCCACAAGAACCTGTGTCACGACAGTGCTGACCTCTTTGTCGATTCCTCTGGTTCTGAGTTCGTTTCCTATTGCATTCTGAAGATGATATCCGATATAGCCCTGGCTCATTGCACCGCACTCCGGGAACGGCATGTCGCTCTTGATGGCACCTGTCCTGGCCGCTGTTGCAAGGCCGAGGTTGATCATGCCTACCTGGGGTCCGTTTCCGTGAGCGATGACAACCTCGTTTCCATCCTGGATGAGGTCTACAATCGGCTTGGCCGTCTCTCTGACAAGCTCAAGCTGCTCATATGGTGTGTTTCCAAGTGCGTTTCCGCCAAGTGCAATGACAATCTTCTTCATTAAAGCATCTCCGTAATTAACGTGATGGAACCAGTATAGTCCCTTGTGCAACAAAACGCAACAATAATAGTTCGGTATCGGAAGAGCCTTTTCACGTCGAATGTCTACCTTTTTGTTCTGAAAAAACAAAGTAGTAGGAATAAACCTTTATTTTTGATCTGTAAAATCAAAAAAGCAGAATCCCACCAGGAAGACAGAAAAAAATGGGGAAACCCTCAGAGGATTCCCCCATCACCCGTAATTCCCGGATCAATAAGCCTTGGAATTGCGCATCTTCTTGACCTTCAGCATCTGCTTGCGGGCAAGAGCCTTGTTCTTGCGGTGCTGAATTGCAGACGGCTTCTCGAAGTACTCGCGCATCTTGAACTCGCGGATGACGCCTTCCTTCTCAACCATTCTCTTGAAACGCTTGATAGCTTTCTCAAGTGGTTCAGTCTCATCGACTTTAACGTATGCCATGTATAACTCACCCCCTCTGCCTAATAGCTCAAGAATCGATTTAAAATACCATTACACCTGAACTTTGTCCACATGTTGGCTCATTATTTTCAAAATAGTTATTCCAGAAACACTCCGTCCTTCACCAGGACCTTTGTGATTCCGTTTCTGTCCGTAGAACAGACATCGATGTTCCTGTCCAGTGAACACCTGAGTGAATAAAGGCTCATGTTGAACCAGTCGGGAAGAAGCTCCTCGGAAATGGGAACATCTGATAGAGAATCAAGGACAGCACCGCCTAGATTGACAGCAAACTCGTTGTCACGCATCGAGATATATCCTATCCTTCCAAGCTGCTCGTCAAACGACAGAAGCCTGTCCAACTGAGGACTGCGGGTCCAGGAGACAAGCTTTCCGTCCTCGAACTCGAACTTCACACTCTGGGGACGGCCCAGAACAGTTACGTCCGCAGTGAAGAATCCGTTGGCAGAATCCTTGTCCACAAGGCATGACAGCATGTCGAAATCCATTCCCGTCAGGAATTCCCTGCCGGAAGCAAGGACCTTGTGTCCGCCGGCAAAGAGGCTCTCCTTTGGAACCGAAACGTTGAAATCAGTCCCTTCCCCCCTGAAATAGAGCTCAGCTATGTCTGAATTCTCAAGACTCTGGCTCCTGTAGATGGCCGAAAGGCTCTGGTTTGGAATGTTCAGCGATATCTTTCTCAAAAGCGCATCCCAAGACCGATCGTCGTCATCATCATAGACCTCGGCAACGCACCACGGCACAGAAAACCTTCTGTCCAGGACAACGGGATCCGCAAGATGACCGAGTTTCTGGATGGCTCCGAGATCGTTGCCGTCAACAACCACATCAAGAAACGAGCCGTCGGATACGGCTTTTGATACATGGGACAGCCTTAGCATTGCATAGGATCTCGGAAGATGAGCCGGCGGTGCCGGATCGAACTCAAGTACCTGTGAGGGCTTTCCCTGATGTATGACAACTATCTTTACCGTTACATCCGTGACCTTGAGCGCAGCTGAGGCGACTTCCCTTGCGAAAGGAAGATCAACCTCCTCTGTATTTATGGAAAGCGCATCGCCAAGGCGCAGACAGAGAAGGTCCTCCACGATGGACCTTGCGTATTCGCCGTATCCCGATCCTGTCAGCTGTTCAGAAGACATGCTATCCTTGCACCCTCGAGCGTATGCTTCACATCGGCCTTGTTCACATAGATATAGCCTTCAAGATACCTGGAGAATCCTCCGGTGGCTATGACGACAAGCTTGTGTCCGATTTCTTTCTCAACCTGATTCACAATCCCCACAAGCTGGCCCATGAAGCCGTAAACAACACCTGCACGGATTGAAGATACTGTGTCACGCCCCAGAGCAGTAGAAGGGATATCCAGCCTGATCTGAGGAATCTGTGCAGCCGATTCGAAAAGGGCCTTGACGGATGTCATCATGCCGGGGCCGATGGTCACACCCAGTACCTTGCCTTCCGGCGATACGGTTTCTGTTGTGAAAGCCGTACCGAAATCGGCTACCATCACGTATTCCGAAGGATACATGCTGTGTGCGGCAATAAGGTTGCACAGGATATCGGAACCTATCTCTGGCGGGATGGAATCCTTGTCCAGTCCTGTCTCGATATCGAGTCCCACGACAACAGGATCTTTTCCTGAGATCCTGCGCACTCCCTCTACAATGGATCCGGTTATGTTCGGAACGACACTGCTTATGACGGAGTTTGTGAACTTCATCTCCTCGATCTTCTTGAGACAGTCCATGACGGAGGTTTTTGTTTTTGTCTTCACGCGCACGACCTCACCCCAGTCGAAACCGTCATGGGTGGACATCGTGATGTTCGTATTGCCTATGTCTATGGCCAGAATTATGTCCTTGGCTGCCATGAAAACCTCTTGCCTCAAAGTGCTACGGCGTTCTTGGATCCGTACATCTCCATCCTCAGTGCCCTGATGGAGGGATCCGACATGTAGTCGTCGAACTTCATGTAGCGGTCGATGAGTCCCTTCGGAGTGAACTCGATGATGCGGTTTGCGATCGAATCGACGAACTGGTGGTCATGTGAGTTGAACAGCACCACGCCCGAGAAATCGATCAGGCCGTTGTTCAGGCTCTGGATGGCCTCGAGGTCAAGATGGCTCGTCGGCTCGTCGAAAATCAGACAGTTGGCACCCTCGAGCATCAGCTTGGCAAGAACACATCTCACCTTCTCGCCTCCGGAAAGAACCTTGCAGCTCTTCAGAGCCTCGTCGCCGGAAAAGAGCATTCTTCCGAGGAAGGATCGAAGATAGGTCTCGTCAGCATCCTCGATGAACTGGCCCAGCCAGTCGGTGATGCTCATGTCCTCTGTGAAAAGCGAATCGTTGTTCTTCGGGAAATAACCCTGGCTTGTTGTGACACCCCAGAGGTACTCTCCGTCATCCGGAGCCATGTTGCCCGTGATGATCTCAAAAAGAACAGTCTTTGCGAAGTGGTTAGGACCTACGAACGCGATCTTGTCTCCGTTGTTCACAAGCAGGTTCAGGTTGTCCAGGACCTTCTGTCCGTCAATGACCTTTGTCAGGCCCTTGATCTCAAGGATGTTCTTTCCACATTCCCTGTTCGGCTTGAATGCAACATACGGGAACCTTCTGCTAGAAGGCTGGATGTCGTCGATCGTCAGCTTGTCTATGAGCTTCTTTCTGCTGGTGGCCTGTCTTGCCTTTGCAACGTTGCTTGAGAAGCGCAGGATGAACTCCTTGAGCTCGGCGATCTTCTCCTCGCGGCGTTTCTTCTCATCCTTCATCTGCTTTGCAATCAGCTGGCTGGACATGTACCAGAAGTCGTAGTTTCCGACATACAGCTGGATCTTACCGAAGTCTATGTCCGCTATGTGGGTGCAGACGGTGTTCAGGAAGTGTCTGTCGTGGGAAACAACTATGACAGTGTTGTTGAATGTGCTCAAGAAGTCCTCGAGCCAGTGGATGGACTCAAGGTCCAGGTGGTTGGTAGGCTCGTCGAGAAGAAGGATGTCCGGATTTCCGAACAGTGCCTGGGCAAGGAGAACGCGGACCTTCACGTTGTCCTCAACATCCTTCATCATCTTCTCATGCATCGGAACGGGGATTCCAAGCCCGTCAAGAAGGACTCCGGCATCAGCCTCGGCCTCCCAGCCGCCGAGTTCTGCGAACTCGCCCTCAAGCTCGGCTGCCCTGATTCCGTCTTCCTCGGAGAAGTCGGCCTTCGAGTAGATCTCCTCCCTCTCCTTTCTGATGTCGTAGAGCTTCTTGAAGCCCATTATGACGGTATCAATGATGGAATACTCGTTAAAGGCGAAGTGGTCCTGTCTGAGAACAGCCATTCTCTGACCCGGTGTTATGATGATCTCTCCCGTATCCGGTTCAATCTCACCGGACAGGATCTTGAGGAAGGTTGACTTTCCGGCGCCGTTTGCACCGATGATGCCGTAACAGTTGCCCGGAGTGAACTTGATGTTCACGTTCTTGAAAAGCACCTGAGTTCCATAAGACAGAGAGATGTCGGAAGCTGTAATCATCGCTTTCTCCTTACAAGACTTGATAATACCCAATAGACAAAGAAAAAGGCAACCCATCTGAGTTGCCCTTTAGTTCCAAGGGGAATCGAACCCCTGTTTAGAGACTGAGAATCTCCCGTCCTAACCCCTAGACGATGGAACCATCTAGTTTTTTGGTTCTACTGGGATGGAGGGATTCGAACCCCCAAAGGCAGAACCAGAATCTGCAGTGTTACCATTACACTACATCCCAAAAAATCCAAACGAACATTTGGAGATTACAAAAAACCCAATGTTCTGTCAATAGATTTGCAGTTAATTATCTCAAGCTCTTTTTCAGCTCTTCTTGAACGCACTGACCCTTGCGGATGCTGAAAGGCTGAAATCGGACCTGAAACCATCGGCAATGTACCTGTATCCGAGTCCGGCCACCATAGCTCCGTTGTCAGTACAGAGCTTCAGGCTCGGGAAGCTGACCTCATAACCGTCTTTCTCAAAGTCCTTCAGAGAGCTTCTGACAAGTGAGTTCGCAGCCACACCGCCCCCTGCAGAAATTCGTCTGAGTCCGGTATCCTTAAGTGCCTTCTCCACCCTCTTTATCAGCATACCCACGGCAACTCGCTGGAAGCTGGCTGCGATGTTCTCAGGAGTAGCAGGCTTTCCTGTCGAGAAGATGTCCAACTGGTTTATGACAGCGGTCTTCAGTCCAGAATAGGAAATGTCATAAGGATGGTATGCGCTTCCCATTTTCGGTCCTGAGAACTTGAAAGCCATCGGATCGCCCTTCTGGGCAAGACGGTCGATCATGACTCCTCCCGGATAACCCAGACCATAGTGCTTGGCAACCTTGTCGAAGGCCTCGCCTATCGCATCATCCACAGTTGTTCCGAGAACCTCGATGCTGTCATAGCTGTCCACCCTGCAGATCACAGTATGGCCACCGGAAAGAAGGACGCCAAGATACGGATACTCAAGCGGATGCTCGATCTGGGGAGCGTAAAGATGAGCCCTGATATGGTCGATTCCGATGAACGGCACATCCAGAACCGATGCAAGTCCTTTTGCAAAGTTAAGTCCTACAAGCAACGATCCCAGAAGTCCCGGCCTGGATGTAGCCGCAATGGCTCCGATTTCCTTCTTCTCTATTCCGGCCTGCCTGACAGCGGCGTCCACAACCTGAGAGATCCATTCCGTATGGAGTCTGGAAGCAAGCTCGGGAACAACACCGTCAAACGGTCTGTGAAGTTCTATCTGTGTTGCAATAACGTTCGACAGTATGTTCCTGCCGTCCTCTACTACCGCGGCGGAACACTCGTCACATGAGGTCTCAATTCCAAGTACGTACATCAGATGTCCTCGTTGATGAACTCATCAATGTCATCATCGTAGTCTTCTTCTACCCGGATCGGAGAGAATTTGCCCGCAAAGAACATGTCTATAAGCCTCTGCTGATTCGCCTGAGGAGCGGCATCATCAATATACGAGACAAGTTCTTTCGAAAGGGGGATTCCGTAG
>JBGVBT010000108.1:0-8234 GCA_045225895.1 Sphaerochaetaceae bacterium
CGCTGCACAGGCAACCCACAGCCAATGAACAATCGTGAAGGAGGAACTTCAAGAGCAATCGGGAAGCCATTTCCTGAAGCAACTATACAATCAGGAATGTGTCCGTAAAACAAGATGGAGAACCGTTCAAATCACATGATGAGCTGGTGGTCATGGTTATCTCAGGTTTCCGATGATCTTTGCAACGAGCGA
Organism: Sphaerochaetaceae bacterium; assembly: GCA_045225895.1. GTDB lineage: Bacteria > Spirochaetota > Spirochaetia > Sphaerochaetales > Sphaerochaetaceae > UBA9732. The sequence continues at coordinate 193 of JBGVBT010000108.1, forward strand.
TGTGCGGTTGAAAGGAGTCATGATGTAGTAGCCGTCCACAAGGTCTTCGATGCGCTTTGCAAAGTCAGTTGTGATCCGGATCGCAAGCTCCTCGCTCTGGGCCCTGTCTTTGCCGACATAGGATTCGATGATGCTGCTGTCCACGGAGATTCCGTTGACCTCGCTGTTCATGAAGCGGGCGTTGCGCTCGCTGACAATGGGGATCAGGCCGCCCAGGATGTAGGTGTCAAGTTCCTTGCGGGCACGCTTGAGGTTCTCAATTGCGTTTTCGGAGAGTACCGGCTGGGTGAGAAAGCCCACCATGCCGTTTTTGATCTTGTCCTTTGCAAGTTTCAGCTGGACATCGAAGTTCTTTGCGTTCAGGTTCAGGGCTCCGAAGATGTGAAAGCCTCCGGGAAGGGTCTGCCTTCCAAGTTCGGAAACGAAGGCGGAGAGCTTTCTGGAGTTGAACTGGTAGACTGTCTTGACCTCGTCACGCTCGGCGCTGGGGATTGGGTCTCCGGTGACGAGAAGGACGTTGCGCACGCGCTCGGCATACAGGCCGAGAAGTAGGGCCTTTGTGGCATTGAGGTTGCGGTCGCGGCATGTCATGTGGGGAAGGACGTCCATTTCGAGCTCGCGCTTGACCTTGCAGGCAAGAAGGCTTGCGTCCATGCGGGCACGGGCGATGGGACAGTCTGCGATGGTCAGGATGTCCACACCTGCGTCCTTGAGCCTCTGGGCTCCGGCCATGAACTTGTCGAGCGAGGCGTTCTCGGGCGGGTCTAGCTCAACAGCTATGGGTTTGCCCTTTGATGTTAGCTTTTCCCAGAAGTGGCTGACAACGGTGTCCACGGCGCTTTCGGTGGTCTGGTTCTTCCTTGCTGTGCTTGAGGTTGTATTGGGAAGGGCCTCGCGGATCTTCTGGATGTGAAGGGGAGTGGTTCCGCAGCAGCCGCCCACCATGCGTGCGCCTATTCGTGTCATGTCTATGACGGACTGCGAGTAGAAGACCGGATCGCCTTCGTAGAAGACCCTGTGTCCCAGGACTGTGGGATAGCCTGCATTGGGTCTGAGCGAAAGGATCTTGGATCCGATGTCCAATGTGGATGCAAGGTCTTTCATGTGTACAGCATCCTGGATGCAGTTCAGGCCGAAGGCGTCTACGTCGGGGCAGTCCCTCACTGCCGCGGCAAGCTGGGATGCAAAGACTCCGTCTCTTGTGAAGCCGTCCGGAAGGACTGCGAAGGACACCGTTATGAAGGCGTCTTTGTTCTGGCTTTTGATGTACCTTGCGGTCTCCAGAAGGCCTGCGAGGTTGGAGTGGGTCTCGAAGATGAAGTTGGTGGCACCGAGGTTGAGAAATCTCTGCGCTGTATAGATATATTCCTCTTCGGCAAAGTACTCTTCATCGGGGAGCTCCGGGTCGGAAACATCCACAGGGCCTATGTCTGCAAGCACGAAGGCCCCGAAGCGCTTTGCGGCCTCGGATGCAAGACTGAAGCCTTTCTCTATGATGGCGTCCACTGTGTCGGGGTAGTTGATGCGGTTGGCTCCGAAGGTGTTTGTGGTAACGGCCATGGAGCCTGCCTGCAGGTACTCCAGATGGATCTCACGAACAAGGTCGGGATTCAGGAGGTTCGCCTCCTCGGGGAGGTTCTTGAAGGATCTGTCCTTTGCGCAGATGTAGGTGCCCATTGCACCGTCCAGAAGAAGTACGTTGTCTTTCAGGTATTCTCTGATAGGATTCATCCAAGCACCTTCCTTGCCGTGTCGGCCGATTCCTTCGGGTCTTTAGTGTAGAAGTCTGCACCGATCGCCTTTGCGTAGTCCGCAGTCAGAACGGCTCCGCCGACCATGACCTTGCAGGGGTGGCCTGACTGTCTGAGGGCCTCGATTGTGCGCCTCATGGACTCGACTGTGGTTGTCATCAGTGCGGAGAGGGCGACAAGATGTGCATCCTCTTCGATTGTCCTCTGCACAACCGTCTGAACCGGAACGTCCTTTCCCAGGTCTATGACATCGTAGCCGTAGTTCTCAAGCACCACCTTGACTATGTTCTTTCCTATGTCGTGGATGTCTCCCTCCACAGTTGCGATGATTATCTTGCCTTTTGAGGAATCCTCTTTCTTGGGAAGATTCCTCTTTATCAGGTCAAAGCCCTTTCCCGCCGCGTTGGCAGCATTGATCAGCTGGGGCAGGAAGAGCTCGTGCTTCTCGTATTTCTCGCCCACGTTATCCATGGCGGGGATCAGCTTGAGGTTGATGACGTCCATGGGGTCCATGGTCCTGAGAAGCTCCATTGTTGCTTTCTCGGTCTCCTGGCCCAGGCCCCTGAGGATGGCGTTCTGGATATCCATGACCTCAGGTGCAGTGTTCTGCGGTTTTTCCTGACCTTTATCCTGATTCTGGACTGCAAAGCGGCCTATGTAGGCTTCGCAGTCCCTGTCCTCTCCACTGAGGGCGCGGAACGATGCGATGGCATCCATGATGCTCTGGCTGTTGGGATTGACTATGGGTAGGTCAAGGCCGCTGTGGAGAGCCATTGTCAGGAAGGCCGCAGTCACATGGGTCTTCTCCGGTAGTCCGAACGCTATGTTGCTCACTCCCAGTGTCGTGTGGAGTCCGAAGTCCTTCTTCACACGCCGTACGGCCTCGAGGGTCTTAAGCGCCTGGTCCTGCTGGGCGGAGACTGTGAGCGTCAGACAGTCGATTATGATGTCGCTCTTCCTGATTCCGGCCTTCAGGGCATGCTGTGTAATCTTTTCCGCATGTTCCAGCCTTTCCCCGACGGTGGAGGGAAGGCCTCTGTCCATGGCAAGTCCGACAACTGCCGCTCCGTACTTTGCCGCTATGGGCAGAACCTCCGCAATCTTCTCGTCGTTGGCGTTGACGGAGTTCACTATCACCTTGCCGTTGGCATACCTCAGACCTGCCTCGATTGCACGGGCATCGGAGGAGTCGATCATCAGGGGAAGTCCCACGACACCCTGGACGGCCTGAACTACTTCCTTCATCATGGCAGGCTCGTCGATGCCCGGAACTCCGACGTTTATGTCAAGAACATCGGCACCCCCGTCGGCCTGGGCTATCGCTAGTTCCATGACGGCATCCATGTCGTGTGAAAGCAGGGCCTGCTTGAACTTCTTCCTGCCTGTGGGGTTTATCTTCTCGCCGATGATGTTGACCCTATCGAAACAGACCAGTCTGGAAGAGGAGCAGATGCAGCCTTTGTCGATGGTTTTTGCCGTTTCCGGTTCATCCGTTTCCTTTGTCTTTGAGGCAACTTCCGCCAGCTTCCTTATGAAGGCGGGTGTCGTTCCGCAGCATCCGCCCATGGCAGAGATGCCAAGGTCCAGATAGCCTTCCATCTGGCCGGCGAATTCCTCAGGTGTTATGAAATACATTCCCGTGGCGGGGTCGGGGAGACCTGCGTTGGGTTTTGCAATCAGGGGTTTTGAAGTGCACGTCTCCATCCTGCGGATCAGGGGAAGGATCTCCTTCGGGCCGAGGGAGCAGTTGATTCCCATGGCATCCACGCCCAGGGCATCGAGTGTCACGGCCATGCACTCCACAGTGGTTCCTGTGAAGGTTCGCCCGTCCTGCTCGAAGCTCATGGTGACCCACACCGGAAGGTCCGAGTTCTCCTTTGCGGCAAGGACTCCTGCCTTGACTTCATAGAGGTCGGTGAAGGTCTCGAAAACCACAAGGTCGGCTCCGGCCTGCTTTCCGGCAAGGATCATCTCCTTGAATATGTCGTAGGCATTGTCGAAGGAGAGGGTGCCGAGCGGTGCCATCAGCTCTCCTATGGGGCCGATGTCCAGCGCCACCTTCACGCTTTTGCCTTCGCAGGCCTGCTTTGCAATCTCCACATTGGCCCTGATGATCTCGGTGACGTCATGGCCTGTTCCCTGCATCTTGTGTCTGTTCGCACCAAATGTATTGGAATACAGGACATCGCTTCCGGCCTTAACATATTCCTTCTGGATGTCCATGACCGCCTGCGGATTCTTCAGTGCGAAGATCTCGGGCTTCTCGCCCAGCTTCAGGCCTGCGTTCTGGATCATTGTGCCCATGGCGCCGTCAAGTATGAGGGGTCTATTTTGCATTGCAGATTCTCCCTTCGCTTCTGTACCTGCAGGTGCCTGATGCGCTGCAGTTCAGACAGCCTCGTCTTTCCAGTCTCCTCGGTATCTCCGATATCCCGATGACGCATGTGACCGATTTCCTCGGAACCATGATCATGCTGCGGGTCACCGTCAGGCCGATCCTCTTCTCCGCCACCAGAAGTTCGGCGATGGTCCTCTGGCTTTCAAGGGGGAAGTCCCCGTAGCCCGGGCTGTAGCGGTCGGTCAGATAGAGGCCTCTGTCTCTGTACTCCAGCCTCATGTCGGAATCGAAGTTGTCGCACACGTTCTCTATGGCGGAGCTCTGGGCGCTGTCCATGATCACGGCATCCGCCATGTTTTTCACCTCGGTGCGCCTGAGAAGGGCCTCTGCCTCAGGGCCAAGGGTGGCGGCCATGACGATGGCCTGTATGCAGCCTTCAAGAAGTCTGAAAATGTCGTTTCCTTCAAGTTCCAGGCCATCGATGTGCCCGGATGAGACGGGGAGGATCCGGTAGGTGAGGCGGGGCTTGGCGCAATCGGCCACGGCCCTGATGCAGTCTGAGATCTGTCGGTCCAGGTTCTCGCCGATGGTCTGGCCCCTGTAGCCGAGGTATCTCAGGACCTCGTCTCTGGGAATGTCCGAAAGCCTTGCCTCCATGTGCCCTCCGTCTTTGTCCAATTCTATCTTGAAAGGGGCCTTCTTTTCCATCAAAAAGAGTGATTTTTCGAGGTTAATGGGCTACAATGTCCCCATGCTTACAGACATTGAGATTGCACAGAGCGTAAAGCCGCTCCCCATTTCCGAGATAGCGGCCAGGGCCGATATTCCGGAGCGCTTTGTCGAGCAGTACGGCAAAAGCAAAGCGAAGATCGACCTTTCGTTCCTTGAAGAGAGGAAAAGCAGGGCGGATGCCAGGCTTGTTCTGGTCACGGCCATCACCCCGACTCCTGCCGGAGAGGGCAAGACCACTACCACCATCGGACTTGCCGACGGCCTCAGACGCCTTGGAAAGAAGAGCGTCCTGGCCCTTCGTGAGCCTTCAATGGGACCTGTCTTCGGAGTCAAGGGCGGAGCTGCCGGAGGCGGTTACTCGCAGGTCGTGCCCATGGAGGAGATCAACCTCCATTTCACAGGTGATTTCCATGCGATCGGCGCTGCCAACAACCTTCTTGCCGCTATGATCGACAACCACATCTTCCAGGGCAACGAGCTTGGAATAGATCCCAAGACAATCGTCTGGAGACGCTGTGTCGACATGAACGACCGTCAGCTGCGCTTTGTGGTGGACGGCCTGGGCGGAGCCAGGAACGGATGCCCCCGTGAGGACGGCTACGACATCACAGTGGCTTCCGAGGTAATGGCGATCCTCTGTCTGTCGTCCTCGATCGCAGACCTGAAGGCAAGGCTTGGACGCATAATCATCGGCTACAGATATGACGGAACACCTGTCACTGCAGCGGACCTCAAGGCACAGGGCGCAATGGCCGCAATCCTCAAGGAGGCTCTGAAGCCGAATCTTGTCCAGAGTCTGGAAGGAACGCCTGCTTTCATCCACGGAGGTCCTTTTGCGAACATAGCCCACGGCTGCAACTCGGTCCTTGCTACAAAGATGGCGCTCAAGTGCGGCGACTATGTGATCACGGAGGCTGGATTCGGAGCGGACCTTGGTGCCGAGAAGTTCATGGACATCAAGTGCAGGACCACCGGTCTGAGACCGTCTGCCGTTGTGGTGGTTGCCACGGTCAGGGCCCTGAAGATGCATGGAGGCCTGAAGAAGGACAGCCTGGGAACAGAAGACCTGGGTGCTTTGGACAAGGGCCTTCCGAACCTGCTCAGACATGTCAGCGTGATGACGGATGTCTACAAGGTCCCGTGCGTGGTTGCCGTCAACCGCTTCCCGACGGACACGCAGGCCGAACTCGATCTGGTTGCTAAGCGCTGTGCCGAACTGGGTGTGAACGCCGTACTTTCCGAGGTCTGGGCCAAGGGAGGCGAGGGCGGAAAGGCCCTTGCCAATGAGATTGTCAGGCTCTGCGACATTCCGAGCGCTGTGGAGCTCACCTATGCGGACGACGACCCGCTTGAGACGAAGATCTCAAAGATCGTCACCAGGATCTACGGAGGCTCCGGCGTCTCCTATGCCGCAGGCGTGAAGACCAAGATCAGGAAGCTTGAGGCAATGGGGTTCACAAACGTCCCCGTGTGCATGGCGAAGACCCAATACAGCTTCTCGGACGATCCCAAGAAGCTCTGCGCTCCGGAAGGCTTCACTGTATCCGTACGTGACGTGAAGGCAAGCGCCGGTGCGGGTTTCGTGGTGGTCTACACCGGCGAGATCATGACCATGCCGGGTCTTCCCAAGGTCCCGCAGGCAACTGTGATAGACATCGACGACAACGGAAAGATTACCGGACTCATGTGATTCTGTTTGAAAACAATTAATCGGAGGATAATGATATGAAGACCATTTTCAGTGACAAGGCACCTGCCGCAATCGGACCGTACTGCCACGCAACGGTTTCGGGTAATTTTGTATTCACATCCGGCCAGCTTGGCCGTGACATGGACGCGGACATCAAGGTCCAGTCGGAGCAGGCTCTGGAGAACCTGTCCCTGGTGCTTCAGAGCGCCGGATCATGCATGTGCAAGGTCCTGAAGACCACATGCTTCCTTTCGGACATCAAGGATTTCGCCGCCTTCAACGAGGTCTACGCCAAGGCGTTCGGCGACCACAAGCCGGCACGTTCGTGCTTCCAAGTTGCAGCACTTCCCAAGGGAGCAAAGGTAGAGGTCGAGGCTGTAGCCGAGCTCTGCTGAGCACAGGTTTCTGCATATCTATACATATGTATTGAAATAATATCCTCTGTGGTGTTGACATAAAGGGGGCTGTTTCATAACATCTCAGACAGGAAACTCTAGTTCATGATAGAGGTGCGGTTTCAAAGAGTAGCTGACTGTTTTCAGGAAACGACAGGTAGCGGAAGGGGAGACCGCCGAGGAGCCGAGGGCCCGCCTGGGGCGCGAGGCATCCGGGCTGCAGGAGAACATCCTGCAGACTGTCGCAGAAATGCGGAGAGCTATCGTTACACTTGTTCAGCCTTCTGAAATGGTGTCATGGTAGGTGTCATGACGCGGTTTCGGGAGGTTTTTTTATGGGTTCTACCATTAAGAAAGGGACGATAGCCAAAATCGTCTTCACAGTCATCATCGTAGTGCTGCTGATCGTTGCCGCAGCATCCGGCAAGGATCTTTCCTATTCGGCCTGGGCTCTTCTTCCGCCTGTCGTCGCTATCGGACTGGCACTTGTCACCAAAGAGGTCTATTCCTCTCTGTTCATCGGAATCCTCATCGGTGGTCTTCTCTACAGCGGATTCGGCTTCGAGGGAACTCTGGTCCATGTCTTCCAAGACGGTTTCGTAGGATCTGTCGCTGACTCCTACAACGTCGGAATCCTCATCTTCCTCGTTCTTCTCGGTGCAATCGTCGCCATGATGAACAAGGCCGGCGGATCCGAGGCTTTCGGACGCTGGGCATCTGAGCACATCAAGACAAAGACCGGCGCAATGCTGGCCACGATCGCTCTCGGCGTTCTGATCTTCATCGACGACTACTTCAACTGTCTGACAGTCGGTTCCGTCATGAGACCTGTCGCCGACAAGCACGGCATCTCCAAGGAGAAGCTCAGCTACCTGATCGATGCAACGGCAGCCCCGATCTGCATCATTGCCCCTGTTTCATCATGGGCAGCAGCTGTTTCGGGCTTCGTCAAGGATTCCGGCGTCAGCGGATTCCAGCTGTTCGTCAAGGCCATTCCTTTCAACTTCTACGCAATTCTGACCATCGTCATGATGATCAGCCTTGCCCTGATGAAGTTCGACTACGGTCCGATGAGAAAGTTCGAGCCCTACACAAAGGAAAACGCAAAGCAGAAGATCGACACCATGATCAAGAGA
>JBGVBT010000109.1:0-27261 GCA_045225895.1 Sphaerochaetaceae bacterium
AGCTGAGCATGGTGATGTCGTCGAACTGCTCTGCTTCCGCCACGAACTCGGAAATACCGTCAGAGACAGAGTCTATCAGTGCCTCAGATCCAGGTTCCCTGCAATTATTGAGAGCGTCGATAAGCCGGTCGTTGCCGAACAGCTCCAAGGCATCGTTGGTGGCCTCTGTGACACCGTCCGTATAGACGAACAGCGCATCGCCCGGATCGAGCTTGAACTCATAGTTCTCGAAGCTGATGTCGCTCATGATGGCCAGTGCGGGCGAATGTTTGTACTGTACGAGCTCGAACGTTCCGCCGGCATGCCTCAGGGCAGGATGTTCATGACCGGCATTAACCGAAACACCCTCTCCAGTCTTGATGTTGATGATGGCGAGCCAGACAGTCACGAAGAACTCCGACTCGTTGTTCTGACAGAGCTGGTTGTTCACATCGTACAGAATCTCGGCAGGAGTTCCTCCAAGCATCGTCCTGTTCTTGATCAGGGTCTTGGTGACGACCATGAACAGAGCTGCGGGAACACCCTTTCCGGAAACATCGGCAATGACAAGGGCGATGTGGTCATCGTCCACAAGGAAGAAGTCGTAGAAATCTCCTCCGACTTCCTTTGCGGGAGTCATGGAAGCGTAGATGTCGAACTCGCACTTCTCCGGGAACGGCGGGAATTTTCTGGGAAGCATGTCGGCCTGGATCTTGGTTGCGACATCCAGCTCGGCACCGATTCTCTCCTTCTCAGCCGTTATTGTGGAAATCTGCTCGATATATTTCTTTGTCCTGACTGAAAGCGCGGAGAAAGCATCGGCAAGGACCTCGATCTCGTCGTTGGTATTGAATTCCCTGCTCTTGTCGAACGAGAAGTCATCACCTTTGATCTTGGAGATCTTCTTTGCCATCAGACTCAGTGGCTTGACGATCCTGGAGGCCATGAAGAGCAGTCCCACCGTGCAAAGCATGACATCGACGACAATCATCGTGATCAGTGCCCGTCTTGAATACTCAAGGCCTTCATTGAACTCCAAAGTAGCCTCTTCCGTTATGGCGTTGAAGTCCCTCTCCATCTCAAGGACGGGAGCTTCCATCCTCATCTGGTCTATTGCGGATACCAGAATCCATCCGGGAGTGGCAAGCTGAGAACCTATCATGAAATAGGATCTTTCATCTATGTTGACGGTATAGACTTTCTGCGAACCTGCTATGGCCTCGTTGAGGAACTTTGTGAGATCCGGATAGTTTAATTCGCGCAGGTCATAGCTCTTGTCAGTCGGGAGTTCAACGAACATGTCGGTTCCTGACGGCGAGAACATCACCTTTCCGTCCTTGTTGATGATGAAGATGAACCTGTCGCTGGTGGACTCTATATCTATGTCATCGTTCAAGGTGTCCAGATAGACATCCATTCCCACAACGCCAAGCACGTTTCCGTCATCGTCACGAACCGCATAGGAACAGACTATGTCGAGCTTTTTCGAGAAGAGGTCCACATGGACATCGGAGAACGACACTTCATAGGTCTCAAGCGTTTTCTTGTACCAGTCCCTCTCCCTGAGGTCAAACTTAATCAGATTGCCGTTCGCATCGAACTTGTTGGCCGAATGCATGTCGGCGGTGAAACAATATCCCTTCGGCGACACAATGAAGGCGGAATTAACAAATCCGTTGATCACAGCGTACTGCTGATCGGTACTGATTGACTCGCACAGGATATGGGCTTCCTTTCTGAGATCTGAATCCTTCACGTCCGTATTCGGTCCCGGAAGGAACTGGATGGACAGCAATCCTTCGAATTCGGGATTCGGACGGAACAGGTCTGTTGACAGTTCATAGTCGAATGACGCTCCGGAGCTGTGATCCAGGAGATTCACAGTAAATGATTTCGCGAACTGCTCCACGTTCCTCTGCAGGAACTTGAATACGCTGTCGGTCAGCGCAGCCTCGATTATTGTCGAATGTCCCAGACTCTGCTCTATCAGATCGCTGGTGGTCGCAGTCGCCTTCTCACGTATTGCGGCCTGCTGTCTTCTGTTTGCATTGGAGGTGATGTCACTGATCCTGCCTAGTTGGTCTGAGATGACAAGGGAGAAAGTCACGACGACGATTACAAGGGCAAAGATGAAAAGAAGCAGAATCTTCCGCTCAATTCCTCCCATGAGCGCCCTTATGAACTTCCTCATTCAAACCTCCAAGAATATGGTCCCAATAAAGGATATCATAAGAATATTAATATTTATACCCTGCTTTAAACAAAATGTCGCACACCGGCTCACACGCCGGAAAAACGGTTCCACTCTTCCTTGATAGAGATGAAGGATCCAAGTTTGTTGCGGTTGTAAACCGCATAGCTTTCAGGCTTTCCGTCCACTGTGGTTCCGATTATGAACTCTTTCACCATTATCTGCTTCGGCAGCCTGACCTTGCGGATCTCGTCGAATGCAGGGCCGAGATCGGCTTTGCTGTCCATGAATATGGTTGAATGGAATTTGAATACGTAATCAAGATCATCAGGCTCCTGTCCGAAATCCCTCATCCCCATCTCAAGGAGTGTGGCGTGGATGTTGAACAGATCACGGCTCTCCCTGATCCTGAGCCAGACAATTCCGGATGACATCTCCAGACCCTCCACCTCAACGGGGAACGGTCTTATTCTCGAATAAACGTCGCATATTGAGGAGACGCATCTTCCGAAGCCTTCCTGACCGGTCTCAAATCCTTTCTTCAGAGAGATATGCATCGGGAGGACGCTCAGCGGACACTTGACCCCGAGCTCCTCCCCGATTCTCAACGCCTGTGATTTGAGTTCCTTTAATTCGTTTCCGATATGGACGGCCGAAAGAACGAGCATCGTTACTTTTTCGTGATGTAACCCAGCTTGCAGAGCATCTCCGCAGCCTCGACTCCGCCGCCTGCGGCTCCACGGAGCGTATTGTGGCTCAGACCGACGAACTTCCAGTCGTAGATGCTGTCCTCTCTGATCCTTCCGATGGAAATGCCCATGCCCTTCTCGTAGTTGACATCCAGGGCAACCTGCGGACGGTTGTCGTCCTCAAGGTACTGGATGAAGTTCTTCGGGGCGGACGGAAGATCGTACTTCTGCGGAAGACCGGAGAACGAGCGGAGCTTCTCGACTAGCTGCTCCTTGGTGACCTTCTTCCTGAAATTCACGAAAACAGCCGCCGTATGGCCGTTGAGGACAGGTACACGGATGCACTGGCTGGTGATCCTGATGCTGTCATCGGCGACAATCTCGTCGCCAACGATATGTCCGAACACCTTCAGAGGCTCTTTCTCGGATTTCTCTTCCTCTCCTCCGATGTACGGAATGATGTTTCCGACCATCTCCGGCCAGGACTCGAAGTTCTTTCCGGCACCGGAGATAGCCTGATATGTGGTGATTACCGCCTCATAGGGCTCGAACTCACGCCATGCTGCGAATGCAGGTGTATATGACTGGATCGAGCAGTTGGGCTTCACGGCAATGAAGCCCCTCTCTGTTCCAAGTCTCTTCCTCTGGGCATCGATGATCTTGTAGTGATCGGCATTGATCTCCGGAATCACCATGGGAACATCCTTTGTCCATCTGTGGGCAGAGTTGTTGGAAACCACCGGCACTTCTGCCTTGGCGTACTCCTCCTCAATGGCCTTGATCTCGTCTTTCTTCATATCGACTGCAGAAAAGACGAAATCGACCTTTGAAGCGATCTCGCCGACCTTGGAGACGTCCGTTACAACCATGTTGCGTACGCACTGCGGCATGTCTTCCTCAAGTTTCCACTTGCCTTCGACAGCCTCCTCGTAGGTCTTTCCCGCTGATTTAGGACTTGCAGCCAGAACTGTGATCTCAAACCATGGATGATCCGCAAGAAGCGTCACAAAACGCTGTCCGACCATTCCCGTCGCGCCCAGAATTCCAACTTTGTACTTATCCATAATCAGCCTCCATGCCGAATCAGTTTCCAGCATGATAGCAGTATTCGCCTTTTTTTAGAAGTATTGATCAGTAATTGACTGTGATGCTTCCTGTCAGATCCTGATTGACCGTGATGACGGCTGTATGTGTGTTTGCAACCTCACCTGACCACGGGCGGCAGTAGATAAGCTTGACGTTTGTGGTTCCGGGATTCTCAGTGCGGAAGCGCAGGGTCTCTGCTCCGCCTGCACCGACGATGACCTCTGAATTCGGTGCGTCATAATCGGATCCGATAAATGTGGCGATGTTCTCATCCTCGACTTCTGCGGTCCATGAGTAACCGGTTGTCGGATTTGAAAGCAGAGTCACGCTGATTTCACTTGAAGCCGGTTTCGAGATTCTTACGTTGGCACATGATGCGAGTGCGAAAACAGCCAGAACGATTGAAATGATGATGATTGATTTCTTCATTATTCTTCTCCCTTTACAATGCCGGAAAACGGCACCGGAGTGCCGGTTTCCCCTTGTACCCCTAAATAATAGTGAACAATAAGGGAATCAGAAAGCGTTTTTCAACAAAATTCATTTTTTTTCACAATTCGTGCTGCTGCACTTCTCACACAGCCCGTAGATTATGGAATTGCGGCATTGGATACGGAAACCGTGCTCCCTGAGGACATGTTCTGCGAACTCATCCATGAAGGAGCAGTCCAGATGTATTATGGCCCCGCACTTAGTGCACTGCATGTGAAGATGGTCCTCGCAGTGCCTGGCCTCCTCAACGAACTGGTAGACGGCACGGGTTCCGTTTTCAGCAACATATTTCATTACCGTACCGTCAGATGTGAGCTTGTCCAGATATCTGTAGATGGTTGTGATGTTGAGGTCTCCGCCTACGGCGCGTCTGATGTCGTTCACATCAACCGTGCGGTCGCTGTTCTCCTTGAGGTACTCGAGGATCCTTGTCCTGCCCTGTGTGTTGTAACCTTCCGCCATATTGTTCCTCCGTATCAGAACACCAGAGCCGAAAGCTCAATCAGGACACCCCAGACAACACCCAGCGAATAGAGCAGTCCGATGATCGCAAGGCTCTTCTTCACATTTCCGTTGGTCTTCAGAAGAACGAGGGTTCCTACCCCGGCGTTTACAAGAAGACCTGCGAACATGGGACCGGGACCTATGATTCCATCAATGAAGAGCTGTGTGATGACAACCGAAGAGGCGCAGTTCGGGATGAGGCCGACAAGAGCTGCCACAAGCTCCCCCACTACAGGAACGGAATTCATGATTGCGCTCAGCCTCTCCTCTCCGACCGACCCGATGATGATGTTAAGGACAAGGGAGAACAGGAAGATGTAGATGAAGATCTCAACCGTATGCCTCAGTGCACAGAGGAAGATGTTGCTTCTGTGCTCATATTCAGCGAACGTCCTGCAGGCCTCGTCCTGGGCAGCGGGATCCACGTCTGAACTCTTTCTGAAGACAAGGTCAACCAGATAGCCGCTTATCACGGCGATGAAAACCTTCACGCCGATGATCTTAAGGATTCCAACAACCGGGAATGCGCTGGAGATCAGGATGGGGAGCATCTCGTCGGAAGCCGAAAGGAACACGGCGATCAATGTTCCCAGGGTGATAACCCTGCCCGAGTAAAGACTTGCAGAGGCGGCGGCAAGACCGCACTGGGGGAAGACACCGATAAGTCCTCCGGCCAGCGGACCGACCTTTCTGGAGCCGCCCATAAGCTTCGGAAAACGGTTTCCCGCCTTGTGTTCCAGAATCTCCATGACCAGATAGATGACATAGAGAAAAGGCACAAGCTTGGCACTGTCGATCAGCGCATCCAGAAAAAAGTCTACAAGGTTCTCAAACATATCTCCCCCGAACAATTTGCAAACCATTTGCATTTGCAACCGATTTGCAAATCTACCGATTCAAGGGGTTCTTGTCAACAGATTTTGGAAATAAATCAGGGGCAATCAGTCGGAAATATCGATGTCGGCCACAATAGTGATGTCGTAGTCCGGATATTCCCTGGAGATCTGGTCATAGATGATCCTCTGACCCTCGGAGGACTCGATCTCGAAACTGAGCACCACATCGAAGCGCATCGTGTGTTCCTTGACATCCACATAGAAGCCGTGCATCTGGATGGCCCATTCGTTGTCCAGGACGATTTTCCTGACGTTGTTCCTGATAGCGGCGGCCTCGTCATCCTTTGTGTTGTGCGAGTAAACCCCCACTCCGGTGAGGATCACACCTGTCTGGGAGTAGACATCCTGCTGGATCTGACGGGTAATGACATCCACCTGCTCGACCGTAAGGGTATCCGGAAGCTCCACGTGCATCGTGGCGTAGTCCTTGTCCGGGCCGAAGTTGTTGACAAACAGATCGTAGGCTCCCATGACCTCAGGGACCTGACACGCGATGTGCTTTATCTTCCTGGCCACCTCTGGATCTGCCCTGTGTCCCAGGATGTCGTTGATTGTGTCCAGCATCATCTCGATTCCGGATTTGATGATGAAAACGGAGATCACAAGACCCACATAGGCCTCAAGCGAGATGCCGAAGACAATGAAGATGATTGCGGATACGAATACGGAGAATGACAGGATGGCGTCGAACAGGGCATCGAAACCAGATGCAACAAGAGCCTGAGAGTTGACCTGCTTACCCTTTGCCTTCACATAGCGGCCCAGAAGGATTTTCACTATGACCGCGACTCCGATGATTATCAACGATGTCACGGAGTAATTGGCTTCCTGTGGCTCGAAGATGTTGCGCACCGACCTGACCCCGGCCGCAAGTCCGGCATAAAGGACGATGAAAGCGACAATCATCGCGCTCATGTACTCGATGCGGCCGTAGCCCATCGGATGGCGCTTTGTCGGCTTCATCGTAGAGAGCTTCGAACCGATGATGGTGACCAATGAGGAGACGGCATCGGAGAGGTTGTTCAAGGCATCCAGAATGACGGCTATGGAGTTGGACAGTATGCCGACAGTCGCCTTGAAGGCAACAAGAAAGACATTGGTGATGATACCCACCATGCTTGTCCTGACAATTATCCTGTTTCTGTCCCCTATCGCCTTGCGCATAGAGGTTTTCTCATTCATATCCATACCTGCGGATTATAGAACAAAACGGACGGTCGTTCAATAAAACATGCTGTTTGTGCTATAATCCCTGCGGGAGGAATGACATGCTCAAAATCACACATCTGACCAAGAGATACGGAGAGAAAACCGCTGTCGACGACCTCAGCCTTGAGATAAAGAACGGTGAGATCTACGGGTTCATCGGACACAACGGTGCGGGAAAGACCACCACAATCAAAAGCGTCGTGGGAATACTCGGATTCGAGGACGGATCCATCGAGATCGACGGAATGTCCGTCAGGGACAACCCCATCGAATGCAAGAGGAAAACCGCATACATCCCCGACAACCCAGACCTGTACGACTACATGACCGCAATCAGATACCTGAACTTCATCGCCGACATATTCGGAGTCGGAGAACAGGAACGCATGGAGAGGATCCGCAAATACGCCGATGCCTTTGAACTCACATCAGACCTGGCCCAGCCAATCAGCTCATTCTCCCACGGAATGAAGCAGAAGCTGGCCATCATCGCCGCATGGATCCACGATCCGAAACTCGTGATCATGGACGAGCCCTTCGTGGGTCTCGACCCCAAGGCCGCCCATATCCTCAAGCAGATGATGCGCGAGCTTTGCGACAACGGCGGAGCCATCTTCTTCTCCACCCACGTTCTGGAAGTGGCCGAAAAGCTCTGCGACAAGGTAGCGATAATAAAGAACGGAAAGCTCATAAAGAGCGGAACCATGGAGGAAGTCAAGGGAGATTCCTCACTTGAGAGCGTGTTCCTCGAGCTTGAGGACTCAAAGGATACGGAGGCCTGAGATGCTCAAAACCCTGTTGAAAAAACAGCTTCTGGAGCTCACCAGGAACTTTTTCTACAACGCCAAGAAAAACAAACCCAGGACAAAGAAGCAGATCATAGGCATGGCGGTCCTGTACTTTGCGCTTTTCTACGGCTTTCTGGGCATTGGTGTTTTCGGTGCCATGGCATACGGACTTTCCACAGCCCTGGTTTCCGCAGGTCACAGCTGGATGTATTTCCTGATCATGTCAAGCGTTGCAATTGTCATGGGAGTCTTCGGAAGTGTGTTCAGTACCTACTCGTCGCTGTATCTTGCCACTGACAACGACCTTCTGCTCTCAATGCCCATTCCCGTCAGGTACATAATGGCATCGAGGCTTTCCAGCGTGTATCTTGTGGGTCTTCTCTACTCCTCGATAGTCATGATTCCCTCGCTGGTCGTCTACTGCATCATGGCTCCGCTCAGCTTCCTGAAAGTCATCTGCCCTATAATCATGGCACTCGACGTAACCCTGTTCATATTCATCCTTTCTGTCGCACTCGGATGGGTGGTCGCCCGTTTCAGCATGAAGGTCAGGAACAAGAGCCTGGTGACCACGGCAGTTGCCCTGGTCTTCATCGCCGCCTACTATTACTTCTATATGAAGGCCATGAACAACATCCAGGGAATACTTGCGAGCCTGAGTGCAATGGTGGACAAGGAGCCGACAGGCATCATGAGGATCCTCCGGTACATCGGATCAGCCGCATCCGGGAACCCGGTCAACCTGATTGTCGTGACCGCATCTCTGTTTGTCCTGCTTGCAGCCGTGTACATCATCCTGAACAGGACGTTCATCAGGATAGTCACCACAAAAACGGGTGTTGCAAAAGTAAAATACAGGGAAAAAGCGGTCAAGGCCAGAAGCACGTTGAAAGCCCTTACGTTCAGGGAGACAAAACGTCTGACATCCAGCAGCGGATACATGCTCAACTGTGCACTCGGTACTTTGCTCATGCCGCTTGTGGCCGTTGCACTGATTGTCAAAGGGGATATGATATCCGAAGCCCTTTTCAGCATGTTCGGAAACAACCCTGCATTCTTCGCAATGATTCTTGCCGGTATAATCTCCATGGTGATTGTCATGAACGACATAAGCGCACCGTCGGTATCGCTGGAGGGTAAAACGCTCTGGATCGTCAGGACTCTGCCGGTGTCGTCCCTCCAGGTCCTGCATGCAAAGATGTGGAACCATGTGATGTTCACCCTGCCCTCCACCCTGATTCTGGCAATCGCAGGCTGCTTTGTCCTTAAGACAGGGATCGTGAATTCCATTCTCCTGGTCATATTCGCAACGGCCACATGCTTCTACCAGGCCATGTTCGGACTCTTTGTCAATCTGAAGAAACCGAACCTTTCATGGACCAACGAAATCACCGTCGTCAAACAGAGTTTCGGAGTCTTCATCGTCATTCTGGCAGGCTGGCTTGTCGGAGTCCTCCAGATCGGAACGGCGTTCCTCCTGTCCCAGGCCCTCGGAGCCAGGAGCATCCTTGTGTTCTGGACACTTCTCATGACCGTTCTGACCGTTCTTCTGGACGGATGGATACGAAAAAAAGGCACGGTTCTGTTCGAAACACTGTGATTTTTTTCGAAAGATTTTCAGAGGCAGCCGACAATGGCTGCCTTTCTTTTGTCCAAAAAGACAAACATTTCTTTGCTCGATTTGTTTATTATGTCCAAATTCGCTACAAATCCTAATAATTACTTGATTTATTCGCTTTTTTTCTTTGTTTTTTAAGACAAAGTAATTGACTAAAGCATGCGTTTTTTTTATAAGGATAAGCAGCTTTCAGGTAAGCGAGGTAATGAAATGAAAACTATCAGGAAAATCACATGTATTGCATTGGTCATGTGCCTTGCAATGGCAGCAGTGTTTGCCGGCGGAAACGCCGAGACTTCTGCAAAGAAGACATACAAGGTCGGTATCTGCCAGTTCGTGCAGCATGTTGCCCTTGACTCCGCGACACAGGGCTTCATGGATGCCCTCAAGGAGGCTCTGGGAGACAGCGTAACATTCGACAACCAGAACGCTTCCGGCGACATGTCAACCGTCACCACAATCGTCAACAGCCTTGTCTCCAACAAGGTTGACCTTATTCTTGCAAACGCAACTCCTCCCCTCCAGGTGGCAGCGGCTGCAACAGGCGACATCCCAATTCTGGGAACATCGGTCACAGACTACGAGACTGCCCTTGACCTCAAGCTCACAAACGGAGCCACGGGAATCAACATCTCAGGCGCATCTGACCTTGCCCCGCTGGACAAGCAGGCCGAGATGATCACAGAGCTCTTCCCCAACGTCAAGAACGTCGGTCTCCTGTACTGCTCGGCCGAGCCAAACTCGGTCTTCCAGATCACACAGATGGAAGGCTATCTGGACAAGATGGGCGTCAAGCACACCAGATACGCATTCACAGACTCCAACGATGTCGCTTCCGTCACAGCAGCAGCCTGTGAGAGCGCCGATGTCATCTACATCCCGACCGACAACACAGCCGCTTCATGCACCGAGTCGATCAGAAACGTCGTCGAGCCGGCAAAGATTCCCGTCGTGGCCGGTGAGGAAGGAATCTGCAAGGGATGCGGAGTCGCAACACTTACAATCAGCTACTACGATCTCGGATACACCACCGGTAAGATGGCAGTCGATGTACTCAAGAACGGTGCCGACATCAGCAAGATGGCAATCCAGTACGCAGCAAACCCGATCAAGGAGTACAATGCAGAGCTCTGCGCAATCCTTGGCGTGAACGTACCGGCAGACTACACCGCCATCTGATGAAGACTTCTGAACCCTTTGGAGGTATGGTTTGAATATCGGATCTTTGATCAGTGCACTTCCCGGTGCCATCGCCCAGGGACTAATCTGGGGTGTGATGGCAATAGGAGTGTACCTGACTTACAGAGTATTGGACATAGCAGACCTGACGGTAGACGGCACAATGGCCACAGGCGGTGCCGTCTGCGTCATGATGATGCTTAACGGGGCGAACCTCTGGGTCGCCCTTTTGTGCGCTGTTCTGGCCGGCATGGTCGCCGGTCTTGTCACCGGACTTTTCCACACGGCAATGGGAATCCCTGCAATCCTCGCGGGAATCCTGACCCAGCTTTCGCTCTACTCCATCAACCTGGCGATCATGGGTTTCAAGGCCAACCAGGGAATCAACGTCAGGAACTATCACCTTCTGGTATCCTCACGAAACGTAAAGTCCATCGGACCGGACAACCCCATCTTCGTGATGATCATCGTCACCGCAATCCTGATCGGACTTCTGTACTGGTTCTTCGGCCGAGAGATCGGGGCAGCCCTCAGGGCAACAGGTTCCAACGAGCGAATGTCACGTGCACAGGGAATCAACGTCAACCGCTGCAAGATCATCGGACTGATGCTCTCAAACGGTATCGTAGCCCTTGCTTCTGCACTGTTCGCCCAGTATCAGGGTGCCGTTGACGTCAATATGGGTCGTGGTGGAATCGTCATCGGACTTGCCGCCGTCATCATCAGCACTGTGATCTTCGGCAAGATCTTCCACAACTTCGCACTCAAGCTCCTCGGAGTCTCCATCGGAGCCGTCATCTACTACATCGTCATCCAGATCGTGCTCTGGCTCGGTCTGAACACCAATCTGCTCAAGCTTCTCTCAGCTCTGGTCGTGGCAGTCTTCCTTGCCATACCCTACTGGAAAGGGAAACTGGTGAAAGGAGCCAAGAATGCTTGACCTAATCAACCTCAGAAAGACATTCAATCCGAACACCATCAACGAGAAGGTCGCCCTGAACGGAGTGTCCCTCCATCTCGAAGACGGCGACTTCGTCACAATGATCGGCGGAAACGGCGCAGGAAAATCCACCCTGCTCAACGCAATAGCAGGAGTCTGGCAGGTAGACGACGGAAAGATCGTCATCGACGGAACCGACATCACAGGCCTGAGCGAGCACAAGCGCGCCCCATGGCTCGGACGAGTTTTCCAGGACCCGATGATGGGTACCGCCGCAACAATGCAGATCATCGAGAACCTTGCGCTTGCCAAACGCAGAGGCCAGAAACGCGGTCTGAAGCCCGGCGTAACAAAGGCAGAGAAGGACGAATACAGAGACCTTCTCGCCACTCTCGGACTGGGACTTGAGAACAGGATCACCGAGAAGGTCGGACTTCTGTCCGGAGGCCAGAGACAGGCCCTCACCCTTCTCATGGCCACCCTCAACAAGCCCAAGCTTCTGATGCTGGACGAGCATACCGCAGCCCTGGACCCCAGAACAGCAGAAAAGGTGCTCACCCTCTCCGACCAGATCATCAAGGAGAACAACCTGATGACCATGATGGTCACCCACAACATGAAGGACGCCATCCGCTACGGAAACAGACTTATCATGATGAACGAAGGAAAGATCATCCTCGACATCAGAGGCGAGGAGAAAAAGAACCTCACCGTCAAGGCTCTGATGGACGAGTTCGCCCGCGCCAGCGGCGAGGAAATCACAAGCGATAAGGCGCTTCTGTCGTAATTCTTTTCAAAAAAAGAAAAACAGAAAGGAACCTGAAGACTATTCCTCAGGTTCCTTTTCTGTCATATCCGAAAAATCAGATCGCTCTGAGAACAGCCTCGACAAGGGCCGTGAAGTCGGCCTTGACCTTCAGACCGGTCTCAAGGACCTCCTGGTGGTTGAGAGGCTGAGAGAGGATTCCGGCGGCCATGTTGGTCATGCAGCTGATTCCGATTGTCCTGAGTCCGCAATGGGCGGCGGCGATTGCCTCGGGAACCGTAGACATTCCGGCTGCATCGGCACCCAGAACCCTGGCGGCCCTGATCTCAGCAGGAGTCTCGAAGTTCGGACCAGCGAAGAACATGTACACACCTTCCCTCAGCTTTATTCCAAGCTCCTTGGCCTGCTTCCTGACAACATCTGCAAGCTCCGGATCATAGGCTCTGGACATGTCGAAGAACCTCGGACCCAGATCCTTTGGATTCGGTCCTCTGAGTGGACATGACGGCACAAGCTTGATGTGGTCCGTGATGAGCATCAGGTCACCGGGCTTCCAGGCTTTGTTGATGCATCCTGCGGCATTGGTCAGGATCAGATACTCCATTCCAAGAGCCCTCATGGTCTGGATCGGGAACACCACCTGGTCCATCTCGTAGCCTTCGTAGTAGTGGAAGCGTCCCTGCATGCAGATAACGCTCTTTCCCTCAAGATCTCCTATGACAAGCCTTCCGGCATGTCCTTCCACAGTTGAAACCGGAAAGTGCGGTATTGTCTTGTAATCAATGAAAATAGGATTCTCTATCTTCTCTGCAAGGTCCCCAAGTCCCGAACCCAGGACAAGTCCGATCTCGATCTTCTTTCCATGGGTGATCTTCTCGATGAATGCTTTTGTCAACTCAAGTTTTCTCATCAGGCTATCCATCATTGCTCCTCCTTTTGCATGTGTGTCAGCGTTCTGTCCAACATATCGGCAAAGCTCTTCTGCCTTGCCGCATCTATCTTTCCCTGTTGCTGGGCAAAGACTCCCCAGTTACGGAGTTCCTGGTTAACAAGCCGGTCAGCCAGCTTCACACGGATCTCTTCCTCCGTGTAGCGGTATCCCCTGTCGTCTATCACGATGCAGCCCTTCTCAAGAAGACGGGATGCAAGCGGAATGTCGTGGGTTATGCACAGCGAGCCCTCCCGGGCCCCCTGCACTATGAAATCGTCAGCACTGTTCTCGCCGGTGCTGACTGTCTCCATCCGGACTTTGGATCTGATTGCCTTCAACCTGTCGGGATCCGACTCCCCCTGCTCCCTGGCCTGCTGCCTCTTCCGGAACGTGTCATCGGCGATGAAACGTTTCACATCCGAAAGCTCCCTGTCCGCCACGAAACGGCATGCGCAGCCCAGCCTCAAGGCCGCCCTGAGAATGATCTGTCTGAGATTGACGGGAACGGAATCGGCATCCACCCAGATATCGTAAGACATGGCTCAATTGTAGGGCAAAAAATGGCAGTACACAAGTCGCATGATTATTGAATAAATACTGCATAAGAATTAGTATTAGAAGTGCCGATGCAAGCATCGGATCATAGAAAATGTACATGGAGGAACAGATGAAGATCTCCGCTCTACAGAAAGCAAGATACGCATATTCACCAAAGCTCCCCAAGATCCTCAGAGAGGACATCAGGAGTCTCGACGTTGTCATCGGACAGCCTACACAGTCAGCAGCCGACCAGGCAGAGCTCAAGAAGCTCTTTCCCAACACATACGGTCTGCCAAAGGTAAGCTTCAAGGTCTCAACCGGCTCGAAACCCGGAAGAAAACTCAATGTCGGCGTCATCCTTTCCGGTGGACAGGCACCTGGCGGACACAACGTCATCTGCGGCCTCTACGATGCCCTTAAGAAAGCCAACCCTGAGAACAAGCTCTACGGCTTCATCGGCGGCCCGAGCGGAATCCTTGACGACAAGTACCTTGTAATGACCGACGAGATCATCGACGAGTACAGGAACACAGGCGGATTCGACATCATCGGTTCAGGAAGGACAAAGCTCGAGACCAAGGAGCAGTTCGAAGTCTGCACAAAGGTCTGCCACAGCCACGGAATCAACGCCATCGTGATCATCGGCGGTGACGATTCCAACACCAACGCAGCCGTCCTGGCCGAGTACTTCAGAGCCCAGAAAGAGGACATCTGCGTCGTAGGATGCCCCAAGACAATCGACGGAGACCTGAAGAACGAGAGCATCGAGGCCAGCTTCGGTTTCGATACCGCAACAAAGACATTCGCAGAGCTCATCGGAAACATCGAGCGTGATGCCAACTCGGCCCGCAAGTACTGGCACTTCATCAGACTCATGGGCAGAAGCGCAAGCCACATCACTCTCGAGTGCGCACTCCAGACACAGCCGAACATCTGCCTCGTCGGAGAGGAAGTCAAGGCAAAGAACCAGAGCGTCGAGGAGATCACAGCCTACATCGCCAACGTCATCGCAAAGCGTGCAGAGAACGGCAACAACTTCGGTGTCATCCTCGTTCCGGAAGGCCTGATCGAGTTCGTCCCCTCCCTCAATACACTTATCAGCGAGATCAATGACCTGCTTGCAAGGACCGAGAAGGAGTTCAACGCCCTTGATTCGGTTCCCGCAAAGATCGCATTCGTCGAAGGAAAGCTCTCCTCCGATTCCAGAAAGGTCTTCGACAGCCTCCCGGCAGAGATCAAGGGACAGCTTCTTGCAGACAGAGACCCGCACGGCAACGTCCAGGTTTCCAAGATCGAGACCGAGAAGCTTCTGATCCAGACCGTCGAGAAGAAACTCAAGCAGATGAAGGCGGAGGGAACGTACAGCGGAAAGTTCAGCGCACTCAGCCACTTCTTCGGCTATGAGGGACGCTGCGCATTCCCGAGCAACTTCGACGCAGACTACTGCTACAGCCTGGGATACAACGCTGCCCTGCTTCTGGGTGCGAACATGAGCGGATACCTCTCGAGCATCACACAGCTTTCCAAGCCTGCAGACGAGTGGCAGGCAGGCGGAATCCCAATCACAATGATGATGAACATGGAGCAGAGACACGGCGAGAAGAAGCCTGTCATCAAGAAGGCCCTCGTTGAGCTCGACGGAAATCCGTTCAAGTACTTCGAGAAGAACAGGGAGACCTGGGCCGTCGAGACAGCCTTCACATTCCCCGGTGCCATCCAGTACTTCGGACCGTCCGAGGTCTGTGACCAGAGCACGATGACTCTGAAACTCGAGCATCAGAACTGAGAAGGTACAGACAAGCGCAAGGCACCTGTCCTTGCGCTTTGTTTTAACTGACTACAATATAACCACTTACAATCGGAGATGATGATGGAAGCCAACCTCGAGAAGATCGTTCACATGAGAGTGAAGCGCACGATGGAGAATCTGGAGAAGAACGGGATGAAGGCCCTCTATGCCCCTGACAAGGAAGCGGCCCTTGCCCTTCTCAAGACCCTGCTTGTTCCGGGTCAGACCATCGGCGTGGGAGGATCGGTCACACTTAGCCAGATCGGAGCAATGGAGCTCATAAGGGATCCGAAATACCGCTTCTTCGACAGATATGACCAGAGCCTTACTGCTCAGCAGCTTGACGAGGTCAAGAAGAACGCGCTTTCGGCGGATGTATTTCTTGCCAGCACCAATGCCCTGACCGAGACCGGAATGCTCTACAACGTAGACGGAACCGGAAACAGGCTCAGTGCCTTCGTCTACGGACCGGGAAAACTCATCATCGTCGCCGGATACAACAAGATAGTCCCAACCATCGAGGACGCCATCGTCAGAGTCAAGACTGTCAGCGCACCTGCGAATGCGGTCAGGCTCGGACTTGACACATACTGTGCCAAGCACGGCCACTGCATCAATGCAGGTCTTGACCGCAACAACATGATGTTCCCCGCAACGGGAACCTGTGATTCATTTCTGTGCAACAGCTCAGTCATAATCGGAAGACAGAGACCGGGCAGAACAACCGTGATCATTGTCGGGGAGGCTTTGGGATACTGATGAAGATAAGATCAAGCATTGAAAGCATTAATCTCGAGAGCATAAACAACAACGCACTGGACCTCTCCAAGAACTACATCTTCAACCTGGACTGCTATGTCATGGATGTGGCCTCGGTCCTCATGCTGCTGGTGAACGTCTTCTGGTTCGTGGTGAACTTCATCAGAAGGACACCTGTAAGATCCGCTGTAAGCTATCTGGGCATAATCCACGGAATCATCTTCCCTGTCATCACCCTGCTCTTTCTCCTGAAGAGGAAACCTGATGACTATTCAAAGACAAGAGTGCTGGTCATTGTGTTCCACATCTTCGTAATTGCAATGACCACATTCCTTAACCTGCACATCGGAACAACATCATCGGGAATACCGCTTTCGATGTTCTGGCTACTCATCTGTGCCCTGGTTCCCATGATCAGCTTGGTCGACAGCGCCATAGTGATGACGATCCTTTTCCTGTCCACGTTCCTTCCGAACATGATTCTTTTCGGACCCGGGAACGTCAACTGGAACAACCTGATGGTAGCGGTCTGCATAATCGCATCCTATTTCGGATTCAGGCTGTTCGCCATAAGCAACTCGCGTCTGATCCAGGCCCTGGCGCTGACTTCCTACTATGACCATCAGACAGGTGTCCTGAACAAGAGAGCCCTGAAGGAATACCTCTCAAACGTAAGGAAAAAGAACGTAACCCGCATAGGAGTAATGCTTTACGATATAGATGACTTCAAGGCATACAACGACAGATACTCCCATGTACAGGGAGACAAGATGCTGCTTGAAGTCAGCGACATAGTGTCCATGTTCCTCAAAGGTGAGGGAGCCATGGTCTTCAGACACGGCGGTGGAGACTTCGTCGCAATCATGGAGGATATCTCGGACGACAGGCTCCTGAAGACAGCCCTCAAGGCCAAGGAGATCGTCGAGGACATGAAGATCGAGCGTGACGACGGCACCATCCGCAAATACGTCACAATCACCGTCGGATGCGCATCGGCAAACCTCGACGACAATGTGGACATCCTTTCCGACGTCGACACCCAGCGTGTCATCGGAAAGAAAGGCACCAAGGACTGTGTGGTCTTCAACGGCAGGATCTATGTGGCCGAGGGTGAGATCACAACGGACCAGCAGCCTACCCTCTACACCGAGCGTGTGGCGGCAGCCGTGGCCGAGGCCATGAAGCACAACGAGCTGAAGATCTTCATCCAGCCCATGTACGACACCACAACCCAGAACATGGTGGGCTCCGAAGCCCTCTCCAGATGGGTCAAGCCGGACGGAACGATAATCCGTCCGTCAGAGTACATCCCCGAGCTTGAGAAGAACAGCTCCATCCTCGCGCTCGACTGGTTCATGTTCGAGGAGACCTGCCGTGTCATCAAGAGAATCAAGGACATGGGACTTCCGACAATCAGGATCTCGGTCAACTTCTCCAGAATGCACGTACTGTACGAAAGAGACATAGAGAAGAGGCTTTGCGAGATCGCGGACTCCTACGGTGTGAGCCATAACCTTGTGGAGATAGAGATCACCGAGTCCGCATACATACACCTCCCGACCATCATCGAGCCCATCATCCGCGGAATCAGGGATGCGGGCTTTGCGGTTGCAATCGATGACTTCGGAAGCGGCGCATCGTCCCTCGAGTTCATCAACACGGTCGATGTCGACACCCTCAAGATAGACAAGTCCCTGATAAGCTCCAACTGTTCCGACGAGAAGGAGCGTGTCCTTCTCGAGTCGGTAGTCCTTCTCGCCCACAGGCTCCAGCTGAACTCCATTGCCGAAGGCGTTGAGACGGTGGAGCAGCTCGGATTCCTCAAGACCATAGGTTGCAAGCAGATACAGGGTTTCATCTTCTCGAAGCCGCTTCCTGAAGAGGATTACATAGAGCTTTACAAGAAAGAGGCCAAGTCACACGAGACCTACACGACACAGGTCCATGAGGTCACATCCGGACAGTCCTCGCTCCAGATACTGGTAGACACGGTATTCAAGGAGTATCCTACGGTCCTGATCTCAAACCTTTCGAAGAACAGCTACTACGCAATGTCGTATGAGGCCTTCACAGACCACAAGTATCCGCAGGCCGGTATCCTTTCGGCTCTTCTGGAGGAGGTCATCCCAAACCTGGCTCCCGAGTACAGAGAGACTTTCCGCAGGGAATTCACTGTGGAGAAGAAGCTTGAGGCTTTCAGAAACGGAGAGGACAAGTTCAGTTATCAGATGAAGCTCAAGGACAAGGACGGATACAAGAGCATAGACACCGTCACCTATTTCATCCAGGAAAAAGGTGACGAGGACGTTCTTGCGGTCACTCTCTGTTCAGAGTCCTGACATCACTCAGCCGAGAAATCGGTCGTGAAGATCGGGCTCGGCTCGTTCAGGTGGTTTCTGTTCATGATGTTGTAGTCGAGGTGCTTGAAGAGGTTGTCCCTCTTCTCCGCCTTGACCAGCCACTCAGTGTTCACCGCATTCTTGCACATGTTGTCATAGACAAGATTGAGATTCGCGATATGGCCCTCTATGCGCTTTCTGGCGTATTCGGCGCTTGTCTGGTTGTGGATGATGAACGGCCAGTCGCTTGCCATCAGAAGAAGAGTCTCCCTTGCAGCCTGATTGAGGAACCTCTGCTTCAGGCTCTTCTGGGCGGGGAATCTCTCCGCAAGCTCTGTCATGCGCTCGATCGCCTTGAAGATGTGCCTGTACAGCCATGCGTTGGAGGTGTTGTCAACCCACACTGCGGAATATCCCCCTACTCCCCAGCTTGAAGGAGCCGGATTCAGGGTCTGGACCATCGGTTTTGACCTGATGAAGTCGGATGGTGACATGAGAGTCACGTCCTGGGCCTCGGCAATCTGTCTGACCAGGCTCTCGATCCACTGAACTCCCTCATACCACCAGTGGCCGAACAGCTCGGCATCGAAGCTGACAGTGTAGATCGGATTTCCGACCACAATGTCCTCAATGCTTCTTGTCCTGCTCTGGACGTGGTAGATGAAGTTCTTTGCATGCGATACTACACGTTCGGAGGCCTTCTGTCTGTCGTAGACAGCCTTGTCAGCGGTGTCACCTGTCACAGCATAGTATTTGAATCCTGTGAAGGACCTGACTTCGGGCTCATGCACATAAGGTCTGATGTAGTCCCACTGAAGGTCGAATCCGATGTCTCTGTAGAAATCCCTGTAGCATGGATCTGCAGGATAGCCCTCGGTCGAAGACCATACAAGACTTGCAAGGTTTGCGTCCCTGACGAAGCAGTAGAGTCCGTTGGGACACCTGACGGGGCTGTATGACCCGCCCTCGGTCTCGTCCCTGGAAAGGACCAGAGCCTGGGATGCAAGGCTCACCCAGCTGATGTTGTGGCGCTTCAGAAGCTCCTCAAGACCGTTGTAATATCCGCATTCCGGAAGCCAGAAGCCGTCTGACATCTTGTCGAAATGCCTGTTGTGCTCAAGCACGCCGGTCTCGATCTGTGCGTTGATCGCTATCGGATAGTCCTTGAATACCGGAAGATATGCATGTGTGGCCGTTGTGGTGATAAGTTCCAGAAGGCCTTCGTTGGAAAGCTCGTTGAACGCGTTGAGGATGTTGCCCTGGCACTCGTTCTGGTAGAAAGCCTTGTTGATGACAAGCTCGTTCCTGTATGTCTCGGCCAGAACCCTCTTTCCAGGATTGTCCTTCAGACGTTCGATCTCCTTGTCTCCGAGCTCGATATGCTGGTCGATGTAGGCGAGGAACCTTTCGTTCAGAAGCTCGTCCGAAAGCATCGCGCACAGAGTCGGGCTCAGGGAGAAAGTGAGCCTGAACGGAACGGAATCGTCTCTCAGGCGGTACATCATCCTCAGAAGCGGAAGATAGGACTCGTTCATGGCCTCGTAGAGCCAGTCCTCCTCGAGGAACTTCTCATATTCGGGATGTCTCACAAACGGGAGATGGGCATTGAATATAAAGTTCAGTCTGCTGGTTTTCATCTGGCCACCTCCGCATCCGCGTCATAGTCTGTTATTTTGGAAACAAGGGCCCGGACCTGGTTGTTCTCAAGAACTGTTCCGCCCTTCAGGACAAGGGAAGAGAACAGCATCTTGAAAGTGATGTTGTCCCTGAGCTCCTCGGGATGGGTTGAGAGCCAGCTCACATTGGTGGAGACCGCAGAGCTCCTGCACAGAACCCTCTCCTCACCTTCCCTGGTCAGGACAAGGCTCACCTGATAGGAATAGCCCAGATGGGGAAGCTCGACTGTCCAGTTGTCATCCGTGGGAGAGACCTCGATGTCATATGAAGCAACCTCGTTGCCGTCGGCATCCAGCCTGACGTTCCTCAGGATGAGCCCGGCTCCGCCGTCCTCGAATTCGGCCTCGAACTGAGAGGAAAGGCTCCAGAAAACGTAGGCCCAGTTCATGTCCTTGAGAATCATGTGGATCGACGTCTCGTTGTAGTTCTCGGGAAGCGGTTCGGTGCCCGGAAGCGAGAGGTCGTTGGCCGACTGGACATCGGTGAGGGTATTGACGAACTTCTTCCTGGAGCTTCCCGAATGCTCCTCGTTCAGGCTGTTCTCATCCTCGTCATACAGATCCTCAAGCGCCTCGATGAGCTCATCTCTGCTGAGGGTCTCCCAATCCTCCAGATCCTCCTGGCTGGCAATGTTCCGAAGCTCGTTTTCAGAAAGACTTCCAATGTTTATCAGAACCATGACATCCCCTTATGTTCTCTTGTAGTCCTAATGCCTTATATTTTAGAGAATCGGCCATTTTTGGTCAATCTTCCAAACTTCGCAAGACTGTCCGAACACTGTGAGCAAAGAGTCGAATAACTGTTGTATATTCGTCACAATTTGTTAAAATGGAATGCGTGAAAAAAACATCCATCATCATACACGGTCATTTCTATCAGCCTCCCCGTGAGGATCCATATACAGGCGTTATCCCCATCCAGGAAAGCGCAAAACCATACGACAACTGGAACGAAGCCATCTTCGCAACCTGCTACAGGCCCAACAGTGCCTCCAGATACCTCAGTCCGGACGGCAGGGTCGACCACATCTACAACAACTATGCCCGCATCTCGGTGAACTTCGGACAGACCCTTCTCGACTGGGCTGACGAGACCCATCCGATCTTCCTCAAGATGCTCAGACGTGCCGATGCGGAGAGCATGAAGAGATACGGTCATTCCTCGTTCATGGCTCAGGGTTTCAACCACACCATAATGCCGCTGGACAGCGAGCACACAAGAAGAATCCAGACCGTGTGGGCCATCGAGTCATTCAGAAAGCGTTTCGGTCATGATCCGGAGGGTTTCTGGCTGGCAGAATGTGCTATCAACGATGAAGTTGTGGATATCCTTTCCGAATACGGAATAAAATTTGTAGTCCTTGCACCGTGGCAGGCAGACAAAATAGATGGCATTCCCACTGAAAACGGAACCATGCCGTGCGACAGACCATTCATCCTCAAGGGCAGAAAAGGCGGAGAGATCAGTGCCTTCTTCTACAATCCCGAGTTCTCAAGCGGAGTCAGTTTCGGACATATGCTCAGGGATGCGGATGCCATGTTCAAGAACCTGAAAAACCTCAAGGCCAAGATGGAGGACCCTGACCTCATCTCCTGGGCAACCGACGGGGAGATCTACGGCCATCATGAACCGTTCGGCGACATGGGTCTTGCCGCCCTCATAAAAAAGATAGACGAAAGCGAGGAATTCGAGCTTGACAACTTCGGATCCTTCCTGGAGAAGCATCCGGCAACCGAAGTAGCGACACTCTCATCCGGAGACGAGGGCCTTGGAACATCATGGTCCTGCATGCATGGCGTGGGACGCTGGTTCAGAAACTGCGGCTGCCACACCGGCGGCCCGGAATCATGGAACCAGAAATGGCGCGGTCCTCTGAGAAAAGCCTTCAACAACCTCGAGACAAGTGCCAGAATCATCATTGAGAGGGAAATAAAGAAGATTCTCGGCCCTGATGCCGACTATCAGAAGCTGACCCTGGACTACAAGGTTGTCGCCTCGCATGAAAAGGATGTGTCGGAATTCATCTCAGGACTCGGAATTGAGAACGAACAGGACAAGGTGAATGTAGCCACTCTGCTGGAGGCCTTCAGGAACATAATGTTCTCCTACACCAGCTGCGGGTGGTTCTTCAACGACATCTCGGGCATCGAGCCCAGACAGAACATCGCCTACGGCATGTATGCCGCTCAGCTTCTGAACAGGTTCTCGAATTCAGACCTCTGTGCCAAGCTCCTTGAAGACCTCAATGAAGCCAAGAGCAACGAGGAGGAACAGGGAACCGGTGCGGAAATCGCCCTGTGCGACATGCCCCACAGAAAGAACTATTTCCTTGCCTGCTCTTATTTTGCAGCGAACCGCCTGATTGCGGATCCAAGTGACTACACAGACGACTGGGGCTTCATGCATCTTGTCAGCCACTCAGAGAACTTAATCACCCTGTGCAACACAAAAACCCTGCAGACCTACAGGATCACCTACTCTCCCATTCAGTTTGCAAAAGGTGCCATGGGATTCCTTCTCACCGACATGGACAGCGGAGAATCAATCCGACTGAACGTCCTCACATCATCTGAGAAATCCCTCAAGTCCTACATCTCATGGGTTGAGGCCAGACTTTCGGCAGGATTCCCCGAGGCGATGATAGACACCCTCGCCAAGAACATCGGAAACTATCTTCCTCTTGTCGCCAACAACAGGAACCTCTTCAAGGAGACAATCTTCACGGAGAATATCGGAACCTGCATAAAGGCTATGAAGTCCCTCATCCTTGACCAGCCCGACATGGACATGAAGAAGCGTATCGACACCTTCAACAGGATCTCGGTCTTTGTAAAACTCAAGGGCCGCTCCACGGATATCGAGGACATCCTGGAAGCACTGGACAGAAGGTTCGACCAGTATGGAAAACAGCTTCTGATTGACGAAACGGACCTCAAGCCCCTCGAGGACGCCCTGGATCTTCTGGATGCAGTCAGACTTGACGGCTTCGAGCCAAAGCTCACAACGCTTCAGGACGCCGTGTGGAACATCAGGGAAAACATTTCTGATCCTGTTCTGAGAGTAAGAATCGCAAAGAGCCTGAACCTTATGCCTCTTTGAGCAGAACCGATCCTAATTTGTTGCCAAGCATCATTCTGGCATGCTCAAGAGAGACATCTGACTCGTCACCGCTGAGCATCCTTGCAATCTCATGAACCCTGTCGTCCCCTTCAACCTGCTTCAGGCGGGTGAACGTGCGTCCGTTCTCCACACTCTTGGTGACAACCATCTGGACATCGGCCATGCTTGCGATGCTTGCAAGATGCGTTATGGCAATGACCTGTTTGGCATGGGAAAGATCCCTGATGCATCTGGCAAGGCTGATGGCCACAGACCCGCCTATGCCGGAGTCGATCTCATCGAACACCTGGGTCTGGATCTCATCTTCCTTGGAAAGGACGGTCTTCAGCGAAAGCATCACACGGCTGAGCTCTCCACCGGATGCGATGTCCCTCAGGGCCTTCTGGGGCTCACCCGGGTTGGCGCTTATCAGGAACTCGATCTGGTCTCTTCCGTGCACGCCGGGTTTTCCTTCCGCTATGCTGATGCTGAATTCGGCATTGGGCATGCCCAGAGTCCTCAGGACCTCACCTATGCTCTTCTGAAGCGACGAGGCTCCGCTCTTTCTGGACCTGCTGAGCTTTTCGCAGCAGAGGTCATAATCCTTTTCAGCCTGCCTGAGAGCCTTTTCACACTCGTCCAGATGGATCTGGAAGTTCTCCGTGACATCCAGAGTCTCCCTGGCCTTTTCTGCAAACGCAAGGACATCCTCAAGCTCAGGTCCGTACTTCCTCTTGAGCTTCTGAAGCTGCGCAAGGCGGTCCTGCATGCTGTTCACGGCATCCTCGGAGTACTCGATTGACCTCAGGTATTCCTTCAGCGCCTCGCTTATGTCCTCGGTCTCTATCCTTGCGCTTTCAAGCCTTGCGGTATAGTCCTGAAGCTTTGGATCGGCCTTTGCAGCCTTTGCAACGGAGGAAATGGCGTCATAGATGCCTGCTCTGGCATCCTTTAGCCTGTCTGTGCAGTTGGAGATGTTCTCATATATGGACTCGAACTGTCCCAGGACATGGATTCGCTCCCTAAGCTCCTCGTCCTCTCCGATTCTGACCTTTGCACCGTCTATCTCATCCAGGGCGAACTGCAGATAATCCGCCTGCCTCCTGCCCTCTTCCAGACTCCTCAGGAGATCATCCTTTTTCTTCTGGAGGGAACCGAGCTTCCTGTAGGCATCCTCGCACTCGGAAAGGAGGGCTGCGTTCTGTGCATATGAATCCAGGATCCTTCTCTGCCTGTCTACGGAAAGAAGGCTCTGGTGCTCGCTCTGGCCATGCATGTCTATCAGACTCTCGGCCATGGTGCACAGGTCCTGCCTTGAGAATACCTGATTCTGAACATGGATCAGAGACCTTCCGCCGTTGGCCTTCACAGTGCGTCTGACATAGACGGCGCCGTCCTCAGGCTCAACTCCGCGTTCGGCCAGCCATGGAAGGATCTCGTGGCCTTCGGGAATGGAGATCACTGCGTTTATCACTATCTCATCGGTTCCGGCACGTACGGCACCGGTGTCCGCCTTCTCGCCCATGAGAAGCCCCAGGGCGCCCAGTATTATGGACTTTCCGGATCCGGTCTCTCCTGTGATCACATTGAAGCCGTCGGAGAAATCGACACTGAGATTCTCAATTAGTGCGAAATTACGGATCTCCAGATGCTCAAGCATTGAAGCCTCCGGCCCATGCCAGCTTGTCTCTGAGAACCTCTATGAACCTTCTTCTGGGATTTTCGACAAACAATGCCCTGTCTTTGCCCTGACGGACGGAAATCTCATCTCCTTCCTGCAGAGAGAACACCTGATGGCCGTCACAAGTGAGGGACATCTCCGTGTTCTGTCTGGGAATCATAAGCTTTATCTCCGAATCCCTGTTGACCACAAGCGGTCTGACGCTCATCGTGAACGGACAGATCGGGTTGATGATTATTGCCTCCATTGAGGCATCGATGATGGGGCCGCCTGCCGAAAGGCTGTATGCAGTGGATCCGGTGGGAGTCGCCATGATCATGCCGTCGGCCCTGAGGTTTGCAGCAAGGATACCGTCCACAAACAGATCCAGCTTGGCCATCCTGGCATGCGATACCGCAGATACCGTCACATCGTTCAGGGAGCAGGTGCTGAAGGCTTCCTTTCCCTTTCTGACTACACTTACATCAAGCATCATGCGGGAGAGCACACCGGTCTTTCCTTCCATGTATTCGCCCAGAACCTTCTCGATCTCATCTACGGAAGTCTCGGCAATGTAACCGAACGTCCCCATGTTCACGGCAAGAATCGGAATCCCCCTGCCCCTGAGCATCACTGCACATGCAAGGACAGTTCCGTCCCCGCCGAGGGAGATTGCAAGATCGCACTCGGGAACATCGATTGAAAGGTCCTCCAATGAGGATGACAGCATGATTATCCTGCTTTCGATTTCCATCTCTGTCAGACAGGCCGTGATGCGTGAGGCAACACGACCCACATCGTGCTTGGAGGAATTGGCAAGAACCACGACTTTCGAAATATGTCTTTCCGCCATAACAGCCTCCGTGATCAGGGAAGGTGTGAGACCACCTTGGAGACAAGGTCGATCTCATCCGGTTTCAGGAAAAGATAAAGCGGGAATTCAACGGTCCTGTAGAAGAACGAGGCCGCAACAGGGGCAATCTCGAACGGATCGCCCTCCACACTCTTGAAAAGACAGTCCGAGAACGCCATTTTGACGGGAACGTCTTTTCCCTTTGCAAACTTCATGGTCTCATCGGGCCTGGAATCAAGCATTACGGCAAAAGACGCCGCATTTGATGAGAACTCCACCAACCCAAGACCGAACTGCCTGTGCCTGGTCTTCGCAAGATTCTGCTGATAGGCCTTGAGTATCTCCATTCTCCTGGCGCAGTTCTCACTCAGGTTCGATAGCTGGACCATCCCCAGGGCAGCGTTCATGTCCGGCATGGTAAGATATTTGGAAGGTCTCTTTCCGTGAAGCGAACCGGCATACTCCCTGTTCATCGCCATCACGGCACCGCCACCGGCGCTTACAACGCTGTCCTCCTCCATGGCACAGACGACAATCCTGCCTATCTGTCCGGCGGAGAACTCCTCACCGACCTTCGACCCTATGCTCTCGGAAATATCCTCTATGACCTTGACTTCTCCGTAATCGCAGCTTTCGACAAATGTGGTCTTCTCGTTGTATCTGACAGGAAGCGTTCCGAACGGTTCGTAAAGAAGAAGCACCTCAGCCCCGCTCCGGGCCACCAGAGCCTCGTCAGGGCATCCGTTCTGCCTGTCTATGTCAACTAACACCATCTCTGCCCCGATACGCTCGAAAACCGTCCTGTAGATGTCAGGAGAAAGCGGAGAAACCGCCACTTTGGTGCCACTGGTCACTCCCATGGCCACAAGTGCATGGAAAAGGCAGTCCGGATATGTTCTGAAGGCAATGCCAGATGGAACTCCCACCGTCTCGCAGAAGCTCTGTACAAAGGCCTTGGCCCTCTCTCCCGGACCTATTTTCTCATTGACCATGGTCTGCAGGACACTGTCCATGTCCCGCCGTTTCAAAGTGGGTTTATAGAACTGGATCATCTCAAGTGAAATTCTAATCAAGAACCGTGTTTTAAGCAACTTCAATCGAACTTGCCTCCGCCAACAATTTGATTGAGAAAAGCACCCACGGTGTTGTAGAATTAACCCTTGGGAACATTCTCATATAGGAGAAATTTGAAAATGCTTAAACTCAACAAGAAGAGAACCTTCCTCATCGGATTTGCGTTCTTCGGAATCCTGCTTCTTTGGCAGGTCTATGATTCC
>JBGVBT010000110.1:0-8403 GCA_045225895.1 Sphaerochaetaceae bacterium
GCCACGGATGAGAACAACCGAGTGCTCCTGGAGGTTGTGTCCGATACCAGGAATGTACGCGGTGACTTCGATTCCGTTCGAAAGACGTACACGGGCGACCTTTCTCAAAGCTGAGTTAGGCTTCTTCGGGGTCACTGTCATGACCTTTGTGCAGACGCCACGCTTCTGCGGGCATCCCTCGAGTGCCGGAGACTTGGTCTTGTGTGTGACTTTCTCTCGACCCTTTCTGACAAGCTGGTTAATGGTAGGCATAATGCTTACCCTCCTCACCGTAAACGACGCTCCGGTCGGACCGGACAACTGCCGAATACGCAAATCAACCACCCATACGGATGATTATAACTCAAGCCGGGTGGAACCACCCGGCGTTGTTTCAATTGAAGGATCACTCCTCGTCGTCGCCGACGAAGTCGTCCTCTGCTGCAAAGTCATCGGAGTCTCCGAGCATCTCGTTCTCAGAAGACATGTCCGCGAGATCCTCGATCTCCTCCTGAGCCCTTTCGCTCATGACGGACTCGACTCTGTCGCTGAGTGCCAGAGCATCCTCGTCCTTGAGCTTGACATCGCGGTAGCACTTCATTCCGGTTCCGGCCGGGATGAGGTGTCCGATGATGACGTTCTCCTTAAGACCACGCAACTCATCTCTACTACCAGCAATTGCTGCGTTTGTCAAGACTTTCGTGGTTTCCTGGAATGAAGCGGCACTGATGAAGGAGTCGATCGACAGCGAAGCGTTGGTGATTCCCAGCAGGCACGGCCTTGCAATGGCAGGCTGTCCGCCTTCAGCGATGACCCTTGCGTTCTCGTCATGGAAGCGGTACTTGTCAACTTTCTGACCGAGGATGAGCCTTGTATTTCCGACCTTGAGGATCTCGACCTTGCGGAGCATCTGTCTGACAACGATTCCCAGGTGCTTGTCGTTGATGTCGACACCCTGGAGTCTGTAGACCTCCTGGACCTCGTTGAGCAGGAACTGCTGGAGCTGGTTCTCGCCCGAGATGCTCAGGATGTCATGCGGATCGATGTTTCCGTCACAGAGTCTCTCTGCGGCTTCGACGTGGTCACCTTCTCTGACAAGGATGTGCTTTCCGAGAAGGATGGAGTGCTTGTACTCCTTGCCGAACTCGTCGGTGACGATGATGACTCTCTTGCCCTTCTCGATCTTGCCGTACTTGACCACGCCGCTTGCCTGAGCAAGGATAGCGACGTTTCTCGGCTTGCGGGCCTCGAACAGCTCTCCGACTCTCGGAAGACCTCCGGTGATGTCCTTCGTCTTCACGCTGGCCATGAGCAGTCTTGCAAGGACCTGACCTTCACTGACCATCTCACCGTCTCCGACCTGGAGGTAGGATGAACCCGGCAGCAGATAGGAAGTGATTGTATCTCCGTTTGCATCCAGAATCTCGATTCTCGGCTCGACGTTGTCCAGGGCGTGGTCCGTGACTCTGTATCCGAAAGTTCCTGTCTCTTCGTTGACTTCCTTGATGAGCGTTGTGCCCAGAGTGAGGTCCTCGAACTTGACCATACCGTTGACCTCGGAGATGATGGGCTCCGAGAACGGGTCGAATGTGATCACAGTCTCGCCTGTTGCGACGAACTGGTTCTCCTTGACATGCAGGATGGATCCGGTCTTGGCATCCATTCTCTCCTCGGGACCGAGAACAACGACTGTCTTGTCGAAGATTCTGACGGTTCCGCCCTTGACGGAGCATGTGAGCTTGTCCTTTCCGGATGTGCAGATCACGGCGTTGCCCGCAACCTTGACACCATCTGCGATTCCTTCTGCAAGTGCGACCTTGGCACCGAGCTTGAACTCATCCAGTGCGGCCCTGTAGAAGATGTAGCCCTTTCTGGTGAACAGGCATGCGCTGTCTTCCTGTCTGACAACCGTGCTTCCGGAGATCTTGGAGATGAACACAGGATGCTTGAATGTGACCTTGTTCTCCTCTGCGCTTGTGGAAGCTGTTCCTCCGACGTGGAAGGTTCTCATGGTAAGCTGTGTACCGGGCTGTCCGATGGACTGTGCGGCGATGATTCCGACTGCCTCTCCGACGGATACAGGCTTGTTGGTGGCCAGATTCCTGCCGTAGCACTTCTTGCAGATACCGTGCTTGGCCTCACAGGTCAGAACTGTTCTGACAAGGACACCCTCGACACCTGCATCCTCGATTGCCTTTGCCTCTTCATCGGTGATCTCATGGTCGATCGGGACAATGATCTCTCCGGTGTTCGGATTAATGACGTTCTCGAGTGTGTAGTGTCCGCTGATTCTGTCAGCCAGGGACTGGATGATGTCGTCTCCGTCCTTGATGGCGGTTCTGACAATTCCGTTGATGGTTCCGCAATCTTCCTGGTTGATGACAACATCCTGTGAGATATCGACAAGTCTTCTTGTGAGATAGCCTGCCTCAGCGGTCTTAAGAGCTGTATCCGACAGACCCTTACGAGCACCGTTTGTCGAGATGAAGAACTCGATGATCGAAAGTCCTTCCTTGAAGTTCGACTTAATCGGGAACTGGATGATGTCGCCGTTCGGCTTGGACATGAGACCACTCATTCCACCGAGCAGACGGATCTGGGTCTTGGATCCTCTTGCACCGGAATCGGCCATGAGGAACAGCGGGTTGAAACCGTTCTGGCTCTCGCGGAGCTTTGCCATGAGCTCGTCGGCAAGCTGCTCGTTGGTCTGTGACCAGATGTCGATCAGCCTGTTGTAGCGCTCTTCCTGTGTGATCTGACCGTGATGGTACTGATCCAGGACCTCGGACTGCTTGGCGTTGGCCTCCTCGACCAGAGTCTTCTTGGAATCAGGAACGATCATGTCGGAGAGACCGATGGTGGCTCCGAACAGGGTTGCATACTTGAAACCGACATCCTTGATGGCATCGCAGAGGTCGACGACAACAGAGTTCCTGTCTGTCTTGAGGGCACGTGAGATGAGCTGCTTGAGCTGCTTGTCTCCGAAGAGCTTGTTGCACTCCTCGAAAGAGATGCCCTCGACTGCGGGAAGCGAATCGAAGAAGATGAGTCTTCCGGCTGTCGTATAATCCTCGGGATCCTTCGGATATGTGTATCTGTGTCCGTTCGGAAGTGTGTATCCGATCTTGGCATTGTATGAGAGGCTTCCGGCTTCGATTGCCATCTGGATCTCATCTATGTTGTCGTAGTAGCTTCCGTCACCCTTGTCGTCGTTCTTGGCTCTTGTGAGGTAGTTGATACCCAGAACCATATCCTGTGAAGGATAGACGATCGGCTTTCCGTTTGCAGGGTCCAGCAGGTTGGTTGTGCTGAGCATGAGGGTCCAGCATTCCAGCTGTGCTGCCTGTGTGAGAGGAACGTGGATGGCCATCTGGTCTCCGTCGAAGTCGGCGTTGAACGCATGACATACCAGAGGATGGAGCTTCAGGGCCTTGCCGTCGACCAGAACCGGCTCAAAGGCCTGGATTCCGAGTCTGTGCAGCGTAGGTGCACGGTTGAGCATGACCGGATGCTCC
This sequence comes from Sphaerochaetaceae bacterium, assembly GCA_045225895.1. Classification (GTDB taxonomy): domain Bacteria; phylum Spirochaetota; class Spirochaetia; order Sphaerochaetales; family Sphaerochaetaceae; genus UBA9732. The sequence continues at coordinate 3,495 of JBGVBT010000110.1, forward strand.
TTGACGACCTCATCCAGGACTGACCAGACATCGCTGGTCTCCTGCTCCACCAGGGTCTTTGCCTTCTTGACGTTGGAGGCAAGTCCGCTCTGGACAAGCTTCTTCATGAGGAACGGCTTGAACAGCTCGAGAGCCATCTTTGACGGAACACCGCACTGATGCATCCTGAGCTCAGGTCCGACGACGATAACCGAACGCCCGGAATAGTCGACACGCTTTCCGAGCAGGTTCTGTCTGAAACGACCCTGCTTTCCCTTGAGCATGTCTGAAAGAGACTTGAGCGGCCTGCTGTTGGCACCCTTGACTGCTCCGCGCTTTCTCTTGGAGTTGTCAAGAAGAGCATCCACAGCTTCCTGAAGCATTCTCTTCTCGTTTCTGACAATGATGTCAGGAGCATGAAGGCTTATAAGGCGCTGAAGTCTGTTGTTTCTGTTGATAACCCTTCTGTACAGGTCATTGAGGTCACTGGTAGCGAACCTTCCTCCGTCCAGCTGGACCATAGGTCTGAGATCTGGCGGAATGACGGGGATGACCGTGAGGATCATCCACTCGGGACGGTTGTCGCTGTCCTTGAAGTTCTCGACGACCTCGATCCTCTTCAGAAGTCTCTTGTCGGCCGACTTGGCTCCCTTCTCCCTCATCTGCTTTCCGAGCTCTTCGCTCAGAGCCTTCAGATCGAGGTCGGCAAGCAGAATCCTGATTGCCTCGGCACCCATCATGGCTGTGAATGAATCTCCGTACTGCTCGCGTGCGCCGATGTACTCTTCCTCTGTCAGAAGCTGCTTGTACTTCAGGTCTGTATCACCGGGGTTGATGACGATGTACTTCTCGTAGTAGAGAACGCTCTGAAGTGCGGTCTTCGAGATATCCAGAAGAAGGCTCATTCTTGAAGGAACGCTTCTGTAGTACCAGATGTGTGAAACCGGGGAAGCGAGAGTGATGTGTCCCATTCTCTCACGGCGGACCTTGGTGTTTGTAACCTCAACTCCGCAGCGGTCGCAGACAACACCCTTGTACCTGATGGACTTGAACTTTCCGCAGTAGCACTCCCACTCCTTGGTGGTTCCGAAGATCTTCTCGCAGAAGAGACCCTCCCTCTCAGGTCTGAGGGTTCTGTAGTTGATTGTTTCAGGTTTCTTCACCTCTCCGTAGGACCAGGCTTTGATCTGGTCCGGCGAAGCCAGCTTTATCATTACACTATCGAAATCTTGTATGTCTTTCATCTATAGTCCCCCGAATCAAAGACCCTTCTTGTTGATGATCTCTTCATCTCTCTCTGTCAAAGCGACCTGCTTGCCCTTTGAATCATACACGCTCATATCCAGAGCCAGTCCTCTGATCTCCTGGACCAGAACGTTGAACGCCTCAGGCATTCCGGCGCTTGAAGAAGGCTCGCCCTTGACGATGCTCTCATAGATCTTCACACGTCCGTTCATGTCATCACTCTTGATTGTAAGCAGCTCCTGCAGTGTGTTTGCAGCGCCGTATGCCTCAAGAGCCCAGACCTCCATCTCTCCGAGTCTCTGACCACCGAACTGGGCCTTTCCTCCGAGAGGCTGCTGTGTGACCAGCGAATAAGGTCCGGTACTTCTTGCATGCATCTTGTCGTCGACAAGGTGGTGCAGCTTCAGGTAGTAGATGTATCCGCAGAAGACCGGATTGACGAACGGGATTCCAGTCCTTCCGTCGTACAGAGTTGTCTTGGATGTCAGCGGCAGTCCTGCCTCCTTCATCTTGAACTCGATCTGGTCCATGCTTGCGCTCTGGAATACAGGAGATGTATACCACTCGTCCAGTTTGACGGCGGCCCAACCTAGCTGGGTCTCCATCAGCTGACCGATATTCATTCGTGAAGGAACTCCGAGCGGGTTCAGACAGACATCTAGCGGTGTTCCGTCTTCCATGAACGGCATGTCCTCTTCAGGAAGGATTCTGGAAACAACACCCTTGTTTCCATGACGGCCGGCCATCTTGTCTCCCTGGCGGAGCTTTCTCTTGGTGGCGATGAGGACCTTGATGGTCTCCTCGACTCCTGGAGGAAGCTGCTCGTCCGTCTCGTTCTTCTTCAGGCGCTGGATGTCTATGACGATACCCTCTGTTCCGTGTGGAACCTTGAGCGACGTGTCCCTGACTTCCTTGGCCTTCTCGCCGAAGATCGAGTTCAGAAGCTTGAACTCAGGAGTTGTGTCGCTCTCGCTCTTCGGAGTGACCTTACCTACAAGGATGTGGCCCGGATGCACCATGGTACCGATCTTGACAATACCTTCCTCATCCAGCATCTCCAGCATCTTCTCGCTGGTGTTCGGGATGTCGCGGGTAAGCTTCTCGGGACCGAGCTTTGTCTCTCTGATGTCTGTGATGAACTCATGAATGTGGATGGAGGTGTAGATATCCTCCTTGATGACGCGCTCTGAGATCAGAACGGCGTCCTCATAGTTGTATCCATTCCATGGGACGAATCCGACAAGGATGTTTCTTCCGAGAGCCAGGTCTCCGCGGTCTGTTGCAGGACCGTCGGCGATTACAGTACCCTTCTGGACAATCTGCCCGCTGGAGACAATCGGGACCTGCGTGAAACAGGTGTCCTGGTTGGTTCTCTGGAACTTCTGGACCTCGTATGTATCGATCTCACCCTCGATCTCGCACTCGGACGGGTCAACGGCGATGTCGATTCTTGTCGATGAGACGTATGTTACCTTTCCGCCTCTCTTTGCCTTGATCAGGACTCCTGAGTCGTAGGCTGCCTTGGTCTCCATACCGGTACCCACCCTCGGGGCCTCAGGGAAGAGAAGAGGAACTGCCTGACGCTGCATGTTGGAACCCATCAGGGCACGGTTGGCATCGTCATGCTCCAGGAACGGAATGAGTGATGCGGCAACGGAGACAACCTGCTTTGGTGATACGTCCATGTATCTGATGTCTTCCGGATGGCGTGTCGAGTAGTCGCCCTTGTTTCTTACAGGAACGTCTCTGTCGACGAAGCTTCCGTCCTTGTTCAGCTTGGCGTTGGCCTGTGCGATGAAGTACTTCTCCTCATCGTATGCATCCAGGAACTTGACGTCTTTGGTGGCCTTTCCGTCTCTTACCTTTCTGTACGGAGTCTCGAGGAAACCGTACTTGTTGATTCTGGTGTAGTTTGCAAGAGAGACAATCAGACCGATGTTCGGACCTTCAGGAGTCTCGATCGGGCACATGCGTCCATAGTGTGTGTAATGGACGTCTCTGACCTCGAATCCTGCGCGGTCACGGTTCAGTCCGCCGCTTCCAAGGGCGGTGAGTCTTCTCTTGTGTGTAAGCTCGGCAAGCGGGTTGATCTGGTCCATGAACTGGGAGAACTGCGATGATCCGAAGAACTCCTTGATGGCGGCGACAATCGGCTTGTTCGAGATAAGGTCCTGAGGCTTGGCAGCCTCGGGATTGGTGTTCATCCTGTCCTTGGCAATCCTCTCCATACGTGAGAATGCGGCCTTGAGCTGCTGCTGCAGAAGCTCTCCGACGCATCTGACACGGCGGTTTCCAAGGTGGTCGATATCATCGATGTTCTCCTCGTGGATGAATACCTTGATGAGGAAAGCCATGGTGTTGACGATATCCTGCGGTGTGAGCACAGTGAGGTTCTCGTCGAATCCCTCGTCCTCGTCACCTGCATTGAATCTCTTGTGGAGCTTGTAGCGTCCGACTGCTCCCAGATCGTAGCGTCTTGAGGAGAAGAACATCTCCGGAAGCTCACGCTCTCCACGCTCGGTTGTGATCATCTCACCGGGCATGAGGACGCTGTAGATGGTGCTCAGGACCTCGTCCTTGGTCGGCTCGTCGCTGACTCCGCTGTTTGTATACTTGGACTCCTCGATGCCGAAGCAGTTGAGGACCATGTCGCTGTGGAGCGAGTTGTCGGCATCCATGTCCACGACATCGATCGATGTGACACCGAGGGCGATCAGCTGCTCCAGGTCGTTGGCGTTAAGTGCGGTTCCGGCCTGGAATACCTTGGCATCGTTGCCGTCGATCTTGGCGTAGATGTCCTTTGCAGGATACATTCCGTCCAGCTCCTCCTTGGTCTGGTCGTTGAGCTCGACCGTTCTGGAGGCGTAGAAGGCGGCGATGATCTTCTCGCGAGTGTCGTATCCGATGGCTCTGAGGAACAGGGTTCCGAGAATTCTCTTCTTTCTGTCGATCTTCGCACAGATGACGCGCTTCTTCTCATCGATCTCGAACTCCAGCCATGAGCCGCGGTACGGGATGATTCTTGATGAGTAGACGCCCTTCTCGTTTGTGAAGATGACACCTGGGGACCTGTGGATCTGGCTGACCACGACACGCTCGGCGCCGTTGACGATGAATGTTCCCCTGTCTGTCATGAGAGGGATCTCACCGAGGAAGATCTCCTTCTCCCTCAGCTCGTCGTTGGCGGAGAGGGCCAGGCTGATGACAGCCTTGAGGGGAACGCTGTATGTGCGTCCCTTCTTCTTGCACTCGGTCTCCGACTTTATATTGCTGAAATCGAGAGAGTAGGACTCGTATCTGAGGCTCATCTCTCCATTTGGACCGTCTATAGGGAATATGGATCTGAACACTTCCTCAAGACCGCTCTTCTCCTCGAGGGGAAGACCGGCTCTGAGCTTGTTGCTCTGCAGGAAGTTCTCGTAGGAATCTTTCTGGATTCCAATCAGGTCTGGGAGCTGACAGACTTCTTCAAAGTCGGCTCCTATGTAGGTTCGGTTTATGGGTTTGCCTTTGGCAACCATCGTGTACCCCCTAAGGCAGTTGGAAACTGCTGAATGAATAACTGTCCGTTGAGTATCTTCAATAGACAGAAAACCCTCCGAGGCCCGGAATCGGGCCCTGGAGGTTCCGTTTTAAAGGTCGATTACTTGACTTCGACAACGCAGCCGGCAGCCTCAAGCTTCTC
>JBGVBT010000111.1:0-3573 GCA_045225895.1 Sphaerochaetaceae bacterium
GCCAAGAACAACCTGTACATCACAGGCGGAACACTTGTCCTCAACACAACGGACGACTGTCTGAACGCATCCGAGGCAATCCACATCAGCGGAGGCCTGATCTACGCATACGCTTCGCAGAATGATGCCGTCGATGCAGGAGCCGAAGAGAGTCAGGGAGCTTTCAATATCTCCGGCGGTGTAATAGTTGCGATGGGTGCGGGAGCCCCTGAAGGGGGACTGGACTGCAACAGCAATTCACGCTTTTTGTACACCGGCGGTCTGATTATAGCCATGGGCGGTTCGAACAACGTACCGCAGGCCTCTGGCACCACTGCTTACACAGTCAGTGCCGGTTCGGTCTCGGAAGGAACAACATACGCCCTGATTCAGGATGGTAAAGTGACTCTTGCGTTCAAGGTCCCATCCGGTTACAGATATGGAAGCAATGTACTGCTTGGATCCGGAGATCTGACCCAGGGCTCAGCAACGCTGATCAGCGGAGGCACGGTTGAAGGAAGCAGCCAGTTTAATGGTACCGTGTATTACGGAACAGTTTCCGTAAGCGGAGGAACAGCAAGCAGCGTGACTGTGTCCAATACAACTTCCAGAGGTCAAAGCGGCAATATTGGCGGCGGTCCCGGAGGAAGACCGTTTTAAGTATAGAAAATTGATAGTAATTTAAAGAGGTTAGCTATGAAGAACAGTTTATTCAAGATTGTCATTATTACACTGATTACAGCTATATTTGCTGTTTCCTGCTGTAATACAGGCGCATCATTCAGCTCGGACAGACCCTCTGAAGAAAGACCGGGCAATCCTCCCGGAGGAAAACCCGGCTCAGGTTCCAGTACTGTTGTGTATTCGGGAACGGTGGAGATCACCGGTTCGGACAGCCGGACAGGAGAGACATATGCATCTTCTTCATCGGATGTGTCCTCCCTGCTCATAAGCACTTCGGAAGCTGTGACGATAACCAATCCGACGGTGACCAAGAGCGGAAGCTCCAGTGGCGGCGACAACTGCAACTTCTACGGCCAAAATGCCGCAGTTCTGGTCAAGGGCGGGTCTACAACCACAATCAAGGGCGGAACCATATCGTCCGATGCATCCGGAGCCAACGGCGTGTTCTCCTATGGCGGCAACGGCGGTAAGAACGGAGCCTTGGGAGACGGCACAACGGTAATCATCTCCGATACAGTCATCACCACAACAGGCAGCGGCTCCGGCGGAATCATGACAACCGGAGGCGGAGTCACCATAGCCTCGAACCTGACCGTGACCACAAGCGGACAGTCATCGGCTGCAATCAGGACAGACAGGGGAGGCGGAACTGTCACTGTCAATGGCGGAACCTATACTTCAAACGGACTGGGATCCCCGGCCATCTATTCGACTGCTGATATCACGGTAAAGAATGCAACTCTTGTTTCCAACCTCTCGGAAGGAGTCTGCATCGAGGGAAAGAACTCAATCACTCTCGAGAACTGCGACCTGACAGCAACTAATACAAGATGCAACGGCAATGCGAAGTTCCTCGATACAATCATGATCTATCAGTCGATGTCCGGCGATGCCGACAGCGGCACGTCGTCATTCACCATGACAGGAGGAAAGCTGACAAGCAAAAAGGGTCATGTGTTCCATGTCACAAACACCAACGCCGTCATTAATCTCAACGGTGTGACAATAATCAACACCGACAGTGATGTCCTTCTTTCCGTATGTGCAGACGGCTGGAGCGGTTCTTCCAACATCGCCACACTGAACGCATCCGGTCAGACTCTGTCCGGCACCATCCTTGTGGGAAGCGATTCATCCTTCACATTGAATCTGAAGGACAACAGCATCTTCACAGGAAGCTTCAGCGGCTCGATCTCCAACGCCTCCGGAGCGTCTGTCTCAACTTCCATAGGACAGGTCAGTGTGACGATTGAAAGCGGAAGCACCTGGACACTTACTGCCGACGCCTATGTCAGCTCGTTCACCAACAACGGAACGCTCAACAGAAACGGCCACACGCTGTATGTGAATGGTGTGGCACTGCAATGATGGCCTGAACGGCTTGTAAATTACTGTTTTTTTGTCTTGTCTGGCAGGATGAAGAGCTGCTCGAACTTCCTGCTGACAAGATTAAGCAAGTGGAGGGCATCGTTTCCGTACCTGTATCCTTCGGGCAGTGTTATGTCCAGAGGTATGAGGTTTGTCTTTCCGTCCTCGATCAGGGTGATGAATTTCTTCTTTGCATTCTCGACCGTGGCGTTGATGTTGTAGATGTAGAGCTCGCTCACACCCTTGATTCCTCCATCTGAACGTCTCACCATCCTGGTGTACTCTGCCGGAAGGATGGAGTACAGCTTGCCCTCAAGCCTTCCGATGTTGGGAGTGGTGTCGATTATCTTGAAGTAGACCACCTCTTCCTCATGGAAGGTGTCCTCCTTCATGTACTGCCTGTACGGGGTCTTTTTCAGTTTGTCGTAAACAATTTTCTCGGAGTCGTTAATCTCCCCGTGGTGGAAGACACATGTGTTGTCGTTGTGGATTGTGTAAATGAAGAAGCTAAGACCCTGTCCGTCCAGCAGTTTCTCGACCTCCGTGGCCTGGTCAGCCTCGAAGGGTGCCTTCCATAGGTAGACATCCTCGTTTGCATCGTGGATGGCCGCACCGTCCATGACAATCTGCGGGATGGTGGAGCTGATCATGCTCATCTGAAGCGAGAGGAAAGCCGGGGCATGCTCTGTGATGAGACAGACCTTCGCACCTTCCGAATAGAGCTTTGACAGATGGTAGATGACGGATGGGGACAGCTTTGAGAAATAATCAGGTCCCAGATCCTTTGTCCTTATGAAGAAAAGATAATCCGGATGTTTCCTTCTCGGGATAAAGAAGCCGTTGACCAGGATGGCCACTATGGTCCCTATGACTATGTCCTCAAGGCGAGACAGCGACTGAAGCAGGGGATTTTCCAGATCCATGAACGACGGGGTGATGCACAGAAAGACAATCGCCGCCAGGGCTGCGGTCTCCGAAAGATGGAAGAACACCGCCGTATATATCGAAAGAAGTACTCCCAGCGCAATGAGTGCATAACAGAAGATGACGTGGCAGTACGGATATATCCTGACAAGCGGGAACAGGAAAACCATGCTCCATGCAGCTCCGATGAGTGTTCCAGCAAATCGGCTTATGGCATTGTGGCTTGTACCTTTGACACTCCGCTGCATGCAGATGATTGCGGTGAAGGCGGCTTCCATAGACATTGTGGATGCCTCATAGCCTCTGAAGTGGTTTATAACCAGACAAATGAATACTGCAATGGATGTCTTTATTATCCTCTGCCCGATTCGGGGAACGGTTCCCCATATTCTGTTGTGGAAGTCTATGATGTCTTTCCCGGTCATGAGTTCATTCTCTCCCTGTGCTTTGGAATAATCAATACATATGTGGTTTCGAGTTTGACGGAGTCTAAAAGTCAGCCGAAAAGTGAAAAAGCAGTACGATTTGCATAAAAATGAGTTTTTGGTGTGAACCCCATTTGCTGGACAAGAATCTTTACATAGCCATCTTAAAGGCTTGTTTTCGAAATTGTAAAGG